>JAURPT010000142.1 GCA_030836535.1 Alphaproteobacteria bacterium
TGGTTCCCACTACGACACATCTGGTCGTATTCGCCGGGGTCCGGCCCCAACGAACCTCGAGGTTCCCGAATACACATTCCTGTCCGACACTCGCATCAAAATCGGCTAAGGGGAGTAAAGAAAATGACTGCACCCTCACGGCCTTTCGAGCCGACGAATGGCGTAATTTCCTGGATTGACCGTCGGCTGCCGATCTTTACCGTTCTACATGGCGCGCTAGTTGCATACCCGACGCCACGGAACCTGAACTACTGGTGGAGCTTTGGCTCTCTGGCCGGCTTTATGCTGGTTATCCAGATTGTCACCGGTATCGTGCTGGTCATGCACTACACACCGCATTCACTGATGGCGTTCGAATCTGTCGAACACATCATGCGTGACGTGAACTATGGCTGGCTGCTGCGCTATATCCATGCGAATGGCGCCTCCTTCTTCTTCATTGTGGTCTATATCCACATATTCCGCGGGCTTTATTACGGGTCTTACAAGGGACCACGTGAGCTCTTGTGGATGCTCGGCCTTGTCATCTTCCTGTTGATGATGGCTACAGCCTTTATGGGTTATGTGCTGCCTTGGGGTCAGATGAGCTTCTGGGGCGCGACCGTGATTACCAACCTGTTTGGTGCTTTACCGCTGATCGGTGAGCCGTTGGTAGAGCTGCTCTGGGGAGGCTTCTCGGTTGATAATCCAACCCTGAACCGCTTCTTCAGCCTGCACTATCTGCTGCCATTTGTGATTGTTGGTGTTGTCATCATGCACATTTGGACACTGCATATTCCTGGCTCGAACAACCCGCTGGGCATCGACGTTAAGGGCTCGCAGGACCAGATCGACTTCCACCCGTATCACACGGTGAAGGATGTCTTCATGCTTTCCGTCTTGCTGTTGGTCTTCTTTGCCTTTGTGTTCTACGCACCGAACTTCATGGGTCACCCGGACAATTACATTCCGGCCAACCCGATGGCTACGCCTGAGCACATTGTCCCTGAATGGTACTTCCTGCCGTTCTACGCCATCCTGCGTTCCGTGCCGGACCTCATCATTATGGACGCCAAGCTGGCCGGTGTGCTGGCCATGGGTGCTTCCATCCTGCTGCTGTTCGCCCTGCCGTGGCTGGACCGCTCGCCGGTACGCTCCGGTACGTTCCGCCCGGTTATGAAGTGGCTTTACTGGGTGCTGCTCGTTGATGTTGTGATCCTGGGTGTCGTTGGTGCCAAGGTGCCCGATGACACGGCCTTCAGCATCGGTTCTCTCGGTGTTACCTGGTTGACCGTTGGTCAGATCACCACGCTGTATTACTTCGCATACTTCCTGGTAGCGCTGCCGCTGCTCAGCAAGTTCGAGAAGACAGCACCGTTACCGGAAAGCATTTCCGAAGCGGTTCTGGCCAAGAACGCATAAGCGTAGGGAGAAGAATAATGAAAAAGACACTCTACACTTTTGCTGCTCTTGCCATGTTTGCTGTTGCGGGCACCGCCCATGCAGCTGGCAACACGATTGAACAGCCAGCACCGCCTGCCGGTGGCTGGCAGCATGACGGTATCTTTGGCACGTTTGATAAAGTAGCTGCCCAGCGTGGTCTGCAAGTTTATCGCGAAGTATGCGCCACGTGCCACGGCCTGAAATTTGTATCCTTCCGCACGCTGTCTGACCTTGGGTTCTCAGAAGCCGAGATCAAGGCCATTGCCAAGGAATACACCTTCATGGCTGAGCCTGATGATGAAGGTGAAGTCCTGGAACGTACAGGTCTGCCGTTTGATTACTTCCCAAGCCCTTATGCCAATGAAAAGGCTGCTGCTGCCATGAACAATGGCGCTGCTCCGCCTGATCTTTCGCTGATGACCAAGGCACGTGTTGGTGGCCCGGATTATCTCTATTCGCTGCTGACGGCCTATCGTGACCCGACGGAAGCTGACCTGGCCGCTTTGGCCGCAGCCAATATCGAGCTGGGTGACACAACCTATTTCAACCCGATCATGGGCGGCAATCAGTTGGCTATGGCACCACCGCTGGACGATGGCCTGGTGGAATATGCAGAGGGTCAGCCGGAAGCTACGCTGGAGCAGATGGCGCACGACGTCACGGTTTTCCTGACCTGGGCTGCTGAGCCGAAGATGGAAGAACGCAAGGAAATGGGCCGCAATGTAATGGCCTTCCTCGTAATCTTCTGCGGCATTATGTTCTTCGCCTATCGCCGTATTGCAAAGCGTATTCTGGGTCACTAGAATTTCCGCTACACTAATTGCCTCGGGGTCGATTCCCGGCTCCGGGGCTTTTTATTGCCTGACGCATACAGGAGGGGCGTAATGACGACAGGAAAATCTATTCGGGCATGTTTTCAAGTCGCATTTCTGGTGGCGGTGATTGCTTACGGCCAATCAGCTAAAGCGGAAACAATTATGCCGACAGCTGAACTGGATCGGAGCTCCCTCTTCTTCCAATTCCTAGAATCTAAGTCATTTGGTGCCGGCGTTGCTCGTCAGCTCGCTGCCTATGAACGCGCCTTTGGAGTCTCCTGCGGTGAGAATTACAGGGTCACATTGCAGCAGGTTCGAGTCATACGCCCAGTCGTAACGGTGCCGGAAGGGCCGCTTTTTGTGGCTGAAGGTGTTCCTCAGCCAACCGGCGGGCTCTGGTTCAACCGCCATTCGATTAACCGATGTGGCGAAGACGTCACCTATAATTCGATGGTTCGTATTCTTGATAATGGCACATTGCTCATCCAGCACCTCGTGCTGGGGCAAACGGGTTTAACACCTCAGTTGATCAATGGCTTCAAGCAGCGGGCTGCCCGTATGGCGCAGATCGAAGGTTGCAGCGAAGTTGTGGTGCGCGACACCATGAACGGTGTGCCTGACGGTTATGAACGGCAAAACGAGGACGCCGTCTTCGAAACCTGGACGATCTGGGGCTGTGAACAGAGTGTTCGGCTTGTCGTGCGCCTCGAAGGGAACGATAAGGGCGGCATTCAGATGACGGCGGAAAACCGTACTGTCCTGAACTAGGCCGGATGATGACGAGCGTGCTTCTGGGGATAATTGGCGGCAGTGGGCTGGCCGATGTGCCGGGCCTGCAGGGTAAGACCTGGCAGCCTATCACAACCCCGTTTGGGGCACCTTCGGATAATCTGTGCTTCGGAGAACTGGCCGGTCAGGACGTCGTCTTTTTGCCGCGCCATGGAAGGGGTCACACGATTCCGCCAGATGCCATTAACTTTCGCGCCAATATTGATGCATTGAAGCAGGTCGGTGTTACAGACCTTGTGTCCTTCAGTGCTTGTGGTTCTCTGCAGGAACAGCATCCACCGGGCAGCTTTGTATTGGTCGATCAATATGTCGACCGGACCCTCAACAGGGTCGGTAGTTTCTTCGAACCTGGCTTGGTGGCTCATGTTTCTATGGCCGAACCGGTGTGCAACCGCGCACGTGGGTGGCTGAAGCAGGCATCGGCGTCGGCTGGTATCGACGTCCATGATGGCGGCACCTATCTGGCCATGAATGGGCCGCAATTCTCGACCAAGGCAGAATCTGCGCTTTATCGATCATGGGGTTGTGACGTGATTGGCATGACCAATATGCCGGAAGCCAAATTGGCACGAGAGGCCGAGATCTGCTATGCGGCTATTTCCATGGTGACGGACTATGATTGCTGGCACCCGGACCATGACCATGTAGAAGTCGCCGATATCCTGAGAATTATGCATGACAATGCTACCAAGGCTCACGCACTGATGGGCGCACTGGCCAAAACTGTCGCTCAGGAAGTGGCAAATGAACGTGCGCCGTGCCCGCAAGGCTGCGACCGTGTGCTCGATACAGCGCTGGTGACGGCGCCAGACCATCGTGATCCTGATGTTGAGGAGCGGTTGTCTGCGATCCTGGCACGCGTGAAGGAAGGCTGACATGACTGAATGGATTAAGAGTCGCATTCGGACAATTCCCGACTATCCCATTGACGGGATTATGTTCCGGGATATCACCACTCTGCTGCAGGACCCCAAAGGGTTCCGCCGGGCTGTTGATGAAATTGTCTACACCTATGCCGGCCAGACGATCGACAAGGTGGTTGGCATTGACGCGCGGGGGTTCATCCTGGGCGGTGCTGTTGCGCATCAGCTTTCCGTCGGCTTTGTCCCCGTGCGCAAGGCGGGCAAGTTACCCCACAAGACCTATGCGGAAACCTATGAACTGGAATATGGCACGGACGAGTTGCACATCCATGAAGATGCTGTCGCACCCGGCGAAACTGTTCTGCTTATTGACGACCTGATTGCCACAGGCGGTACGGCCATGGCCGCCGTGAAGCTGATCCGCCAGTGTGGGGGCGATATTCTGGGGTGCAGTTTTGTCGTGGACCTGCCTGACCTGGGCGGCGCGCAGAAACTGCGGGATGAAGGCTTGCCGGTGCATACCCTGTGTGCCTATGAGGGCCACTAAGGCCTAAAAATTAGCTCATATGTGCGTCGAAATGCGCGAGCGTCAGTGCCAGGGCAGAAGCTTTGGCATCTGTGCTGTAATTGGCTGGTCGGTCTGAACAGAAGCCATGCTCAGCATCGAAGATGTGAATATCGACCTCAAGGTGAGAGCTTCGGATCTTTTCGACATTCTCCAGCGGGATTGAGGCATCGCGCTCGCCAAAATGTAGCACAACAGGGCAACGCGGTTGCTCGTCCAAATGCTCAGGAATCAGGCGACCATAATAGCCAACGGCACTGGCCAGCCCTTCCACACGGGCTGCTGCCATCCACGTCAGTGACCCACCATAACAAAAGCCGGTGATCGAGACAGGACCGTCCTGCTTAAGCAGGTCAACGCAGGCTTGAATGTCGAGCATCGGCGTTTCAACGCCGGAGCGGCCGGCAAAGTCGACAGCCTGCTGCAGTTCGTCACCTTCATAGCCAAAGGCGGCATTGGGTTTGAGACGATCAAAGATACATGGGGCCAGTACGTCATAGCCCAACTCGGCGAATTCATGACACAGGCTCTGGATATGCGAGGTTACCCCGAAAATCTCCTGAATCAGGACCAACCCGCCCTTATAGGGGCCATGATGCGGGGCGCTGAATGCCTGGAATGAATGTCCGTCAGATGCCGTCAGTGTAATCCAGTCGCCCATAGGTGCCTCGAAGTTTAGGTGTTGAAACGGAAAAGCATGACGTCGCCATCATTGACGACATAGTCTTTGCCTTCAAGCCTCGTTCGGCCCGCTGCCTTGGCACCGGCCTCGCCGCCGAGTTCGACATAGTCGTCATAGGCGATGGTCTCTGCACGGATGAAGCCTTTCTCAAAATCCGTATGGATGACGCCTGCTGCCTGGGGGGCCTTGGTGCCGTCGTGGATCGTCCAGGCGCGGGCTTCATTGGGGCCAGCCGTAAAGTAGGTGATCAAACCCAGCAGGTCATAGCCCGCGCGGATAATGCGAGACAGGCCGGTTTCCTCCAGCCCGATCTCACCCAGGAATTCCTGCTGTTCTTCGCGGGTTTCCAGCATCGCGATTTCAGACTCAATCGCGGCTGAGATGATAATGCAGGGCACGCCCTCTTCAGCTGCCTTGGCTTGAACTTTGGCGGACAGCTCGTTGCCTTCCGCTGCGCTACCTTCATCTACATTGCAGACGTAAAGCAGAGGCTTGGTGGTCAACAATTGCAGGCGCTGGAAAGCTGGCTGTTCGTCCTCCGATACCTCGACATTGCGGGCGGGCTCGCCGTCCTGCAGCTTCTCGATAGCGCGTTCTACCAGGGCTAATGTTTGCTTGGCTTCGTCGTCATTGCCGCGGGTGCGTTTCACCAGAGCGGCGCTGCGCTTTTCCAGGCTTTCCAGGTCTGCAAGCATCAGCTCGGTTTCAATGGTTTCCAAATCGGCTAGCGGGTCAACCTTGCCATCCACATGGGTGATGTCCGTGTCTTCAAAACAACGCAACACCTGGATGATCGCATCGACCTCGCGAATGTGGGACAGGAACTGGTTGCCAAGCCCTTCACCCTTGGAGGCACCGCGTACCAGCCCGGCAATGTCCACAAAGGTCAGCTGGGTGGGGATGACCTGGGCAGACTGTGCAATCTCGGCACAGGCTTCCAGCCGTGTATCAGGCACGGGAACCATGCCGGTGTTGGGATCGATGGTACAGAAAGGATAATTGGCCGCTTCAGCCGTTGCTGTCTGTGTCAGGGCGTTGAACAGGGTGGACTTACCAACATTGGGCAGACCGACAATGCCACATTTAAAACCCATGGCTGATTAACCTTCCTTGTTTGGCGTTTGTTTTGGTTTGTTCGGGCGGTTCGGTTTCAGTCGTTCGGCCACCCGTGTCATGTAATTGGCGTCTTCACCCTGCAGCAATAGGGGCAGGGATCGCACGCATTCGTCGATCATCGGTTCCAGCCAGGTATTGTCAGCTTTGGCGAAGTCAGACAGTAGGTGATTGCTGACCTGTTCTTTGGTTTGTGGCCTGCCGACACCCATGCGCACGCGTTTAAAGTTGGCATCCATATGGGCGGTGATGTCGCGAATGCCATTGTTGCCGCCATGGCCACCACCGGTTTTGATGCGGAGCTTTCCAGCAGCCAGGTCCAGTTCGTCATGAAAGACGATCAGCTGATCTGTCCCCAGTTTGTAGAAACGGCAGGTCTCAGATACCGATTGGCCAGACCGGTTCATAAAGGTCTGTGGTTTGAGGAGAAGAATTTTCTCCCCGCCAACCATGCCATCACAGATCAGGCCCTGAAACTTGCTGCGCCACGGCGAAAAGCCATGATGGCGGGCTATCTCGTCCGCCATCATGAAACCGACATTGTGTCGTGTGTTGGTATATTTGTCGCCCGGGTTACCCAGGCCTACAAGCAGCAGCAAGGGCCTCTCCCGTTGGCGGTGGCCCCGAAGGGCCACCCAGCCTATTCTTCGCTGTCGCCTTCTTCAGCAGCAGCTTCTTCGGCGCCTTCTTCACCTTCTTCAGCGACTTCAGCTTCTTCTTCGTCGTCTGCACCGCCACTCGGGGCAGCAATGGTTGCGATGGTAAAGTCACGATCCGTAATCGTCGGCTCTACGCCTTCCGGCAGGTTGACGTCAGAAATGTGAACGCTGTCACCGATATCCAGGCCAGCCAGATCAATCTCGATCTGTTCCGGAATAGAGTCAGCTGGGCACAGCAGTTCAATATCATGACGAACCACGTTCAGTACGCCGCCGCGGCTCAGGCCTTCGCAATCGCCTTCATTGATGAAGTTGGCGATAACGCTCACCGTAACCTTGGTGTCGCGAGAAATGCGCAGGAAATCCACATGAATGGGAAAGTCTGTAATGAGATCCAACTGAACATCGCGCGGGATAACCCGTTCGGTTTCCTTGCCGATTTCCAGTTCAAAGATGGTGTTTTCAAAGCGGCCCGTGTTCACTTCACGCTGCAGGATATTGAAGGGAAGGGAAATAGAAGTGGGCGCTTGCCCCAGGCCATAAACGACAGCAGGAACCCTGCCAGCGCGCCTCGTAGCCCGGGCAGACCCCTTACCAACCCGTTCACGGAGCTCAGCCTGCATCACATTGATGTCTGACATTAGTCATTCTCCAGTTTGTTTAAGGGCGCGTGCCTCCAGGGGTGCCCGCCGCCCAAGGTGCGCGCCTTTTAGCGGAACTGGATCCAAAACTCAACGCGTAAACCGCAGAATTTCTAGTCAAAAAGGCTGGAAACTGAGCTTTCTTCGCTGATCCGGCGCATGGCCTCTGCAAACAGGGGGGCTACGCTGATAATGCGGATGTTTTCAGCGGCTGAGACCGCCTCGGTCGGCGCAATCGAATCGGTAATGACGAGCTCGGAAAGGACAGAATTCGTCACCCGTTCCACGGCCTGGCCAGAAAGTACCCCATGAGATACGAAAGCCGAGACACTTTCAGCGCCATTGGCTTTCAGCGCGGCCGCTGCGTTGCACAATGTGCCTGCAGAATCGACGATATCATCGACCATGATGCACTGCATGCCCTGCACATCGCCGATGATGTTCATGACTTCGGAGACGCCAGCCCGTTCGCGGCGCTTGTCGACAATGGCCAGACCAACGCCCAGCTTGTTGGCGAGGGACCGGGCGCGAACCACGCCACCTACGTCTGGCGAGACAATCAGCAATTTCGACAGGTCGTATTTTTCTTCAATGTCCCGGCGGAAAACAGGGCTGGCCTGCAGGTTGTCGGTCGGTATGTCGAAAAAGCCCTGAATCTGTCCTGCGTGCAAGTCCATGGTCAGGACCTTGTTGGCGCCCGCCGTGGTGATCAAATTGGCAACCAGTTTGGCTGATACGGGTGTTCGTGGGCCAGGTTTGCGATCCTGCCGCGCATAGCCGAAGTAAGGCAATACAGCGGTCACACGCGCAACGGATGCCCGGCGCAGGGCGTCGATACACACCAGCAATTCCATCAGGTGGTCATTGGCGGGGTAAGACGTGCTCTGGACGACAAAGACATCCTGGCCGCGAACATTTTCTTCGATTTCGACCCAGACTTCCTGGTCGGCAAATCGGCGGACATTCGCCTGGGTGAGGGGAAGCTCCAGATACTCGCCAACGGCATTGGTGAAATCGAGATTACTGTTACCGGCCAGAATCTTCATGCGTCTCTCCCACGGGGCCTTCTTTGATGAGGGCCTGAAGTTGCGCTGCTCTTTCGGCGGCGCTTGTTGTTCGCTGTTAGTATCAAGGGTGGTTCCTGCCCTCAAGTACTATTGGCGCCATTCATGATAGCAGACAGTTGACGGCCGTAATCTACCTCCCGCCGATGCGTTGACCGGCGATAGCTGAAGAAGCGGTCTTTAAGGGTATAGGTGTCGAGGTTCAGGCTATCCACCTGCTGAATACCCGCCAATTTCAGCTGTTCTGCTACAACCCCTGGCAGGTTGAAGAGGTGATGTCCGGCCTTTCCAGACGGTATGAAGTAGTCTGCCCAGGCCGAATCGTCTCTCTGGAACGCTTCAAGCACTTCAGGTCCCACTTCATAAGAAGACTGCGCAATGGCCGGGCCAATTGCTGCGCCTATCGATTCGCGTCTGGCACCAGCTTTAACCATGGTGTTGACCGTGTTTTTGACGATACCTGCGAGCGTGCCTTTCCAGCCGGCATGCATGGCCGCGACCGTGCCGCTGGCGGTGTCTTCGAGCAGCACGGGCACACAGTCTGCGGTGACGATCCCGATCATCAAATCAGGCAGTTGTGTCACCAATGCATCAGCCTCCGGTCTGTCCTCCCGGTTCGATTCTGTGACAATAACGGCATCGGGGCTGTGCACCTGGAAGGGCGTCAGCAACTGAACGGGCCCATCGCTGACGGCAGCGACGACACGCTGCCGGTTAGTGGTGACGTGGTCTGCATCGTCTGCGGAACCAATGCCGCAATTCAGGCTTTCATAGATACCGCTGGAGACACCACCCTGTCGGGTCATGAAACCATGGGGGCTCTGCAGAAGCGTGGACATAACCTTCATGGCGCAAAACCAGCGGGGGTCAGGCCGGCATTTTGATGAACGGCTAGTACCTTGAAGAGGGCCCCCATCTTCTGGGGCGATGTCAGCCGTTCGACAGCAAGATCGATCTCGCGCGCCTGTGGTGCAGACGCTGCTTCCTTGAGCGCATCTGCCCGTTGGAGGACGCCGAGAGCTTGCAGGAAATCCCCCTGTTGTTTGGTTGGTGTCGTGGCCAAGCCAGCCTCTCTGGCAATCGTCGCCAGGTTCTCAAAATTCACATGGGCGGTCAGATCTGCCTTGCCTGGGTTGGCCCAGGGGTCGGCATATTGTCCGTTTTCTATTGCCTGGAAGCTGTCACCCAACGCTGCGGCGGCATAGCCATAGTCGATGATGAGCGCTGCCCCACCGTGTTGTTTAATGACGGCAGCTAATTGCGCCATGGCCTGCTCGCAAGCGGGGCTGACTTCGATGACGTCACCGGGTTGGGCGCTTTCCAGATCATCAGGGGCAACAACAAGCTTAGGCAAGGTGCTGCCCATGTCGCAGGGTTCTGTTTTGCCATCGGCTGACAAGCCGACCATGCGTTCTGCCCAGCCTGTTGCCGTTTTCACATATTGATGGATAGGCAGGGCGTCGAAGAACTCATTGGCCAGAGTGATCGTGAAGGCTTGGGGGGCGGTTTCGAGCATGTCGTGCCAGGTGATATCCGTCGTGATCGCCGACAGAGCCTCTTGTTGTTTTTCGCGCAGGCGCGGGCTCATTTCCACCAGATGCACAGGTGGCGTGTCACCGCACACTTGCTTCCATACACGTAGAACGTCGGTCATCAGGGTCCCGCGGCCGGGGCCAAGCTCCAGCAACACCACATCGTTGGGTGTGCCTGCCTGTTGCCACAAGTCGATGGTCCAAAGGCCGATCAACTCGCCAAAAAGCTGCGAAATCTCCGGCGCGGTGGTGAAGTCGCCGTCTGCGCCTACAGACCCCTGTGTGGTGTAATAACCCAGTGTTGGATGCCCCAGGCATTCTTCCATATAGGTCGCCAGGTCGATTGGGCCGTCCTGGCGAATACGATCAATCAGAAGCTGCTCAAGCGTTTCGCTGGGCACGAATCACCAAGGTCAGGCCAACCAGGATCATGGGGATGCAGAGCATCTGGCCCATGCTGAGGTTTAACCACAACAGGCCCAGGAACGCATCCGGTTCGCGGAAATATTCGATGAAGAAGCGGAAGATGCCGTAGCCACCGATAAATACCCCGCACAGGAAGCCTGGCTTTTCGCGCAGATTGGTCTTCATGAACAGGATGTTGAGCAACACCAACAGCACGAATCCCTCAAAGAAGGCTTCATAGAGCTGGCTGGGGTGCCGTGGCTCCCCAAGCGGGATGGCGCGTGGGAAGATCATGCCGAAATCAGAATCGCTTACACGACCGTAAAGCTCACCATTAATGAAGTTGGCAATGCGCCCGAACATCAGGCCAATGGGCGCTATACAGGCAAACATGTCGGCCACCTGAAGCGCATTTTTTTCGCGGAAATGGCAGAACAGTAAGCCTGCGACCGTGACGCCCAACAGCCCGCCATGGAAGGCCATACCCCCCTGCCAGACATAGAATATCCGGATCGGGTCGGGTAGGAAAACATCTGGCTGATAGAACAAGACATAGCCCAGTCGCCCGCCGACAACGATGCCGACAATGGACCAGACCATCAGGTCTTCCACATCTTCACGCGTCAGGGGCGCGCCATCGGGCCAGTACTTTTCTTTGCACAGGCGCAGCAGGTACAGCCAGCCAAGGGCAACGCCGCCAAGATAGGCCATGCCATACCAGCGGATCTGGAAGAAGCCGAGGTCAATGAAGACCGGGTCGATATCGGGAAAGGGCATATTCTCAAACATGGCTTTAATTTTACTGATCTTGCGTGCAAGTCAAGCGCGCTGTGTCGGCTTTAGCCAACCCGTTGGCACGGGCAGTGAAAAAGGCCATAATGGCACCATCAACAGGAGCATGACGTGACCGCTGAGAACAAAATATTCGACGATGTTTCCCGCCTGGCAACCAGTGCCCTCGGCGTGGCCCAGAATGTCCGTGAAGAAGTGGAAACACTCGTTCGCCAGCGGCTTGAACGCGCCATCTCGGAACTGGATGTGGTCTCCCGCGAAGAGTTCGATACCGTTTGGGCCATGGCCCAGGAAGCGCGCACGGAAAACGAAGAACTGCGTGCTCGCATCGAGGCTCTGGAAGCGGCAAACAAGGCCCGATAGTCGGCAATTATCCCTCTCAGCGTAAAAGCTGACACATACTAGATATTGGGGGTTGCGTGCCCCTGACAACAATGGCAGGCTACATCTTGTGGTTAGTCGGCTGTATGCCGCTATCTATATGGTCTTCGTATGATCTAGGGGGAGAGCAAGTCCATGGCGTCACTTCTGGTAACAGATGGTCTGGAGACTGGCGGCCCCCTCGACATCATCGAAAGCATTGTCTCTGCCAATGACTGGCCCTATGACCGGCGCTGTGAAGAAGAACTCACTGTTTTTGTTGCAGGCAGTTGGGCCGAATACAGCCTTCACTTTGCCTGGAGCCGCGACGCCATGCACGACTTTGGCGGGCTGCAATTTGTTTGCGCCTTTGATGTGCGCCTGCCGGATGGCTCCCATGCCGGCATCTACAAACTGCTTTCGCTGATCAACGCACAGATGTGGCTCGGCCACTTTGACCTGGCCGGGGAAGAAAGCCTGTTGATGTACCGCCACGGGGTGCTGTTGCCTGATAATATGCAGGCCACGTTGGAGCAGTGCGAAAATCTGATCGAGATTGCCCTGACAGAATGCGACCGGTACTATCAGGCCTTCCAATTTGTCGTATGGGGCGGCAAAACGCCAGAGGAGGCAATCGCCGCAGCCTTGTTTGATACTGTGGGCGAAGCCTGACCATTAAATGACTGCAGAATTCAGTAACATTACCAGTGACCAGCCGCTGGTCCTGATTGGTGGCGGGCGTATGGGATCGGCCATGCTTTCCGGCTGGCTGGCCGCCGGGGTTGCGCCTGCTGCCGTAACCGTTGTCGAGCCCTTTGTACAGGCGCGACAGCAACTCGCAGACGCATGCCCTGGTGTGGTGCTGGTAGAAGATGCTGCCGCCGTTCAAGGTCAGCCATCCGTCGTTGTACTGGCGGTTAAACCGCAGGTCATGGGTGACGTATTGGCCGCGCTGCCGGATTGGCCGGGCGCGCTTTTCATCTCAATTGCTGCAGGTAAAACCCTTTCATTCTTTGAAGGTTATCTGGGGGCGGAAGCCGCCATCATCCGTGTTATGCCCAATACACCAGCTGCCGTTGGCGCCGGGACGAGCGTCGCCGTCGGCAATGCTCACGTTAGCGAGGGCGCGCAGGCGCTCGCGACCGCGTTGCTACAGGCAACCGGGATGGTCGACTGGGTTAATGATGAAGCGCTGATCGATGCTGTCACCGCTGTCTCCGGCAGTGGGCCTGCCTATGTGTTTCATCTGGTCGAAGCCATGGCTGCCGCGGGTGTTCGCGCAGGCCTGACGTCAGAGTTGGCCGAGAAGCTGGCCCGGCAGACGGTGATTGGCTCTGGCGTCTTGATGCGGGAAGACCCGTCTGACGCCGCCACCCTGCGGCAGAATGTCACCAGCCCCGGCGGCACCACGCAGGCGGCACTCGATGTGCTGATGGACAATGGCGCGATGGTCGACCTCTTGGTCCGGGCCATTGCAGCTGCGCGCAAGCGGTCGGAAGAGCTGTCCGGCTGAAACTCAGAAAGGAAAAGGTCATGGATGGCAAGGTCGTCATAATCACAGGCGCAACCTCCGGCATCGGGGCTTCTGCTGCCAAGCTGTTTGCCAAGGAAGGCGCATCTGTTGTTGCCTCTGGCCGCCGCATGGACCGGGGCATCGAGCTGGAAGATGAAGTGCGCGCCGCTGGTGGTGAGATCACCTTCGTGCGGGCCGACATGGCGTCCGATGACGATATCAAAGCGATGGTCGAGACTGCTGTTACCAAATATGGCCGGTTGGACTATGCCTTTAACAATGCGGGGATGGGCGGTGACCCGTCGCCCTTGCACGAATATGAAGATGACGACTGGCAGGCCGTATTGAATGTGAACCTGACCGGGGTTTACCGCTGCATGAAATATGAAATTGCGGCGATGCTGGAGACTGGGGCCAAGACAGAATTCGGTGCCTGTATTGTCAACAATGCTTCCACACTAGGCCACCGGGGTAGTGAGCTTTCCGGCATGGCCTATACGACATCTAAACACGGCGTGATTGGCCTGACCCGCCAAGCGGCCATTCACTATGTGAAGCAGAATATCCGGATTAATGCGGTCTCCCCTGGTGCGACAGAAACCGAGTTGCTCTCGGGAGTGCTGGAGCAGGGGCCAGAGGCTGTTGCCATGTTGGCTGCGGTTAATCCCATTGGTCGCCTGGGTAGTTCAGCAGAAGTGGCTCATGCTGCACTATTTTTGTGTTCAGACGGCGCGCGGATGATCACCGGCCATTCCTTGCCTGTCGATGGCGGCCAAATGGCCCATCTGTAAGGGCTGCGCCTGGCCTAGAGATTCTTGTCGTCCAAGGCGACGGTGCTTAGGACATGGTCGCGATCGTCTTCGTTGATGAGAGCCAATAGCATGCTGCGGAATTGCTCTGCCGCGTCTGGCCCCATGGCTTTGAAGGCTTTTCGGAAGCGTTCCTTTTGCGGGCTCGATAGTGCGAGTTCGAACCCAGTGCCTTTTTCTGTCAGGTAAAGGCGCCGTTGCCGACCATCTGTCTCACCCTTTTTCTGCGCGATCAGCCCTTCATCAACGAGTTGTCGCAAAACCCGCGCAAGGCTCTGCTTGGTAATACGCAGGATCTGCAGCAGTTCGGCGACCGTGATGCCGGGGTTGAGGCTGACAAAATGGATGACGCGATGGTGCGCCCGGCCCAGCCGGGTGTTCCCGACACGGTAGGAGTCGAGCACCTTGTCAGGGTCTGAGACAAAGTCCCGATAGGCAAAGAACAGCAAGCTCATTACAGCTGTGATGTCACCGTTATCAGGAAATGAAGAATTTATGTCAGTCATGTTGACATAAACATAGCGGAATGTTACTCAACTTGCCACCCCAACGTCATTTTATTTCGTTTTCGGGGCATGACATGTTCGAAAGAGGGCGCTATGGCTTTGATTCCATTTGATGATCGGGACGGGACAATCTGGTTTAACGGGGAACTGATTCCCTGGCGGGATGCCCAGATCCACGTATTGAGCCACGCCCTGCACTATGCCAGTGCCGTCTTTGAGGGTCAGCGCGCCTATAATGACTCCATCTTCAAGCTGGAAGAGCATACGGAGCGCCTGTTCAATTCTGCGCGCATTCTCGATTTTGAAATTCCCTATACGGAGGCCGAAATTAACGAGGCCTGTAACCAGGTAAAGGACGCCAATGGCCTGACCGATGGTTACTTCCGTCCCGTAGCTTGGCGCGGTCCGGAAATGATGGGAGTTTCCGCCCAGGAAACCAAAATCCATGTCGCGATTGCCGGTTGGGAATGGCCGTCCTACTTCAGCCCGGAACTGCGTGAAAAGGGTATTCGCCTGTCTATGTCAGAATGGCGTCGCCCGGGGCCCGACAGCGCGCCGACCAAAAGTAAGGCTGCCGGCCTTTATATGATCTGTACGCTGTCCAAGCACGCGGCAGAGCGCGACGGCTACGAAGATGCGCTGATGCTGGACTATCGTGGCCAGGTAGCAGAAGCCACAGGCGCGAATGTCTTCTTCGTGCTGGATGGTAAAATCCATACGCCGACGCCGGATTGTTTCCTCGATGGCATTACCCGTCGCACGGTCATCGACCTTGCCAAGGCGCGCGGCTACGAAATTATCGAACGCGCGATCATGCCAGAGGAAATGGAAGGCTTCGAGCAGTGCTTCCTGACTGGTACGGCTGCTGAAGTGACCGCCGTTGGTGAAATTGGCCCCTACAGCTTTGAAGTTGGCGAGATTACCCGCAACCTGCGCGACGATTATGAAAAGCTGGTGCGGGGTGAATAAGCCTTAGGGGCTTTCCCTTTTCTATGGGCTCCAACGGGCAGCGGCAACGTCGTCGCTATCCTTGGCCTCAACCCAGTTGTCACCATCGGCACCGGCTTCGCGCTTCCAGAACGGGGCCTTGGTCTTCAGCCAATCCATCAGGAATTCATTGGCCTCAAAGGCATCCTGCCGGTGGGCGCTGGCCGTAATGGTCAGCACGATCTGGTCGCCTGGGTTCAGTGGGCCATAGCGGTGGATGATCAGGCTGGCATCCAGGTTCCAGCGCTCTTGCGCTTCTTCTTCAATACGGGCCAGCATCTTCTCGGTCATGCCCGGGTAGTGTTCCAGGGTCATGGTGTCGATGGAGCGATCACCTGCGATGTCCCGCACCAGGCCAATGAAGCTGACAACGCCGCCAATGCTCGGGTTGCCTTTCGTCAGGGCCTTGATCTCGGCACCAACGTCGAAGTCTTCCTGTTGGACGCGGATCACGTCTGCCCCCCGGTGACGGGCGGGAAAAAGGCAATCTCTGCTGCGCCGGCAATGGGGTCGTCCAGTTCGGCGAATTCCTGATTGATGGCAACGCGGATGACATCACGGTCTTCAAAAGCGGTGGCGAAATTATCACCCCGGCTACAAAGCCAGTCGATCAAGTCGGCCACCGTCACCACATTATCGTGTGGTGTGAGTTCTTCCTCACCCATGCCAATCTTCTGTTTCAGCCAGGCGAAATACATCAGGGTCATTGGTCGTGTTCCCGCAGGCTGGCGATATGGCGCAGGCCTGCATTCAGATAGTCATAACCGGTATAGAGTGTCAGCACGGCAGCTATCCAAAGACAGGCCGTGCCGATCTCCACAGCATATAGCATGGTGGCGGCGTCGCCTGCCAGCAGGAAGCCAATGGCTACAATCTGGACCATGGTTTTCCACTTGGCCAATTGGGTCACCGGCACGCTGACCTGAATTTCGGCCAGGAACTCCCGCAGCCCAGACACCAGCACTTCACGGCACATGATGATGACGGCAGCTATGAGCGTGATCTTGTTGATACGGTCGAAAGCAACAAGCATGAAAAGGGCGGCAACCACCAAAAGCTTGTCTGCCACCGGGTCCAGGAACTGGCCCAGCTTGCTCATCTGCCCGCGCTTGCGGGCGAAGTAGCCATCGAAAAAGTCTGTAATGCCGGCGGCTACAAACAGCGCCAGCCCCAGCCAGTTGGAAAGCGGCCCGTCCAGATAGAACGTGCCCATAAAGGCCGGGATCACGAGAATCCGTGAAAGTGTCAGCAGGTTCGGCAGAGTGGTTATCATGGTGTCGCTATTTCACTGTCGCTGAGCGCATTGTGCATGGTTACGGGGTGGAGTGAAAGTAGTCGTGTATCTTCTGGGCGAATGTTTTGCTGATTCCATCTGCCGCCTCCAGGTCCTGCAGGGCGGCTTCGGCCACAGCCTTGGCCGAGCCAAAATGCTGTAACAGCGCTTTTTTGCGTTTTGGTCCAATGCCTGGCACGTCTTCCAATACGGATTTCGTGATAGACTTAGCCCGTTTGGCGCGGTGGCTGCCAATGGCAAACCGATGCACTTCATCACGAATGCGTTGCAGGTAGTACATGGCCGGGCTTTTGGGGTCGATCGTAAAGGGTGGCCTGTCCGGCATGAAGAAGCGTTCGCGCCCGGCATTGCGATCCGGCCCTTTGGCGATGGAAACAACGGGGATGTCGGCAACGCCCAAATCTTCCATGACTTCACGCACGGCAGATAGCTGCCCGGCACCGCCATCGATGAGCAGCAGATCTGGCCATTGAACGGGCTTGCCTGTCTCGCGTTCATCGGCGGCCAGTTCTCGGAACGGGTCTTCTTTCAGCAGGCGGCCAAAGCGGCGCTGCATCACTTCGCGCATCATGCCGTAGTCGTCGCCCGGCGCCAGCTTCTCGGACTTGATATTGAACTTGCGATAGGCGTTTTTCTGGAAGCCGTCCGGCGTCGCAACAATCATGGCACCCAGCGCATTGGCGCCAGAGATGTGACTATTGTCATAGGCTTCGATGCGCCGGGGCGGGCCATCCAGGTCGAACAGGTCGGCCAGTTCTTCCATTAGTTTATGGTGTGACGCGTTTTCCGCCAGACGCAGGGACAGCGCGTCTTTGGCATTGCGCGCGGCAAAGTTCACCACGTTCCACTTGTCGCCTCGCTTGGGGTTGGTAATGCGAACCTTATGGTTGCTCTTCAGGCTGAGCGCTTCTTCGAGTATGCCGCGTTCGCCAAAGTCATGGCTGGTCAGGATCATCTTGGGGGCGGCTTTGTTGTCGTAGAACTGACCAATAAAGGCGGCCAGCACTTCGTCTATTTCCTGCGATTTGTCGTGGCGCGGGAAGTAAGCCCGGTTCCCCCAGTTTTGCCCGCCGCGCAGGAAGAAGACCTGCACACATGTCTGCCCCGCCTCCTGGTGGATGGCGATGATGTCTGCCTCCCGTACGGAATTGGCGGTCACTTCCTGCAGGCCCTGAATGCTGGTCAGGGCGCGGATGCGGTCTCGGAAGGCGGCTGCTTTTTCATATTCCAGCGCCTCACTGGCTTCTTCCATCTGGTTCGACAGCGTGCGTTGGATTTTCTGGCTGCGACCTTCCAGGAAGTCTTTTGTGTCGGCGACCATCTCTTTGTAGTCGTCCTCGGAGACCCGACCAACACATGGGGCCGAACACCGTTTGATTTGGTACAGCAGGCAGGGGCGTGAGCGCCCGTTGAACACGCCATCCGAGCATGACCGCAACAAAAAGGCCCGTTGCAGCGTATTGAGGGTTTTGTTGACCGAGCCGGCAGAAGCGAAGGGGCCAAAGTAGTGGCCTTCAATTTTTTGGGCGCCCCGATGTTTGGTGATCTGTGGCCATTCCTGGTCTGTGCGGATCAGGATATAGGGAAAACTTTTGTCGTCGCGCAGCAGCACATTGTAGGGCGGCTTGTATCTCTTGATCAGCTGCGCCTCAAGCAGCAGCGCCTGGCTTTCCGTTTCGGTGGTGACAATCGCGATGTCATGGACAAGGGCGATCATGCGCGTCGTGCGATCCGTATGCCCTTTGCCGCTTGCATAACTGCTCAGCCTGTTTCGCAAGCTCTTTGCTTTGCCGACATAGAGTACGTCACCGCGCTCGGACAGCATGCGATAAACGCCGGGGCTCCGCGGCATTTGACGGGTCTTCGCGCGGATGAATTCCTTGCCGGACAAGTTGGCAAGGGCGGGCGAATTCTCTTTTTCCTGGGGACTGGTGTCTGCGTTTTCGGCCATGGGTCTATTGTCGCGCGGGCTAGTCTGGAAAACAAGAAAAGGCAAGGACAATTCGATAGGCGCTGCAAAAGAATCGGGTGACAGGTGTTGCGAATAAACCCGATGGAGAGCCTGTGGATAACTTTGTTGGTAACTTTCTTCGAATCACTAAGAATCCCAAGGTTTCTGTGGGTTTCACGAGAATGGTGGTCGTTTTGTTAATTTTTTTAACCTGTTGTTTTTATTTAGCTTTCCCATAGTCAACGTGAAAGTTTACAAAAACTCCAAAAAGCGAAATCTTGCCGATTGGCCAAGATTTTACCGGTGTGTACAACTTGCCCGGGTTTTCACTTGTTCAAGGGACCAACCGGCAACCGAAAAAGTGACGAAACATAAGGGGGTTAGCGTGTTCGCTCAATCTCGATGCCGACGCTGCAGGCGTCTTTAAGCACGTCCAGTTTTTCAATTCTGACGCGGACAGAGAGGGTCTTGGGCATGCGCAAAACCCGTTCGGCAATTTGTTCGGCAAGCGTCTCAACCAGGAAGATGTGTCCCTGGTTGATGATGGCTTTCGTTTCGTTGACAACTTCCTCGTAGCAGACGACATCGTCGACATTGTCAGCATCATGGAAGTAGTCGTCGACAACCGACAGGTCGAGGTTGATGCGCACCCTCTGAGGGCCATTTTTCTCGTGGTCGTGAATGCCAATGGATGCATCGACGATCAGGTCACGCACAAATACGTGGCGGCATTTCTTCTCTGCCGAGGCGATTTTCAGCGGTACAACGCGCGGCTTCAATTCGGGTGAGTTGCTCATCAGGGGCCCTATTCGTCGACGCCAACGACGTCGGGTGTTTCCCAGGCGAGGTGCTGCCCGCCATCGAGTGCGATCATTTGCCCTGTCAGCGACGGCGACGCAAGAATAAATGCAACCGCGTTGGTGAATTCTTCGAGCCCGGGTTGTATTTGCAGTGGAACGGCAGCCACCTGTTGGGTGAAGGATTCTTCGGACTGGCGGCTGCTTTTCAGTGTTGGCCCGGGGGCAATGGCGTTCACACGAATGCGTGGTGCAAGCGCTTGGGCTGCTGTCTGCGTCAGCGTCCACAGGCCTGCTTTTGATAGTGTGTAACTGGTGAAATCAGGCGTCAGTTTCCAGACACGTTGGTCAATCAGGTTGATGACGTTGCCGTGCATTCCTTCCGGCAGGTTTTGTGCCAGTGCCTGCGACAAGATGAATGGCCCGTGCAGATTAACCTGCATATGGGCGTGCCAGCTTTCATTTGACGCCGAGGCAAAGTCGTCGAATTCAAACAGGGAGGCATTGTTCACGACCAGAGAGAGGGGACCCAGGGCGCTCTGGGCGTCTTCAAAGGCCTTGGCTGTCTCCTGGTCATTCGCCAGATCCGCCTGCACGGTCACTGCGCTGACGCCGAATGCGGCACAGGCTTCAGCCGTTGCATTTGCCGCCTCTTGTGAGCCGTTATAGTGAATGGCGACATGCCAGCCGCTCTTGGCAAGACCTATCGCAATAGCCTGGCCAATCCGTGTGGCGGCACCTGTGATCAGCGCATTGCAAACTGCGGGTTGGGTTTGGTCGGTCATCGGATGGCTCCTCTAGAGAACCCAGATAATATAGCCGACATATGCCGAAAGAAAGACGCCCCCGGTCAGTCGGTTGATCGGGGCCCGGAAGATAGCAATAGGCACCAGAATCAGCGCGGTGCCGAACATGATCCACAGATCCATGCTCATGAATGATGCTGGCACGGGAATGTCCGTCACCATGGCGGTGATGCCCATGATCCCCAGCAGGTTAAACAGGTTGCTGCCGATGACATTTCCGATGGCGACATCGCAATGATGTCGTAAAGCTGCCGCAATCACTGTGGCCAGTTCTGGTAAGGATGTGCCGATGGCGACCATGGTCAGGCCAATCACAGCTTCAGAAACGCCCCAGGCGCGGGCGACAGATATAGCGCCTTCGACCAGCAAATGCGCCCCGAGTGCCAGGCCGATAAGGCCGCCAACAACAAGTATGACAGATTTGGACAGTGGCTGGTGGGAGAGCTCTTCGGCGTCGAGTTCTTCCAGCTCTTCATCAATAATCGTGGAGTCATTGCGGGCCGTGCGGGTGGCATAGACCATTGTTCCGACCAGCAGCGTAAACAGGACCAAGCCTGCCCAGAAGGTCAATGCACCCGTCATGCACAGGGCAATAAACAGGGCTGATGAACCAACCATGATCCATGTATCGCGGCTAAGCGGAGAGGCCGGCGATGAGATCGTGCAGAGAAGGGCGGGCATACCCAGGACCAGCAACACATTTGCGATGTTGCTGCCAACTACATTGCCGAGGGCAAGTTCTGGTGTCTTGTTAAGTACAGCCGCATCAAGGCTGACGACCAGTTCAGGCGCAGACGTGCCGAAGGCAACCACTGTCAGGCCGATCACGAGAGGTGAGATACTGAGGCGCAAAGCCAGAGCAACTGACCCTCGTACCAATATGTCTCCGCCAAAAACCAGCATAGGCAGGCCGGCGGCGGCCATTAGATAATCCATCAAGTGATCTCAGGTTACGCCAAGGAACTGGCCCTTATATAGACGCTCCCCTGCTCATTTCAAACGCAATCGCTTGCGGGCGGTCCCTTTGTGTCAGGCTGTGGCCATTGCCCGGGGTGCTGGTCGCATGCGCAGCAACAATAAAATGATCAGGATGGCACCATGCAGGCTAGCCAGTAGGTAGTCGGCTTTGATCATCATAAAATAGTGCAACACAACAGCACCCGTAATGAAGTAGATGCCCCGGTGCAGTTTCAACCATAGTTGGGTGGGCATGCGGCGCCGTATTCGGGTCCACGACGTGACAGCCAGGGGAATCAGCGCAAGGAAGGCTAACATGCCGACAGTGATGAATTGTCGTTTGACGATATCTTTCCAAATCGCACCCCAGTCAAAGAACTGGTCGAACACCAGATAGCTCAGCAGGTGCAGGCAGGCATAGAAAAAGGCAAACAATCCCAGCATGCGTCGATACCGCAACAGGGCGGAGAGCCGGAAAATGCGCGCAAAGGGACTGACCGCCAGTGTGATCAGCAGGAAACGAAGTGCCCAGTCCCCCAGAAAGCGGTTGAACAGTTCTACCGGGTTGGCGCCCCAACCGTCTGGACCAATGGCAGCCAGCCAACCCAATGGCAGCAGGCTCAGGCCAAATGCGACGACCTTTGCACTGCGTGTTTTCAGGGCTTGTTTCATCATCAGTAGAATGACCGCAGGTCCATGCCGTCATAGAGTGAGGCGACCTCGCTGGCATAGCCATTGAACATCTTGGTGGGTGTGCGGAAGAAATCACCAATACGGCGCTCCTTGGCCTGCGACCAACGCGGGTGGTCCACCGTTGGGTTCACATTGGCGTAAAAGCCATATTCCCTGGGGAGCCTTATATTCCAGGAAGTCCGGGGTTCTTTTTCTGTGAACTCGATTTCAACGATCGACTTGATGCTTTTGAAGCCATATTTCCACGGCACGACCAAGCGGATCGGCGCACCATTCTGGTTCGGTATGGTGTCGCCATAGATGCCGATAGCTGCCATGGTCAGCGGGTGCATGGCTTCATCCATGCGCAGGCCTTCTTCATAAGGCCAGTCAATGAAGTTTCGCCGTTGCCCCCACATTTCCTTGGGCCGATACAGTGTCTTGAACGAGACATATTTGGCCTTGGAGGTCGGCTCGAACTTTTTCAGAATTTCCGAAAGCTGTATGCCGTTCCACGGCACCACCATGGACCAGGCTTCGACGCAACGCAGGCGGTAGATGCGCTCTTCAACATCCTGACCTTTCAGGATGTCTTCCAGCGCATAGGTGCCTGGCTTGGCACATTCGCCACTGATTTTGATCGACCATGGGTCAGTCGTTAGCTTGTGGGCGTATTTCTTGGGGTCACCCTTGTCGGTGCCAAATTCATAGAAATTGTTGTAGCTGGTAATATCTTTCAGGCTGGTGGGTAATTCATCCTTGCCCCAGTCAGTCTTGATGGCACCGTCGAAAGCGCCCGCCAGCGCACTCACGGGTAAGGCGGCAGCGGCGCCAGCGATGCCAAGGCCCGCAATGACCTGACGACGGTTCACATAGAGCTGTTGTGATGTGACATCCTGTTCACGCAGTTCCCATGGCTTCCTGACCTTGATGAGCATGTCTGTTTCCTGTGGTTATTCCTGACCCAAAAGAAAGTGGAACAGAATGTGTTCACTGCCAGTCACAGCTGCGTGAGAATCCCGTTAACCGTCTTTTGTCTTCTTCTTACGGGACTTCAGCAGCTTCCGGATTGGTCTCATGAAGCCGGGGTAGCGCTTCTGCATTCTGATAAAGAGCCTGCGGGCGCTCATCGACTGGCTCAGCACCAGGACAGAGCCGGCCGCAACAATAGGAATGCCGCCCGGCCCGGGGATGGGACCCAGGGCCAGCCCGATGACAATGATCAGCCAGCCCAGGCCGAGTAGAAAATGCCGCTTGAAAGCCTTCATGGTTTTAATATGTGCGCTGGGCCGCCAAAAGCCAAGGCCCGGGTTGGTGCCTGCTTCTCTGGACGTCAAGAAAGCCCAAGCAGGAGAGGTACATCTTCCATATGCGTGAATATGTGGGCGCCTAATTCGGCTAACTGGGTGCTGTTGCTATTTGGCGCATAACCCAGCACTTTCATACCGGCGGCAATGCCTGCGGTGACACCGACAACCGAATCTTCGATGACCACGCAATTCGCGGGGGCAGCGCCAAAATTTTCGGCCGCCATTAGGAAGATCGCAGGGTCTGGCTTGCTTTGTGGGACATCCCAGCCAGAGAAGAGGCGGCCTTCAAACAGGGGCATCAGCTCGGTAATGCCAAGGGTAACGGCCATCTTCTTGGGTGGGCCGCTCGAGGCAACACAGTAATTGATGCCAGCTTCGGCGACGGCCTCTACAGCAACCCGGCTGCCGCGGACGGGCTTGAGAAATTTCTCGAAGGCTTCATCACACGCCTGGCGATATCGGTTGTGCCAACCTTCATCCAACACGACGCCGAACTCGCCTTCAACAGCCTGGCGGATATCGGGCATCGCCATGCCCACATAGCGCGCTTGCATGCCGGTCAGGCTGATGGGCACGCCTGCCTGTTGCAGCATCTTGGTGAAGATGGGGTTGGAGATGGGCTCGGAATCCACCATTACCC
This sequence comes from Alphaproteobacteria bacterium, assembly GCA_030836535.1. Lineage (GTDB taxonomy): Bacteria > Pseudomonadota > Alphaproteobacteria > SMXS01 > SMXS01 > SMXS01. The sequence goes on from JAURPT010000142.1 coordinate 23,945, forward strand.
CGTCGCAGTCAAACAGGACGAGGTCTGGTTTTTCCGAAAGCGGGAACATGGTTGACCTGACGCCTAACTAAGCGCCGCACAGGCCCGCTGAATGCGGGTGCAGGCCTCTGTCAGGGCTTCTGTCGACGTGGCATAGGAAATGCGGAAGCCCGGTGACAGGCCAAAGGCGGCACCAAACACGACGGCGATGCCTTCTGCCTCCAGCAGATAGGTGGCGACGTCTTCATCATTGTTCAGGACCGCACCGCCGGGTGTTGTCTTGCCGATCATGCCGGAACAGTCTGGGTACACATAGAAGGCTCCCTGCGGCATCGGGCAATTCAACCCTTCCGCCTGGTTCAGCATATCGACAACCATGTTGCGGCGTTCCTGGAACGCTGCTTTGCGGACCGGAATAAAATCCTGTGGGCCATTCAGTGCTTCAATGGTTGCCATCTGCGAAATAGATGACGGGTTCGACGTGCTCTGTGACTGGATCTTGGCCATGGCTTTGATCAGCTCTGTCGGGCCACCAGCATACCCGATGCGCCAACCGGTCATGGCGTAGGCTTTGGCCACACCATTCATGGTCAGAGTGCGGTCAAACAGACCGGGTTCAACCTGCGCCATGGTGGTGAACTTAAAGCCGTCATAGGTCAGGTGTTCATAGATGTCGTCGGAGAAGACCCAGACATGTGGGTGCCGCATAAGCACCTCGGTCAGTGCCTTGATCTCGGCGCGTGTGTAAGCCGCACCAGACGGGTTGGAGGGCGAGTTGAAGATGAGCCATTTGGTCTTGGGCGTAATGGCTGCTTCCAACTGGTCCGGCGTAATTTTGAAACCAGTCTGCAAAGAGGCTTCAACAATGACCGGCGTGCCGCCTGCCAAAAGGACGATATCCGGGTAAGACACCCAATAGGGTGCCGGGATGATCACTTCATCGCCCGGGTTCAGGCTGGCCATCATGGCGTTATAGATCGTGTGCTTGCCGCCGCAGTTCACGGTGATCTGGCTGGTGGCATATTCTAGGCCATTCTCACGGCGGAACTTTTCGGCCACAGCTTCCTTCAGCGCAGGCAGGCCGTCTACAGCGGTATATTTTGTATGCCCATCGTGGATCGCCTTGATGGCGGCTTCCTTGATGTTGTCCGGTGTGTCGAAATCGGGCTCGCCAGCGCCGAGGCCGATAACGTCCTGGCCTGCTGCGCGCAGCTCGGCGGCCTTAGCCGTGACGGCCATGGTGGGTGAGGGCTTGATGCGCCCCAATGCGTCCGACAGGAAGGTCATCTGTCATACTCCGAATGGCATTCAAACGGCGCGCACACTACGCCCGCAAGGCCCGTGGGACAAGTCACAATAATGCATGGCTAACAGACTCGCCTTACACAGCTAACACGGCCTATAAACAGAGCATGGCTGAGAACTTGCTGGCAGACAATAACTACCCCATGGACCCACCCAAAAAGCGGGTGAAGTCCGAAGGGGGGATTCCCTTCGAGATGGTGACGGACTATGTCCCCGCCGGTGACCAACCGCAGGCAATTGCCGAGCTGGTTGAAGGCATCAAGGAAGGGGAGTTGAGCCAGGTGCTGCTTGGCGTGACGGGATCCGGCAAAACCTTCACCATGGCCAAGGTTATCGAGACGCTGCAGCGACCGTCGCTGATCCTGGCACCCAACAAGACCCTTGCCGCCCAGCTTTATGGGGAGATGAAAAACTTCTTCCCCAATAATTCTGTCGAATATTTCGTTTCCTATTACGACTATTACCAGCCGGAAGCCTATGTGCCGCGCACGGACACCTATATCGAAAAAGAATCGCAGATCAACGCGCAGATCGACCGGATGCGTCACGCCGCGACCCGCGCGGTGTTGGAGCGCGACGATGTGATTATCGTGGCGTCTGTCTCCTGCATCTACGGCATTGGGGCGGTGGAAACGTATTCCAACATGGTCGTAGAGTTGAACGTCGGTGATACGATCGAACGATCAGCTCTGCTGAAACGACTCGCAGAGCTGCAATACAAGCGTAACGACCAGGTGCTTTCGCGAAGTACCTTTCGAGCGCGCGGCGATGTGATTGAGCTATTCCCCAGCCATCATGAAGATCGCGCCTGGCGTATTTCTCTGTTTGGCGACGAAGTCGAATCACTGACGGAGTTTGATCCGCTGACGGGCGAAAAGACGTCAAAGCTGCAGTCCATCAAAGCCTATGCCAGCTCGCATTATGTGGCGCCACGGCCAACCCTTGATCAGGCGATTCGTCAGATCAAGAAAGAGCTGGAAGAGCAACTGGCCGTGTTCAGGGCTGAAAACAAGCTGTTGGAAGCCGAGCGGCTGGAACAGCGTACCACCTTTGATATTGAAACGATGGGTGCAACCGGTGTCTGTGCAGGCATCGAGAACTATTCCCGGTACCTGACAGGGCGGAACCCCGGTGAGCCACCACCCACATTGTTTGAATATTTGCCGGAAGATGCGCTCGTCTTTGTTGACGAAAGCCACGTGACGGTCGGCCAGCTCAACGGCATGTATAATGGTGACTTCAGGCGTAAGCACACGCTGTCTGAATTTGGCTTTCGCCTGCCCAGTTGCGTTGATAACCGACCGCTCAAGTTTGAAGAATGGAACGCCATGCGGCCGCAGACAACGTTTGTCTCTGCCACGCCCGGCGGGTGGGAACTGCAGGAAACCGGCGGCACCTTTGTCGAGCAGATCATCCGGCCAACAGGGCTGGTAGACCCGGAATGTATCATCCGGCCAGTTGAGAATCAGGTTGATGACCTCATTCATGAGTGCCAGCAGGTTGCCCAGGCCGGGCAACGCGTGCTGGTCACAACCCTGACCAAGCGGATGGCCGAAGACCTCACCGAATATCTGCACGAAAATGGGTTGCGGGTCCGCTACATGCACTCTGATATCGACACGCTGGAGCGGATCGAAATCATTCGCGATTTGCGACTCGGTGTGTTTGATGTGCTGGTGGGGATTAATCTGCTGCGCGAGGGCCTTGATATTCCTGAATGTGCGCTGGTAGCGATTCTCGATGCAGACAAGGAGGGCTTCCTGCGGTCTGAAACATCATTGGTCCAGACCATTGGTCGTGCCGCCCGTAATGTTGAAGGGCGGGTGATTCTTTATGCCGACAACATGACCGGTAGCCTGGAGCGTGCGCTGGCCGAAACCAAACGGCGGCAGAAAAAGCAGTTGGCCTATAATGAAGAACACGGCATCACGCCGGAGACGATTCGCAAGGAAATTGGCGACATTCTTGAGGGCGTTGCCGATGCCGACTATGTCACCGTGAGTACCGGCGAAAGCGACGTGGATCATCTGATAGGCGGCAATTTAAAAGCGCATATTGAGGCGCTGGAAGAGAAGATGCGCAAAGCGGCCGGCGACCTTGAATTCGAAGAAGCCGCCCGTCTGCGCGATGAAATCCGGCGGTTGGAAGCCAATGAATTGTCGGTCGCCAATGACCCGCTGGCACGGGCCACCGGTGGCAAGGCGGTGGCGCCCAAAGGCCGGGGCAAGGGGCGATCACGGGCAGGTAAGCCGGGCACGCGGCAGATGAAGGCCAAAACCAGCCCATCTAAAATGGGTTTCTAGAAATCGTTCCGAAAAAATTTCAGGTTTGATCCGAGTCAAGGAATCAACCACCTCACATGGCGAATATGATCTTGTTCAAACGCCAAAGGAGGCAAAAATGAGTGAATTGATCGTCGCAATCCCCGTCATCCTGTTTACTGTTGCTATGGCTGTAGGGCTCGTCGCCATCATGGGTCGCCTGCTCAATGCGCGCAAGGATGTGCCGCTCGAACACTAGGTTTCATAAAGCACTTACTCCTCCCAAATCCCAAGTGCTTTTAATGTGTCGACCAACAGTAGGTTGGTCGGCATATTTTTTTTGCCTACAATTTGTATGCATGTGACTCATACCCAAAAACCTAAAAAGCCAGGCCCTTGGGGAGAGCCTGGCTAGTATCTTAGGGAAGACTTCGTGTCGTGGGAGACAAGAAGGGAGGGCCCGTCAAACGGGCAGGGAGTGGGCCGCTCCAAGTAACTTTCAATATGAGGAA
>JAURPT010000143.1 GCA_030836535.1 Alphaproteobacteria bacterium
CGATCTCACCGCGCACGTTCGAGACGATGTGCATGACATGAGAATATTTCTCGATGATGTTTTGATGCGTCACTTCAACGGTGCCCGTTTTGGCGACGCGGCCTACATCATTACGCCCCAGGTCCAACAGCATCAAGTGCTCAGCCAGTTCTTTCGGGTCAGCCAACAGGTCTTCTATCAATGCCTGATCTTCAGCCTCATTGGCACCACGGGGACGCGTACCCGCAATCGGGCGCAGGGTCACTTCATCATCCCGCAGACGAACGAGGATCTCCGGGCTGGACCCGATGACAGAGAAGCCATCAAAGTTGAGATGAAACATGAAAGGAGAGGGGTTGGTCCGCCGTAACGCACGATAGAGCGCAAACGGAGGCAGCGAAAAGGGTACTGAATACCGTTGCGACAACACCACCTGAAAGATATCACCAGCCGCGATATATTCTTTCGCACGGTCTACCATCTGATGATATTCAGCGGCCGTCGTGTTGGACTCAGGTTCGTCCAGCAAATCGACATCGTCCACAATACCGTGACCATGCGCCAATGGCGCTTCGAGATACTCAACGGCTAGTGACAGGCGTTCTTTGGCCTGACTGTAGGCTGCTTGGGCTGAAATGCCATCCTTCGGACGAACAGGTGTAACCAGATGGATAATATCTTTAACTGAGTCAAAAATAGCCATCAGGGTAGGGCGAATAAAGAGACCGTCCGGCACACCGAGCACGTCTGGCTTCTGCTGCGGCAGGTGTTCCATCAGACGTACTGTGTCATAGGCAAGATAGCCGACCATGCCGGCGGCCATGGGGGGCAGTTCCTCCGGTAGGTCTATGAGGGATTCATCAAGAACATCGCGGAAGGATTGCAGCGAGCCGCCATCGAGTGGCTCGAAACTGTCACGGGTCAACGCCTGCCGGTTGATTTCCGACTGGTCACCAAAACAGCGCCAGACGAGGTCCGGCCGCAAACCGATGATAGAATAACGACCGCGTATGTCACCACCTTCAACAGACTCCAGCAGAAAGCTGTTGTCCTGTTCACGTGTTAGCTTGAGATAGGCAGAGACATGTGTTTCCAGATCGGCAACGACAGTCGTCCAGACAACCTGAGGCTTCCCCGCCTCATAGGTTGAAGCGAAATCGTCATATGAGGGTGCATGTTCCGACATGATGGGTGGAAACCGCAGTCTTACTGCGTCAACTGCTCCCGCAGCTGTTCACGCACCGTGATGTTGATTTCAGGTGTGTTCTGTTCATCCAGGTATTGCTGGTAGATCACGGCCAGATCGTTGGCCATCAAATTGCCGATATTCCGCTGCAGGGCCGCATAAGCCTCACCACCGGCTTCGCCTTCATTATCCGTAATCGTGGTTACGCGGGCGACGATGTACCCATCCGCCGTCATGTTAGGCGCCATGCTGATTCCGCCTTGTTCTGATGCGAACAACCGCTCAAGCCCCAGAGGTGAAAAGCCAGCGGGCACTGCGGTACCGTCGCGTTTCAAGCCTTCTGCCGTCTCGACGCTTGCGCCAGCATTAGCAGCCACACCAGCTAGGTTTTCCCCGGCGCGGGCCTGATCAAGCAGGCCATTTGCCCGATCCGCAGCAGCTTGACTACGGCGCTCATTCTCCAACTTCTGGCGTGCCCGGCTTTTAATATCATCAAAGTCTTGCAGGGCAGGGGGCGTTACAGCATCGACCCGAACAATGAAGTAGCCACCTGTTTCGGTTTCTTCCACGTCGTTGAAGTCATCTGGCTGCTTATCAAAGGCAGACTGGATAAAGCGGCGAGAGGACGGCAGGCCCCGAACGATATTGCCATACTGGTCAAATCCTGATGTGCTGACGGAATTGACAGTACGAACGTCAAGGTTAAGTTTTTCGGCTACCTCTTCGATGGTCGCATCTTCAGAAAGCATGTCTTGCGCTTCATCGGCAAGGTCAACCAGCTGGTCCTGGGCAATTTCAATGGCCACATCGGTGCGCAATTGTTCCCGCACATCGTCCAGCGACGATATGACTTCGGGAGAAACCGCAGCGACACGGAATACGGCGTAACCACCCAAATCACTTTTAGCGACTTCTGAAATACTGCCATTTTCTGCAGCAAAAGCTGCCTCAACGGCTTCTTCACCAATATAGGCAATGTCTTCCCGGCTCACGTCACCAAGGTTTGCTTCGGCAGCGACCTGGCCCAATTCACCCGCGGCTTCTTCAATCGACAGGCCGCCGATCAAACGGCGCCGCAAGTCTTCAGCAGCCTGTTCGCTATCGACCAACAGATATTGCAGGGTACGGGTTTCCGGCGTCATATAGGTATCGATCCGAGCTTCGTATAGTTCGGCAATTTCTTCCTCTGTAACCTGAATGCCTCGTACCAAATCGGAAATCTGAAGGGTTACATAGGTCAGGCGACGGATTTCCTCTGATGTGTAGTCATCAGGGTTGGCTTCATACTCAGCGCGAACGTCGCTCTCGCTCGGCGTATCGATCGTAATGTCAGCGTTGGCCAAACGGAAAAACTCAACAGATCGTTGCTGCAGGTTACGCTTGAAGATTGATTCAACAAGTGCTGCTGGCACGGGGGCCGCGCCGAAGAAGCTGCTCATCATCTGCTGGCTTTCAAACTCGTCTCGCAACCCCTCTTCGAAAGTGCTGACAGTCATGCTCATGTTGTCCAGCTCCTGCTTGTAAGCAACTGGGTCGAACTGACCGGCAACATCGATGAATAAAGGAATACTAAGCAGCTCTTCTTTAACCTGTTCATCCGACGCGTATAGGCCAAGCTGGGTGGCTGCATTGTCGAATGTCTTGCCGACCAGAAGTCTTTGAAGAATTTGATCATCCAGACCTTCTTCATAAGCCTTCTCGAAGGTATAATCGCCGCCTTCATCTTGGCGTTGGCGATTATTTACCTCGCCCTGGAATGCCCGAAGAAAAGAATTCTGGGTAACTGTTTCTTCACCGACGATGGCGATGGGCTGCTGTGTGCCGCTTCCTGTACCCTGGACACCCCAAAGGGCAAAACCGGCGATAATCAGCAACAGCAGCCCACGTACAAGCCAACTTTGGCTGCCATCTCGAATTGCGCGCAACATTCTATTTGTACTCCCGGGGGTTCCTGAGATTTGAGGAAGCGTGCCCGTCAGGACACAGTGCTTTAAGCGGCGCATCATAGTCACGTGTGCGCCCGCCTGCAACTTGCTTCGCGGCAATTTGAGATGTTTGCAGACAACAACCAAGCTGTAATATTGCAGGGTAGAAATTTTCCTGACTGTCTGCTATCCGGGCGGCAGGAAATTCTCGTCACAGGAAGATGATCATGAGCACACCCATTCGCGCAATTGCTGCTGGTAACTGGAAGATGAACGGCACTGTTGCCAGTACTGCCGAAATTGAAGCCCTGGTCGCTGGCCTGGGGTCTGAAGACCCAGGTTGTGATGTCATGATCTGCCCACCGGCTACGCTTATCAACATTTTCGCCCAGATCGCGCTTGGCAGCCGCGTGGAAATTGGCGCGCAGGATTGCCATGCAAATGAAACAGGCGCCCATACTGGCGACCTGAGCGCAGAAATGCTGGCCGAAGCCGGTGCTACCACCATCATTGTCGGCCATTCCGAACGCCGGCAGGACCACTTTGAAAATAACGAGACAGTGCGCGCTAAGGCTGAAGCCGCCTGGCGGGCTGGGCTAAAAGCCATTATCTGCTGCGGTGAGAGTGATGAGCAACGCAAAGCCGGAGAGGCGCTGGAAGTCGTTGCCAGTCAGGTGGTTGCGTCATTGCCGGAAGGCGCCACACCGGAAAATACAACGATTGCGTATGAACCAATCTGGGCCATCGGCACGGGCAAGACGCCGACAGCCGCCGATGTTGCTGAAATGCATGCCAATATTCGAACCACACTTAACAAGATTATTGGTGACACAGCCAATGAAATGCGCATTCTTTATGGTGGTTCTGTCAAGCCAGCCAATGCCGATGAATTGATGTCTGTAGACAACGTCAATGGCGCATTGGTCGGCGGCGCAAGCCTTAAGGCAGAAGATTTCCTCGGCATTATTGCCGCGTACAAAGATTAGATCGGTATTCGCAACTTTTCGATCCGGATGACGACAAGTAATTGGAGGCATCCATTGAGAAAGTTACTTTATACGTGCCTGTTGCAGGTGGTAACGGCTTTAGCCGTAATGGTTCCAGGGCATGCTCAGGATCTGATTCCTGTTGAGAAATTTGCCAAACTGCCGGCAGCACAAGACCTTAAACTTTCACCGGACGGAAATTATTACGCCGGTTTATTACGCATTGAAGGCCAAAACCTTTTCATCATTGTCCCGACCGACGGGTCGACAGACAATATGCAGATGATCCGTTACGGAGAATTTACACCAGGGTCTTGGCAGTGGGCTGGCAACAAATACATCGTCATTGAAATCAGCGTTGCTTCCCGCCGATATGGCATCAAGTCTGTTGAGAAGAGACTTTCCACTATCAACATTGAGACTGGCGAAACCTATCCTACAGTCAAAATTAAGGAACGCGCTTCAGCCAAGTCCAAGAAAAATAACATCTCGCAGTTCCAGAGTACAGTTGTCAGCTACTTGCCGGATGATGATGAACAGATCCTGATGGAACTGGACACAGATTCGCCCAACAAACCCGACGTTGTCAGGGTTAAACTGTCATCTGGGAAGTACACGCGTCACACACGTTACAGAGGTGGCACAACCACCTGGAAAGCTGATTCCAAAGGTCATGTCAGAATGGGATATGGCTATGCCATTAAGTCTAATGGAGAGTATTCAGACAATTTTGATGTTCTGTTTAGAGCCAGCATTGAAGATGAGTGGAAGCACCTAAAGGCACCGGAAGATCCGGACAACCCTTACAGTCCCATATCGTTTACAGAAGACCCACATATCATTTTGGTATCCGCCCGGAACAAGCATGGGTGTTTGAGCCTGTACACCTGGGACAGAAGAACAGAAGAGGTGGATAAGGTCCTGTTTTGGGACGAAAAATTCGACTACAGCTACAGTACTAAATTACCGGGCACAGACCGCGTCGCCGCCGTCTATTATTATGCAGATGAGCTCGAGGCATTCTTCATCGACGATGAAGAAAAACACAATCAGGAAGTGCTTGAAAAAGTTTTCCCCGGCCAGAAGGTACGGATTATCTCCCGCTCCGACGCCTACGATAAATTTATTCTGAGGGTAGGGAGCCCCAATGTACCTGCTACCTACTACTTCCTGAACACAAAAACAGGTAATGCGACAGAAATTACACACAACTACCCACAGCTCATGAATCTCGAGCTTCCACGCCCCAAACCCATCACATATGTCACACGCGACGGGGTAGAAATTCCCGGCTATTTAACCATTACCAAAGGATCTGAAGGCAAAAACCTGCCCATGATCGCACACCCTCATGGCGGTCCACACCGTCGTGATACGCTGAGGTTCAACCCTTGGGTACAATACTTTGCCGGCCGAGGTTGGGCGGTGTTGCAAATGAATTTTCGTGGCTCCAGCGGCTATGGGCAAAAATTCAGAGAAGCTGGTCGCGGACAATGGGGTCGCCTGATGCAGGACGATGTCACCGATGGTGTTCATTGGGCGATACAAGAAGGCATCGCAGATCCCGGTCGTATCTGCATTGTTGGCGGTTCTTATGGCGCATACGTTGCTCTGCAGGCCACGTTCAAAACGCCAGACCTGTTCAAGTACGCCGTTGGGCTGAACGGTTTGTATGACATCCTGGCTGATATTCAGAGACATCGTAATTATATCGGTCATGCACGATATCGCGCTGCCATGACCCAAGAAGACCCAAAAGAAATTTCGCCGACCCATAATGTTGAGCACATCAAAGTTCCCGTTTTGATCGCCTATGGTGAAGACGACAGAAATGTTGATGAAAAGCAGAGTAAGAAACTGATATCGAAGCTCAAACGCGCCAAGAGAGAATATGTGGCGTTGGAGCTTAAAGATGCACGGCATAGCTTTTCACAGGAAGGCGACCAGATAACCTTCTTCCAGGAAATGGACAAATTTCTACAGCAACATTTAGGTCTTGGGCCTATGCCTGCCGGTGAAGCGGCCGGCGGAGAGTAAGCCCAGAAGTAGATTGAAATTTTTCGGAAATCCTGTGGCGCCGCCTATGCAATTGATGTAAAAGCGCGCCAACAGAATTTTGAAGGCTCGGAATCTCGGGCAAGAGAGTAGAAGATGCAGGCAATCCTTCTGGTAATCGTGTTGGTTTTGGCCCTGGCCCTGTGCGCTGTCATTTTGATGCAGCGTTCCGATGGCGGTGCCGCGGCTCTCACAGGTGGTGGCAGCAACCCGACCGGTCTTATGTCGGCCCGTGGTGCGTCAAATTTCCTGACAAAAACCACCAGCTGGTTGGCGGCTGGCTTCATGCTGGGTTGTTTGGCTCTGACGGCAATTACCGGGGCAGGCGATGGATCAAGCTCTGTGATCGACAGAGTTGAAGTTTCCCCTGCAGAACCTGTTGAACCAGCAGCACCTGCCGTGCCATTCTCGGAGTAGTTCAACACCTTCTGAGTTCCAGACGATGATCCGACCCGCCTCATGACGCGATTTATTTTCATAACGGGTGGGGTGGTCTCTTCACTGGGTAAAGGCCTGGCCTCTGCGGCTCTTGGCGCAGTCCTCCAAGCCCGCGGCTACAAAGTCCGCTTGCGTAAACTCGACCCTTATCTCAACGTCGACCCGGGCACAATGAGCCCGTATCAGCATGGTGAGGTTTATGTAACGGATGACGGCGCCGAGACGGACCTAGACCTGGGCCACTATGAACGTTTCACAGGCGTAGCCTCACGCAAGAGCGACAACGTTACATCCGGCCAAATCTACCAGCAGATCATCAGCGCCGAGCGGCGAGGGGACTATCTGGGCGGCACTGTGCAGGTGATTCCGCACGTTACCGATGCCATCAAGGAGTTCGCAACCGACTTCCAGGACGACTGCGATTTCATTCTCTGCGAAATTGGCGGCACCATTGGCGACATTGAGGGTCTGCCATTCCTTGAAGCCATCAGACAGTTGGGCAACGACCTGCGCAATAATGCAATCTTCATCCACCTCACATTGGTGCCATATATTGCCTCTGCCGGTGAGCTGAAGACAAAGCCAACCCAGCACTCCGTCAAGGAACTGCGCGGTATTGGCATTCAGCCTGACATTGTGATGTGCCGTTGCGAGAAGGAAATTCCAGAAGGCGAGCTCAACAAGATCGCCCTGTTCTGTAACGTGCCGAAAGAGGCCGTTATCCCCGCACTGGATGTGAACACCATCTATGAAGTGCCGTTGAGCTACCACGAACAAGGGCTCGACGTTGAAGTGCTGCGCGCTTTTGGGATCGACGATGCGCCAGAGCCAGACCTGAGCGCCTGGGAACGTACAGTCAGTCGCGTGATGGAGCCCGAGGGCGAAGTTACCATTGCTGTCGTTGGCAAATATATCGGCCTGCAGGACGCCTATAAATCACTCACAGAAGCGCTGGTACATGGCGGCATTGCCAACAACGTTAAAGTGAACATTGAGTGGATTGATTCAGAAATTTTTGAATCTGAAGACGTCGTTGTTCATCTTGAAGGGGTGCATGGCATTCTCGTCCCTGGCGCTTTTGGTGAACGGGGTGCAGAAGGCAAAATCAACGTCATCACTTTCGCTCGTGAGCGTCTTGTGCCCTATTTCGGCATCTGCTTTGGTATGCAGATGGCTGTTGTGGAAAGTGCCCGCAACCTGGCTGGCATGCCGACAGCTAGCTCGACAGAGTTTGAAAAACCCTGCCTGCCTATGGTCGGCCTGATGACCGAATGGGAAACAGACGGCGGCAAGGAAACTCGGGACGAAGCCAGCGATCTTGGCGGCACGTTGCGCCTGGGTGCATATGACGCCACCCTGCGGGAAGGTACCAAAGTTGCCGAGATTTACGGTACAACTCAGATTTCAGAACGTCATCGTCACCGCTATGAGGTGAACATCAACTATGTTGAACAATTGGAAGAGACGGGGATGGTATTCTCCGGCTTGTCTCCCGACGGCGTACTGCCGGAAATTGTTGAAATTCCGGATCACCCATGGTTCATCGGCGTTCAGTTCCACCCGGAACTGAAATCCAAGCCATTGGACCCTCATCCCTTGTTTGTATCCTTCATCAAAGCGGCGGTTGAACAGTCCCGCCTAGTATAGAGGCCCCAAATGACAGCCATTATCGATATCGTCGGACGCCAGATTTTTGACAGCCGGGGTAACCCGACCGTTGAAGTTGACGTCATCCTGGAAACCGGAGCTATGGGCCGCGCAGCCGTGCCCAGTGGTGCCTCAACGGGTGCCCACGAAGCCCACGAACTGCGCGACGGCGGCGACCGCTATGGCGGCAAAGGCGTCACCAAGGCCGTAGAAGCAGTAAACACCGAGATTTTCGAAGCTCTTTCCGGCCTGGAAGCCGAAGCGCAGCAGGAAATCGATACGGTGATGCGCGAACTCGACGGCACTGAAAACAAGAGCCGTCTGGGTGCCAACGCCATTCTGGGCGTGTCCATGGCAACCGCCAAGGCCGCCGCAGAAGAAGCTGGCCTGCCGCTCTATCGCTATGTTGGTGGCGCAGCAGCACACGTGCTGCCGGTCCCCATGATGAATATCGTCAATGGCGGTGAACATGCCGATAACCCCATCGACGTGCAGGAATTCATGATCATGCCGGTGGCAGCCGACAGCATCGCAGATGCCGTCCGCATTGGCTCGGAAATCTTCCACAACCTCAAGAAACAGCTTTCTGCCGCTGGTCACAACACCAGCGTGGGTGACGAAGGCGGCTTTGCGCCAAATCTGGACGGCACGGTTGATGCGCTCGACTTCATTATGAAGTCTATTGAAAGCGCTGGTTACAAGCCGGGTGAAGAGATCATGCTCGCCCTTGATGCCGCCAGCACCGAGTTTTACAGCGACGGCCAATATCATCTGAAAGGTGAGGGGCATACCCTCGATGCCGGACAGCTGGCCGACTATTGGGCCGACCTGGTAGGAAAATACCCCATCCTGTCCATTGAAGACGGCATGGCCGAGGACGACTTTGAAGGCTGGAAAGCCCTGACAGCGGCCATTGGTGACGAGGTACAGCTTGTCGGTGACGATCTGTTTGTGACCAACCCGGCACGCCTGGCTGTTGGCATCGAAGAAGCACAGGCCAACTCCATTCTGGTGAAAGTGAACCAGATCGGCACGCTGTCAGAAACCCTGCAGGCGTTAGAAATGGCTCATCGTGCAGGCTTTACGTCTGTCATGTCGCACCGCTCTGGCGAAACCGAAGACGCCACCATTGCCGACCTGGCCGTTGCAACCAATTGCGGCCAGATTAAAACAGGCTCTCTGGCCCGTTCTGACCGGTTGGCGAAATACAATCAGTTGATCCGCATCGAAGAAGAACTGGACCGATTTGCCGCTTATGCCGGTAAATCCATCCTGCGCGGGTAATTTTCTTGAGGCGGGGGGGTTAAATGCCTCCCGCACGCGCAGACCACAACATATTGAGTGTGCAGAATCGCGAAACACAAGGCTTGTGAGTCAAATTAGCAACACTCACAACTTTATGAATCTAAACAAAGAATTCCGAATCGTTTCAGCTTGACCCGGCGAATCACCTGTGATTCCCTTTCAGCATGGAAACGATACGCAACATGGCAAAACGCGCGAACGAGGCCTTTTTACCAGGCCTCTTCATGTTGCTTGTTGTCTATTTTGGTTACCACGCCATCCAGGGTGACTGGGGGCTGATCCGCTACCTTCAGCTTGATCAGCAGATTGCCCAGCTGGAACAGGACGCCGAACTGGTTACCGCGCAGCGAGAAGCGTTACAGCATCGTGTTACGCTTATTTCCCATATCGATGGGGTAGACCCCGATATGCTCGACGAACAAGCCCGCTATATGCTTGGTTTCTCGCATCCTGAAGATTTTGTGATCTTTACCGGGAATGAAATGGCGTCAGAAGCCGAATAATCTTTCGCCTGTATACGTAACCACGCAACTTCCTAAAACCACCACGTGCCAGATGCTAAGAAGATTGTGATCTTCGCCATACAGCGTAAATCGGTTTGATTCCCACTGGTTACCGGGTGCTACAATACCTATCTAGCGATGTAGCTTGTCCCCGAAACAATATTGAGGAGGACCATGAGCGAAGACGCCACAGGGTCGATTACCGCCGCTGATCTTGGTTTGGGCCAGGACCAGCTTTTGCAATTTTATCGTGAGATGCTGCTGATACGCCGTTTCGAAGAACGGGCAGGCCAGCTTTATGGCATGGGCCATATTGGTGGCTTTTGTCATCTCTATATCGGCCAGGAAGCCGTTATCACCGGCATTCAGCATGCCTTGCAGCCCGGAGACTCTGTTATTACCGGTTATCGCGAACATGGTCATATCCTGGCCGCTGGCACGTCACCTGTAGAGGTGATGGCCGAACTGACGGGCCGCGCCACAGGCGTATCCAAGGGCAAGGGCGGCTCTATGCACATGTTTGATGTCGCCCGCGGCTTCTATGGCGGCCACGGCATTGTTGGCGCCACAGTGCCGTTGGGGGCCGGCTTGGCCTTTGCCCATAAATATCGGGAAGATGGCGGCATTGCCGTTGCCTTCTTTGGTGATGGGGCGGCGAACCAGGGTCAGGTTTATGAAACATTCAATATGGCCGAGCTCTGGGAACTGCCGATTCTATTCATTGTTGAGAACAACCAATATGCCATGGGCACTTCTGTGGAACGCGCCTCTGCCGAGACCAAGTTGCACCGCCGTGGCAGCAGCTTCCGGATCCCCGGCAAGGATGTCGATGGCATGAATGTGCTCGAAGTTTATGGCGAAACCAAAACAGCCATCGACAGCATACGGGCCGGTAAGGGCCCACAATTGCTGGAGATGGAAACATATCGTTACCGTGGCCATTCCATGTCCGACCCGGCGAAGTACCGTACCCGCGAAGAGGTCGATACGGTGCGCGAAGAACACGACCCCATTAACCAGCTGGCCGAACTGCTGAAAGGCGAGTTCGGCGTGAAGGAATCTGCACTCGGTGACATCAATAAAAATGTCCGGGATATCGTGCAGGCAGCCGCTGATGAGGCCCTGGCCGCACCAGAACCGGCGGCCGATGAACTCTATACAGAAGTGGTGGCCTGACCATGAGTATCTCTATCCTGATGCCCGCTTTGTCGCCCACCATGGAAGTGGGCACCGTCGCCAAATGGCTCGTCAAAGAAGGGGATACAGTGCGCGCCGGCGACCTGATTGCCGAGATTGAGACCGACAAGGCCACCATGGAGCTGGAAGCTGTCGATGAAGGTACCGTGGGTCGGCTCGTCGTTGAAGGGGGCACAGAAAATGTGCCTGTTAACCAGGTCATAGCCATTCTGCTGGAAGATGGTGAAGACGCCGCTGCCCTGATGGCTGAGGCAAGCGTTGAAGCAAGCACAACTGCTGAAACAGCGGCACCTGCTGCGCCTGTAGAGGCAACAGCTCCACAACCCGTTGCGGCTTCTATTCCAGATGACCCAGAATTTGGACCAGACGCGACCTATACTGAATTAACGGTGCGTGAAGCATTGCGTGACGCCATGGCCGAAGAAATGCGGCGAGATGGTGACGTCTTCCTGATGGGTGAAGAAGTTGCCCAATATCAGGGGGCCTACAAGGTTTCTCAGGGGCTGTTGGATGAATTCGGCCCCAAACGAGTGATCGATACCCCCATTACAGAACATGGTTTTGCGGGGCTCAGCACAGGGGCCGCCTTTGCTGGGCTGAAGCCCATAGTTGAGTTCATGACGTTTAACTTCGCTATGCAAGCCATTGATCATATTATCAATTCTGCTGCCAAGACGCGCTATATGTCAGGCGGGCAGGTGACAGCGCCTATCGTTTTCCGTGGCCCCAATGGCCCAGCTGCCCGTGTGGGGGCACAGCATTCCCAGTGTTACGCCGGGTGGTACGCGCAGGTACCGGGCCTCAAGGTCATCGCACCCTATAGTGCGGCAGACGCCAAAGGACTGTTGAAGGCCGCAATCCGCGATCCAAACCCCGTGGTATTCCTGGAGCATGAACTGCTCTACGGCCACAAGTTCGATGTACCGGAAGAAGACTATGTCCTGCCAATCGGCAAGGCCAAAACCTTACGCGAAGGCACAGATGTTTCGCTGATTTCCTTCGCCTATACGGTCGGCACAGCCTTAGAGGCCGCAGACCAATTGGCGCAGGAAGGCATTAGTGCCGAGGTTATCGACCTGCGTACGATTAGGCCGCTCGACACCCAGGCCATCATCGATACAGTCAAAAAGACCAATCGCGCTGTTGTGGTAGAGCAGGGCTGGGCAACCTGTGGCGTTACGGCTGAACTGTCAGCCCTGATTATGGAAGAAGCTTTTGATTGGCTCGATGCACCGGTTAAACGCATCGCCGGTGCAGATATACCGATGCCTTATGCAGCCAATCTGGAGCAGTTGGCGACAGTTCAGGTGGCCGATATTGTCCGCGCTGCCAAAGATGTCTGCTATCGGGAGTAGGGAATGACACAACCCTCCAGCCCCTCAGCACGCCGTTTGGCAGAAGAAAAAGGCATCGACCTCAATCGGGTTGATGGTTCTGGCCCCGGAGGTCGCATCCTCAAGGAAGATGTCTTGGCCGCAACAGGCGCGGCAACCGGTTCACGCCTGTTTGCCAGCCCCTATGCCCGCAAATTGGCTGCAGAACGAGATATTGATCTGCTGGAAGTAACGGGTCGCGGGCCTAATGGTCGCATCATTGCTGCTGATCTGGAAAATATATCCTCTAACCTGCCGTTCATCGAAGTTCGCCTGACAGCCATGCGTAAGACCATTGCTCGGCGGATGACGGAAGCCAAGCAGACGATCCCGCATTTCTACCTGTCGATCGATGTTGATATCGACCGGCTTCTGGCGATCCGGGCAGACTTCAACGCGTTGGCAGAGAATGACAAAGCCTCGCTTAATGACTTTATCATCCGGGCGACGGCCCTCGCGCTACAAGAAGTGCCCGAGGTCAATGTGCAATATGCCGGCGACCATCTGAAGCTGTTTCACCAGGCAGATGTTGCAGTCGCTGTGGCTGTTGAAGGCGGGCTGATCACCCCCATTGTGCGCGATGCAGGCAGCATGGACGTGCGCAACATCGCTGCCGAAACAAAACGGCTGTCCAGTCGTGCCCGTATGGGTGCGCTGATGCCCGAGGACTACCAGGGAGGTACGATCTCAATATCTAATTTGGGCATGTACGGCATTCGTGAATTTGCCGCCGTTATCAACCCGCCGCATGGTTCCATCCTGGCCATTGGGGCAGGGGAGAAGCGCGCTATTGTGGTTGATGATGAAGTGGTGCCCGCAACGATGATGACCATCACCATGGCCTGTGATCACCGGGCGATGGATGGCGCAATGGGCGCAAGTTTTCTGGCGGCGCTGAAACGGTTGCTGGAAGAGCCACTACGATTGATTTTGCCCCCCGAATAAACTAATGAATGCCCGGTCAACAGGCAGGAAAACCCATGGCAAACGTTGAGACGTTAAACACCGACACTCAGTCTGAAAATCAGGTCGTACGCAAGCCGGATTGGCTGCGCGTTAAAGCCCCTGGTTCGCCGGAATATCTCAAGACCCGCAAACTGATGCGGGATCTCAAGCTGAATACGGTATGTGAAGAAGCCGCATGCCCCAATATTGGTGAATGCTGGACCCAGAAACACGCCACGGTGATGATCCTGGGTGACATCTGCACCCGTGCGTGTTCCTTCTGCAATGTGGCGACCGGTATGCCGCGCCCGGTTGATCCGTTAGAGCCCGAACATGTCGCAACCGCCGTGGGCGAGTTGGGGCTGGAACATGTGGTTATCACCTCGGTAGACCGCGACGACCTGCCCGATGGCGGGGCCGCGCACTTCATCAAGGTGATCAACGCGGTGCGGAAATACGCACCCGATACGACGATTGAAATTCTGACACCGGACTTCCTGCGCAAGGAGGGCTCTATTGAGGCTGTTGCTGAAGCAGGGCCAGACGTGTTCAACCATAATCTGGAAACCGTGCCACGGCTTTACCCGACGGTTCGCCCTGGTGCACGATACTTCCAGTCTTTGCGGCTGCTGGATCGTGTAAAGCAGGTAAATCCCGAGATTTTCACCAAATCCGGCGTCATGGTCGGCCTGGGCGAGAACAAGCAGGAAATCCACCAGGTGATGGACGACATGCGCACAGCCAGTGTCGACTTCCTGACCATTGGGCAATATCTGCGCCCGACAAAGCGTCACATTGAAGTTGACCGCTATGTGAAGCCGGAAGAGTTCGAAAGCTACGCCAAGATGGCCCGCGCCAAGGGTTTCCTGATGGTGTCAAGCTCACCGCTGACGCGGTCCAGCTATCACGCTGCGCAAGACTTTGAACAATTGCGGGCAGCCCGGCTGGAAAAACTGGCGAAAGAACGCAGCTAGTAGCGGCACATGCCACAACATTCAAAAAAATACGTCATGCCGCATACGGCAGAGCAGCTCTTTGACCTGGTTGCAGATGTAGCCAAATACCCCGAATTCCTGCCCTGGTGTATTGCAGCCCGCATTACCAAGAATGACGGCAAGATCATGCTGGCCGATCTGATTGTCGGCTACAAAGTCTTCCGTGAAAAGTTCACCTCAAAGGTTACCATGAACAGACCCGGTGAGATTGAGGTAACATATCTGAATGGCCCCATGAAATACCTGCATAATCGGTGGGGTTTTGAAGCCAAGGAAGACGGCACGTGTACTGTCGATTTTCATATCGATTTTGAATTCCAGAACCGGATGTTCGAAAGCATGATGGGGGCCTTCTTCAGTGAGGCCCTGCAACGCATGGTCCACGCCTTTGAAGAACGTGCCGATGACCTCTATGGCTCAGAGAAGCGTCTGCATCAGCTGTAGGGCACGCTCTACAGTGGCCATCCGCACTTCCGTACGGCCCAAATCACCAAAATGTTCCTCGGAATGAATGGTCTCGCCGCCTTTGCGGCTAGCCGCGATGTGTACGAGGCCCACAGGTTTACCAGGACCGTCGCCACCGGGGCCTGCAATGCCTGTTGTTGCCACCGACACATCTGCGGTGCGAGCGTGGGCGAGGGCACCTTCTGCCATGGCCCGTGCGACGGGTTCTGAGACAGCACCATGGTCTTTCAGCAATTGCTTGTCGACACCCAAGGCCTGCATCTTGGCAAAATTGCTATAGGTCACAAAACCGCCATCAACGACGTCAGACGACCCGGCAATATCAATGAGGGACGCACAAATCAGCCCGCCGGTGCAAGACTCTGCCGTGGTGATCCGAAGGCCCGCAGCCCGCGCCTGTTCGAGAATTTCTTCAGCCAGTTTCGTCATGTCATCATCCCAAAGAGTGTCGGTTGAAAAGTAAGCATGGCATACATCACCATCATGCCATAGAGGCCCGCGGCAAGGTCATCCTGCATGATGCCCACACCGCCATTACCAATGCGATCGAAATGATCCACCGGCCAGGGCTTGAACACATCAAATACCCGGAACACGACAAAGGCTATGGCATATAGCGCCCAATCGGCCGGCAGGAAGAGGACTGTCAGCCACATACCGGCAACTTCATCGATAACGACTTCACCCGGATCTTTGCCATCCAGCGCCTTTTCAGTCTCGCCAGACGCCCAGATACCGATGGCCGTTACCAGAATAGCGGCCAATAAGAGCACACCTGAGCCGCCCCACTGCTGCAACCAATAGGCAAAGGGCAGGGCGGCCGCCGACCCGTAGGTACCAGGGGCGCCCGGCAGTCGCCCGACCCAGAAGAAGGTCGAAATGATATGAGGTAACCTGAAATAATTGATGGATTGATCAGCCATTGTTGATCCTGACGGTTGCCAGGGCCTGGGCGGCGATCCCCATGCCGTCACCGGTTGTGCCCAGCTTTTCTGTCGTTGTTGCCTTCACGCTGACCGCAGCGGCGCTGATACCCAAAATCTCAGCCACTTTTTCACGCATCGCGGCGGCATGCGGGCCTATTTTCGGGGCTTCGCAGATGATCGTAATATCTACATTACCGATCTCGCCGCCTTGCTCTTTCACGAGGGATACAGCGTGCTCCACAAACAGATGTGAGGCTGCACCCTTCCATTTGTCGTCACTGGGCGGGAAATGCCTGCCAATATCACCTGCAGCAACAGCGCCTAACAGAGCATCAGTGAGAGCGTGTAAGGCCACATCGGCATCCGAATGCCCGATCAGCCTGCACGTATGAGGGATATGCACACCGCAAAGGGTTACCCCATCACCATCGCCGAGGCGATGTACGTCAAACCCCGTACCGACGCGTATATGCTGTGGCAGACCTTGGGCCGACTGAAAATCAGCCGCCGTTGTTAGTTTTATATTCGCCACATCACCCGGAACGGTAACAACATTGAGACCGGCCTGTTCTGCCAAAGCAGAATCATCGGTGGCCTCTGCACCTGATGTGCCATTCTCATGTGCCTGCAGGATTTTGTCGAAACCAAAACCCTGTGGCGTTTGCGCTCGCCGCAATGTTGTCCGATCGATGGTGCCTTCGATACTATCGCCTGCAACTTGTTTGACGGTATCCGTCATTTCCAGGGCGGGCAGGGCGCCATCAGCCTGTTCCAGCGCCGCTATAACACTGCTGATTAACACATTGGAAACAAAGGGCCTTGCAGCATCATGTATAAGCACTTTATCCGGCGACAATTCGACCAATGACGTCAGGCCTTTGAACACTGATTGCTGCCGCGTCTCACCACCAAAAACCGGCGGCAGCAGTGTCAGCCCGCCAATGGCTTGTTGATAGAGCGTTTCATCATCCGGGTGGATGACAACAAGTACGCCGTCAATATCCGGGTGGGACAGAAAACAGTCCACGGTCAGTCGCAAAATCGGCACCCCGTTCAGGGCGACATATTGCTTGGGGCCCGGTTGACCGGAGCGGTGCCCGCGACCGGCGGCAACAATGAGCGCGTAAGTTGACATGTATGGACCTTTCCTACGGCGGAAATGTGCCACGCAGCGGTAGTTTTTAGAAGTCTTAATGCAGGGCTAAAACGACGATTATTTGTGCATTATCACCCTTGTGAATCACGCCTCACTCGCCTAGATTGCCCACGAATTAGGCAATTTTGGGAATGAAGGCCGTGACGATCAGCGTAGGTCCCGTCAATATTGAAGATCCAGTCTTCCTGGCGCCCATGTCGGGTGTTACAGACATGCCGTTCCGTCGGCTGGTCAAAGGCTTTGGTGCTGGGCTCGTTATCTCAGAGATGATTGCCAGTGAGGCCATGGTACGGGCCAATGACCGCACCATGAAAATGGCCTCGAACTGCGCAGAAGAATTCCCAATGGCCGTACAGATTGCGGGTCGTGACCCGGAAATCATGGCAGAGGCTGCCCGGCTTAATGAAGACCGCGGCGCTGCCATTATCGACATCAATATGGGCTGCCCGGCCAAAAAAGTCGTCAACGGCTATGCGGGTTCGGCCCTGATGAAAGACCCGATGTTGGCTAAAGACATCATTGAGTCCGTGGTGAAGGCCGTCTCGCTGCCGGTTACGCTGAAAATGCGCACCGGGTGGGATGACGACTGCCGTAATGCACCAGAGCTGGCGCGCATTGCCGAGGACCTGGGTATCCAAATGATCACCGTCCATGGTCGGACGCGTTGCCAGATGTATCGCGGTCACGCCGACTGGGCATTTGTTCGTAATGTGAAGAACGAGGTCAAGGTGCCCGTGATCGTCAATGGCGACATCACCACTTTTGACGATGCAACAGAGGCACTTGCGCTTTCCGGTGCTGATGGTGTCATGGTGGGCCGTGGCTGTTATGGCAAACCCTGGTTCCCGCAACAGATCGCTCACTTCTTGAAAACAGGTGAACGCCTGCCGGAGCCAACACTGGATGTGCAACGGGACACGCTGATCCACCACTATAATGAAATGCTGGAGCATTACGGTGAATATCGCGGCTCCCGCAACGCGCGGAAGCACCTGGCGTGGTACTCCAAGGGTAAACCTGGCTCCACGCAGTTCCGGGCGGAAATCATGCAGATTGACGAGCCCAAAGACGTCCGCCAGGCCGTCATGGATTTCTACGCTCCTCTGATTGAGAAAATGGCAGCCTGATGGCATTTGGCCTCTCAAAAAAATCTGCCCAGCCACTGAAAGAGTGGGACGGCCATATGCTGGCCAACGCCATGCCAGACCCCCTGATGATCGTGGACCCGCATGACCGCATTAGTTTTGTTAATCTCGCGGCAGAAAACTTCTTTCAGGCAGGCGTCCGCGTCTTGCAGGGTAAGGGCCTTAACGAAATCATCGCCTTTGACAGCCCGTTGATGACCCTGGTGGGCCAGGTTCGAAACCGCGCCAGTTCTATCTCTGAATATGGTTTGACGGTCGACGGGCCGCGGATGAATGCACAGAACGTTGATGCCCAGATTAGCCCTATCATGGATGAGCCTGGCTTTATCATCATCACACTCCGTGAGCGGGGTATTGCCAGCAAGCTGGATCACCAACTCATTCACCGGGGTGCTGCCCGTTCGGTTACCAGTATGGCGAGCGTGCTGGCCCATGAAATCAAGAACCCACTTTCTGGCATCCGGGGCGCGGCACAGTTGGTTGAAATGAACCTGGATAGTGAAGGCCGGTCGCTGACACGGTTAATCTGTGAAGAAACTGACCGTATTTGTGCACTCGTCGACCGCATGGAAGTGTTTTCTGACCCACGGCCGCTGGAACCGCAACCTGTCAATGTTCACCAGGTGATTGAACATGCGATGCATGTCGCTGAAAACGGCTTCGCCAAGCATGTAACCTTCCACGAACAATACGACCCGTCTATCCCATCTGTACCGGGAGATCGGGACCAGTTGATCCAGGTAATGATCAATCTGATAAAAAACGCCGCAGAAGCAGTCCCTGCAGAAGGAGGCGAAATCAGCCTCACGACAGCCTACAGGCACGGTGTTCGTGTAGCGATGCCCGGCACGCGAGAACGCATGAACCTGCCGCTTGAAATCTGTGTGATTGATAATGGCGGCGGCGTTCCCGAAGACATGCGGCCCTACCTGTTTGACCCCTTCGTGACGACCAAGTCAGGCGGCACGGGGCTGGGGCTGGCGCTGGTCGCCAAAATCATCGGTGACCATGGCGGGATCATTGAATGTGAATCCCAGCCCAAACGTACGATTTTCCGCATCATGCTACCCATCTTCACCGGACCCTTTGGGGGAGAAACATCATGAGTGACGGCACTATCCTGATCGCAGACGACGACAAGGCAATCCGTACCGTTCTCAGTCAGTCTCTCGGCCGCGAGGGCTATGATGTACGGACAACCGGCAACGCAGCAACACTATGGAGCTGGGTTTCGGCAGGTGAGGGGGACCTCGTCATCACCGATGTGATTATGCCGGACGAAAATGGCCTGGACCTACTACCGCGCATCCGCAAGCTGCGGGGCGACCTGCCCATCATTGTCATGAGTGCCCATAACACGCTCAGCACGGCTCTCAAGGCCACCGAACGCGGTGCCTATGATTATCTCGCCAAACCCTTCGACCTTGTAGAACTGGCTAATGTTGTCAAACGCGCGCTGGCGCGTCCGGCTAAAAGCAGTGAAAGCCCTGCAGCCGATGAAGACGACGAAGAAATGCCCCTGGTCGGCCGGTCTCCTGCCATGCAGGATATCTACCGCGTGCTTGCTCGGCTGATGCCAACC
>JAURPT010000144.1 GCA_030836535.1 Alphaproteobacteria bacterium
TGTCGCCATGGTTTCAACTGCCCGGCGAGTGCCTCGTTGTTGTAGAGGTCGCGAAACATGTCTGCCATTGTGTTGAGTGTCTTGAAGCGTGAGTCGTAATCCTTCCCCATTGCCTCAAAGTCATCTTTGGTTGAGCCCGCGCCGATTCCCAGATTCAGACGGTCCCCGCATATCTGGTGGAGTGAAATAACGCGGTGCGCAATGTCCAGCGGTGTGAAGAGCGGCGCTTGAAGCTCGGCGGTCCCCACATCAACTGACGAGGTGGCGGTGGCTGCAACACTCAGCGCAATCAAGGGGTCTGTCAGCATGCCGCTGCGCCCAATTGTATGGGCGGACCAGAGGCTTGCATAACCTTCTGCCTCGAACATTCTCGCCTGGTCTGCCAGGAAGTTAGGGCCATCACCTTTGGAAATTGGTCCTAACAGGGCGCCTAACCGCATGATTTATCCTCCCGCTTTTGGAAAGCCCGACCGTAACACTGCGGGGGGGGGTCGGTGCCAATCTTCCGCCAGCCCTGCGGGGAAAACAGGCACCAAAAAACACGTCTCAGGGGCGGAGGCTTCTTTTTCTTGGCTGTAATCTGAAATTTCAGAAAGAAATGATTTTCGGATCATTGTAACGTCGCTAGCATCGTAGCCCGCCACGGAACAAGGAACGAAATAATGACACAAGAATTAAGGTTTGATGGAAGCACGGCAATAGTCACTGGCGCCGGCCAGGGTTTGGGTGCTGCTTATGCCCGGTTGCTGGCGAGCAGGGGTGCGCAGGTTGTTGTAAATGATCTGGGTGACAACGCCGACAAGGTCGTTGCCGAAATAGTTGAAGCAGGTGGACAGGCTGTTACCTGCAAAGTGTCCGTGGCTACCGAAGAGGGCGTCCAGCAGATATTCGACACGGCGATGGAGACTTATGGCCGCATCGATATCCTGATCAACAATGCCGGTATTCTCAGGGACCGGTCTCTGAAGAAAATGACGATGCAGGAATATGACGACGTCATGAATGTGCATCTGCGTGGTTCCTTCATGCTGTCGCAGAAGGTCTTCGCCCAGATGGCCGAGCAACAATATGGTCGTGTCGTTATGACGACGTCTGTTGCTGGCTTGTACGGTAATTTTGGCCAGGCCAATTATTCATCAGCCAAAATGGGGCTGGTTGGTCTGGGGAAAACTCTCTCTCAGGAGGGCGCTAGGAATGGTATCCGCGTCAATATCATTGCACCCGGTGCGTTGACGGCAATGACTGAAGGTCTCGTCGCAGAAGGGTCGGAAGCAGAGATGGGCCCCGAGCTTGTAGCCCCCATGGTCGCCTGGCTGTCGCACCCGGATTGCGAAGATAGCGGCAGCATCTATGCAGCATCTGGCGGGCGTCTGTCCAAGGTCTTTGTTGCGCAGACCCAGGGGGTAGCGCTGGGCGCACATACGATTGAAGACGTGGTGGCACACTTGCCGGAAATCAGAGACGAAGCAGGTTATCGCATCCCGGCCCATGCTTTTGATACGCAAGGCTGACGTCGCAATAACAGAACAAAATCAACTGCGCGCCCGGTTACTCTGCACCAATCACCTTTCTGCCATCCTGGACGTAGCTTGTCCGCCTCAGGACCGAAAGAAAGAGGTTCCCGAGTAGTCGCGCGCGCATTTTCATTGGTCGTTTGACCTGAAGGAACAATACCACTCTGGGTTCGTCGCTTTCATTCCAGGCTTCATGTTCGTAGGTCTCATCAAGGATCAACAATTGGCCCGGATCCCATCGCCGTATTTCATCGCCGACGCGTATTTCACATCTTTGAGGACCTTGGGGTACGACCAATCCCAAATGAACATTTATGAGTGCCTTGGTAACGCCGCGATGCGCTGGAATATGTGTGTTGGGTTCGAAGATCGAGAAGAACGCGACGACTACCCCCCGGCAGCTCGGAAATAGCCGCAGCCGTGACAGGACACAATTCACAATTTTTTCGTGCTACGTAGCCATGCGCCCAGAAAAAGAAGCTCTTCCATTTTTCCGGTGGCGCAATCCTGCGATGATCGGGTGAGATGGTGCTCAAAGACGGGATGTCTGCTCTATCCTCAAATACGGCCAGAAACTCATCTCGTATCTGCTCCCATTTATTAGTGAGTAACGCCAACTCAGGAAAGGAGGCCGGGTCTAGAAACGGATCGGTTGGGATCAGTGACTGTGACGCCATAAACTTATTGAGCGGGAAGCGCAGCCGCCTGCCAATGCTGACCAATGGGTGCTTCTTGCTTGGGCTGCCATACTTATCAACTTTCACCAGTAGATCTCCGCAAATCAATTGCCCGCAGTTTACCTATCAGAGAATGTAAAAATCATATTCGAAGTAAGAAAAGTCGCCAATTAGAATTGATTGTGATCAGGAGGTGGAGCCTACCGCCCTGAGTCAAAAGAGGACTAAAACCGGGTTCTAAGTTTGGTGCCAATTGCTGAAGAGGACTGCATCCGGGCCTGGTAGAGACTGTCACCAAAAGTGCCCGGAAAGAGATATAAATCAGTCCTCTACAGGCCCCATAATGGGTCCGTAAAGGCCATTAACCCATTGAATAATTTTAACTATTTTATTTTCTTGAGAGACCTTTAAACAGGTCTGGAAGGGGTGGTGGTGTAGCCAGTCAGGAGCTCAACAGTCTCCGATTGTTTTCCCTGATAATGGCCGAAATACAGGGAAAATATTCAATTTTTCAGGGAACGATCGCCAGGACCCTTGGAATTTACTTTGATGTAGCGCGGTTTGTGAGGCAATTCCCTATGCCTCTGAACAGGGAAATTTATAGACACATCAAGTATACCAATTCCAATAGCAGGGAACGTCTGCTTATGACCCAAAGCAGACCTTAGGAATGTATTTCTTTTGCTGCCCCATGGATACTCACGGTCAGCCTCGAGTATCAAATGCATGGGCCGGGATGCGCGGTTCAGCGGACGTTGATAATAGGGTAATTTAAGGATATGTCGCTTATTCCTGACCCTGTTATAAAGCGTGTTTCAACCAACCCAAGAACCATTAAGGTATAACCTTCGCTAGACGAGATTGACTTGTCACCATGCGTCCAACAGTGAGTAAAACAGTGTCCGATGTAGACTATAGAATAGACCAGGGTGTTGCATACATTACGCTTAATAGGCCTGATGCATTTAATGCCATGACCCACCAATTGATGACGGAACTTAAGGCCGCATTTGACAATGTTGAAGCCGATGAACAGGTGCGCGTCGTTGTGCTGACAGGAGCAGGCCGCGGTTTTTGCTCTGGCGCAGACCTGTCGGATCGCACCGAGCCGCAAGAAACCGACAACAGACCAGATAACGACGCGCGCCCTCAAGCCAATGCATTTGGTGAAGCGATGCAGGCTATTCATGATTGTACCGTGCCCACTGTGGCCCGGATTAATGGTGCCGCCGCAGGAGGCGGTATGGGTCTGGCGCTTTCATGCGACATAACGGTTGCTGCAAGAAACGCGTTTTTTGTAGCCACCTTCAGCCCTAACCTTGGCATAGCTCCCGATCTCGGCGTTACCTGGGCTTTGCCACGCCGAACCAGTAGAGCGCGTGCGCTT
The DNA here is from genome assembly GCA_030836535.1 of Alphaproteobacteria bacterium. GTDB lineage: Bacteria > Pseudomonadota > Alphaproteobacteria > SMXS01 > SMXS01 > SMXS01. The sequence goes on from JAURPT010000144.1 coordinate 3,579, forward strand.
GGCATAGCACTCCTTGGCGATCGAATCAGTGCGGATCAGGCTCTGGAGTGGGGTTTAGTCTGGAGCGTCGTAGACGAGGACCAGCTTGATGCGGAAATAGAAACCGTAACAGCAACATTGAAACGGTCTTCACCGGACGCAATTGTACGCACACGCCAATCTATAGATGCCGCTTTCACCAACAGCTATGCCGATCAGCTTACACTTGAATTCGCTCATCAAGCGGTGCTTATCCCGCGCAATATGGCAGAAGGTGCCCGCGCTTTCTTCGAAAAGCGCACGCCGGTTTTTGATGGCACCCGCTACCGTCCTGACGCCAACAAGTAGGGCAGTGTCCAGCCTATACGTGAGCAATAGATTCGACTATCGTATTCATGTTTGCCAAGTACTGTCTGCAAGGGAAACTTGAAGCCCCGAGCGGATTCCAAGGGGATTAGCATGATAGAAACCAACCTGTATGAAGCAATGCGAACCCAGCGGGCTATAAGGCGGTTGCGCCCGGACCCTATCCCTGACGATGTGCTGCACCGTATCTTTGAGGCCGCAACATATGCCCCGACAGGTGGCAATCGACAAGTGTGGAGAATGATCGCTGTATGGGATACGTCGACCAAGCAACAACTGGGGCGGCTGTACGCGAAACATTGGCTACCCTATGCCGAGAACTTTCGAAAAACTAACCCCGACACCTCGGGTGACGCAGCCGCGGCCATGGAGCGGACATTGGCTGCCGGCGATCACCTGGCAGCAAACCTTGGCAATATTCCCGTTGTCGTGATCGTGTGTTTCGAAGCTTACGGCCTGGCAGTGACAGATGTCGATCAAGGCCGCATTCCCGTTGTTGGGGGCGGTTCTATATATCCTGCTGTGCAAAACCTTATGCTGGCAGCCCGTGCTGAAGGAGTCGGCTGTGTCCTTACCACCCTGCTCTGCATGTCCGAACCTGAAGTGAAAAAGCTCCTGAACATCCCCGAAGATTGGGCGACAGCAGCAATGGTGCCTTTGGGATATTCGGTTGGTGTTGGCTATGGCCCAATATCCCGTAAGCCAGTCGAAGACCTGTTTTTTCAGGACAGCTGGGGCCAGCCAATTGACGCGGCAGGGGAGCCGCAATAGTGAAAACATCGAATGCCTCACTCGTGATCGACTCTATTCAATCTCTTAAAGAGGAGATCAAATCCCGCTCGCGGGAAATTGAAGATACCAGGCACTTGCCAGCAGACATTTATGCCAGGCTGAAGGCTCTCGGTGTGTTCTATATGACCGTACCGGCCACTCTGGGTGGCGGGGCAGCAACCGCAAGTGAAGTGGTGCGCATCATTGAGGAATTGTCGTCCTTTGATGGTTCGACCGGTTGGAATGCCATGATTCACCTGACATCAGGTGTCAACACCGGGTTGTTGCCAAAAGCTTGTCTGGACCAGTTGTTCGCTAGCACTGACATTCCAGTCATTGCAGGGGCAACAGCGCCAACCGGACGAGGGAGAGAGGTAGATGGCGGAATAGAAGTCACTGGGACCTGGGCTTGGGGTTCGGGAACGCACAATAGTGACTGGATAGCTGGGGGTACGCTGGTTCTCGAGGGAGAAGATGTCCCCAAACTTAGCACAGGAGAACCCCAGGTCCACCTGATGTTCTTTTCCCGTGATCAGGTGAAACTCCACGACAATTGGGATGCTTTTGGCATGCAAGGGACTGGCAGCGGCGACTTTTCAGTCGAAGCCGCTTTCGTGCCTGAAGGCAGATGGATGGTCCTTGGCGCTTCTCCAGCCCTTCAGCCGGGGCCGCTATACCGCTTTCCCTTCTTTTCCCTGTTCGCTGTTTGTGTTTGTGCAACAGCTCTCGGCGTTGCGAGGAGAGCATTAGATGAGTTTGTTGACCTTGCTGCAACCAAGGTGCCAGCTTGGCAAAAAGACACGATTGCCAACAATCCTGTCGTGCGTACAGACTTAGCCAGGGCAGAAGCGGAATTTCTTTCAGCTCGGCACTTTCTCTACGAGACCATTGAAGCGGTATGGGACAGGGTCTCCAGTGGATCACGGCCAGAACTGGAAGACAGACGCCTCCTGCGTCTTGCAGCAGTGCACGTCGCGGAAACCTCAGTCAAAACTGTTCAGACCCTATACACAGCAGCCGGGGGTAGCTCCGTTCACCAAAGCAACCCGCTACAACGCTGCCTTCGTGACGTCAACATTGTGACCCAACACCGCATGGTTGGCGCCGCCAATCTCGAAATTGCCGGTGGCTATAAATTAGGTGATGATCGCAATCTGATCATGTTCTAGTGCCAAAATAATCAACGTTTAAAGGAGGGGTACGATGACCGACGATTTGTTTTCTTTGTCGGGGCGCGTCTGTATGATTACAGGTGCTTCCAGCGGTCTGGGCCGCAGAATAGCTATTTGCCTGGCCGAAGCTGGTGCCGTTGTCGTATTGACCGGTCGTCGACAAGCGCTTTTGAAGGAAGTTGAAAAAGCAATCGCAGACATTGGTGGTCAGGCGCATTCCTATACCCTTGATGTCAATAATCGCACGGCAGTACAGCAGATCATCGATACAATAGAGGAACAGGTTGGTCCAATCTGGTGCCTGGTTAATAATTCTGGTGTGGTGGTTATGAACCGCCCGGAAAATTTCTCTGAAGAACAGTACGATGATGTGCTGGATACCAATTTGAAGGCCCCGTTTCACTTATGCCAAGTCGTCGGTCGAAAAATGATTGCGCGCCACGACGGTGGCCGCATTATCAATATGGCATCCATTGGTGCCCAGACCGAATTGGAAGGCGGCATAACCTACTGCATGTCAAAGGCAGCTTTGGTTACTATGACTAAATGCCTGGCGGTCGAGTGGGCACGATATGGCATCCATGTGAATGCCATCAGTCCTGGCTACATTGAAACGGAGATGACCAGTCAGTATTATGGGTCAGAACAAGGCCAAAAAACCATTGCCGGTTGGCCAGGTAAGCGTATAGGTAAGCCAAAAGATTTGGACGGAATTATTCTCTTACTAGCGTCCAGCGCCAGCGAATTCATGAATGGTTCCATCGTTTCTGTCGACGACGCACAACCATTGGGGTTTTTCGGAAATTCTCGCCAAATATCTTAACGGGTATGACAATCAATTCTGCCTTAAGAGGTTGCATACACGAAATTCTAGCTTGGAACAGACGTCCGCTTTTGGCTAATGGTAGATGCTGCCATCGTTCCAACCGAAAGTAGGCGATTTCCATGAGATTAGGTGTTGGTTGATTTAGTCCAATGTATGCTCCGTTGCGCCCGTTGTGCTCATTGGCGTCTTGTTCTCCGCCAGCTCAGCTGCAGCTTGTGCAAATAGTTCTTCTACTTGCACCTGATATATGGCGGGAAAGTTTGCCGACAATCCCTGCCGCCATAACTGCTCAATATACGGGTTGGTCACGAAGAAGTTTATCGTCCCATCACGCGCGGCAAACCAAAGTTCATCGTTCAGATTGCCATCCGCCCAATTCAGGTAATTCAGCTCCAGATTTTTAAGGGAGACGACAGCGAAAGAACTTAACCTCATAAAGTCTCTCGGTGACCACGTGTCTTGCGGTTGATGGGCGACGACTGTGATCGCGTCGATCAATGCTTCGTCGCCGGCAACCCGCTTTGGTGTTGCAGTCCAATCAGCGGTATTGGCTTGCGCGGCCGTCAGTTGTAATGCCCGAGTATTCTGTGCCAACTGCTTCCCGACAAATACGAGCGACGCCACGACAGCAGCGACACCTACGATCTCGGCGACGAAGTAAATGTCCTGAAGACCCATGATCCCCTCCCTTGAATTGAAGAGGAGAGTTTAACGCATATCAGGCGCCACAGCATAACGTCTGCTTTGGCTAATTGCAGACGGTCCGCCAATGCAACAGCGCTGACCATTACAGCTGAATGCGACGCTTTAGCCTGTCTGAAGGTTGCCGATCTCATGGAATAGCTAGTCACTGACATTACCCGTGTTGCTATTTCAGTCGCCACTAACTTCATGCTTATGTTACAACCCTTGGCATTCAACAGCGCCTTTATTTGTATTATTAATGGTATTTGAGGTTTTGTGGATCAGCAGCCCAATTATCGATAATCAATACATTTCTAGTCGTTTACCGCTATTGATCTGGCGCTTTCTGTTCCGCGTAACCAACGCTGAACAGAATGGATCAGGTGAATGCAACAGCCAGTGATAGCAAAGTCTCAACCGACGGTGTATTTCGACGGCGCCTGCCCGTTGTGTGTGCGTGAAATTCGCTTTTACCGCAGTTGTCGTGGTGCGTCAGATATACAGTGGGTCGATGTTACTGCGGTGAATGCGGATGCGTTTGGGTCAGATTTAACCAGCGACCAGGCGCTTGCGAGGTTCCATGTACGCAATGAACAAGGTAAACTGATTGCTGGTGCCCGTGCATTTATCGCTATTTGGTCCTGGCTCACAAACCTGAAGTGGCTCGCCACCTTATTTGACAACCGTTTGGGGCACTGGCTTTTGTACCTGGCCTACCGGGCGTTTTTTATGCTGCGCCCCTTTATACCCAGGCGCGATGACCCAGCATGTAACGATAAGAGGTGCGCATGAAAATGTTGCCGTATCAACTGAAGACGGAATTCGGCGAGGAATTTGATATCGAATTCCCGCTGCATGACCAAACTGCCTCCGCGGTAGATGTGGCTCAATTACTGTCGGCAGTCCTTGAGGCTGTCGATAAGGAGTTGAGGCTAATGCGTGACCCATCTAATGGCGATGTGTTGCAGGCCATGGCGATGGCCCTGGCGGTTCGCACACGTATTGTGCCCGTTCCCTTTGATGTTGCCAAAGAACTGGGGCTTGATCTGACGCAGATGTCGCTGAATGCCGTCGGTGTATCTGAAGGCAATTTTCGGACTGTTGGAAACGCCTAAATGCCCACGTAGTGCCAGACTAGCAAGGCCTGTGGGAAATGAGCCACTTGGAGCCGCTTGGCAGTCGTTTGAATGTTGTGGTCTTTGGTGCAACGGGTGGTATCGGCAGGGCGTTTGTTGAGGCGCTGCAGGCTGACCCAGCAGTCGAGAACGTCCTTGCGTGTAGTCGTTCAGTTTTTCATGCTGTTGATGAAAAGGTTGATGTTGCATCCGTCTCATTTGGCGATGAAGACTCTATTATAGCGGCCGCACAATGGCGGCAAGACGAGCCACTGGACTTGGTCATTGTCGCGACAGGGCTGTTGCACAGTGACCAGATGCGGCCAGAGAAATCCTGGCAGGAATTGGATGCCGACAATTTGTTCGAAACCTTCAAGGTCAATACAATTGGCCCGGCCCTTATCGCAAAGCATTTCCTGCCACGTCTCCGAAAAGATGGCCCCAGTGTATTTGCTGCTCTATCCGCTCGTGTTGGCAGCATTTCAGATAATCAGCTTGGCGGTTGGCACGGATACAGGGTGTCTAAGGCGGCGTTAATATGCTGATCAAGTCCTTCGCCATAGAACTGGCGCGACGTAACCGAATGGGTGTTTGTATTGGGCTACACCCCGGCACCGTCGATACGCCGCTCTCATTACCATTTCAGCGCGGCGTTGCGCCTGACAAATTGTTTACACCCGCGCGGGCCGCGCAACAGCTGCTGGATGTCATTGCTGAAAGAATACCGGAGGATTCTGGGGATATATTTGCCTGGGACGGTACGCGCGTGCCGGCCTGATCCTATGGTGAAAACTTCAGGCAAAATGAACCTACCAACCAAAATCTGTGCGGTATGTCAGCGCCCGTTTTCCTGGCGCAAGAAATGTACGCGTCACTGGGGAGAGGTGAAATATTGTTCTAAACGGTGTCGTGGCATGCGCAACGGTAAGGACTGAATGATTTTGTCACATCTACAGTCTTATCTGCATGTTAGGTGATTGCAGGGATACGTGGCTCCAGGTATTGAGAAGTGCCTGGTAAGAGGCGTCTGGATCCGCATTCCGAGGAAGCCTGCGTCACCCATAGTGATGGTGTGCTTGGCGTCCCATTTTTGCTATTAGCGGAAGCCGTGCTTCCGTAGTTTACGGTTGGCAGCTAATCTGCCCCTCTATTTCGCCACTCTGTAACTTGACGTTCAGCTTCTTCGAGCTGTTTTCTGGACATGCTTTCAGCAATAATGCCGCGAAAATGGTGCGCAATTTCAAGCCCATGATCAGCAGCAAGTACGGTCCATTTGTACGCTTCTAAAAGATTGCGCTTAACGCCCTCACCTCTGAAATGCTGGATGCCTAGGAAAAACTGTGCCTCAGCATCGCCTTGGTCCGCAGCCATCCGAAACCACTTGGCAGCTTGGGTTTCATCCTTGTGGACACCTATTTCCCTAGCATACATGAGGCCGAGATAATACTGAGCTTGATGGTCACCTTGCTCAGCCAGGTTCTCAACTGATTTAACCGGGTCAGCCGGGCCGGCGACCCCAGCTGAGTTAGCCAAGTGGATTGTCACAATTAGGATAGCCGCCATGCGAACAAGCATTTGTAAAAATCCCATTACAATCAAGACGCAAGCAAACGTCAACGCCGCCACACACGCCAATTCAAGGAATGTCTGCTTATGGCTATAAGCTGACGTCAACTTTGAGTGGTCTTGGCCGTTTTAGCTTCAGAGATCATATCTCAGGGTGAACCGTAACGAGCAAAGCAGAAGGGTTAATTTTTTGGTAATTGGCCGACATCTGCATAGGTGCCAAATATTATCCAGGGGCGCTGATCTAGCCCTCTAAATGCTGCGTAGCCATGCTAACCAAAGGAGTGAAGCTATGATTGAAAGAAACCTAGGAAACCTGGAGCGCGTGATAAGACTGGCATTGGGGATGATAATTGTTGGTTTGGCCATTTCTGCACCAACTCTCTCCCTGACCGAACTGTTTGTCAGTTTCATTGGACTTACACTGATCCTCAATGGCGCATTCTCCCGTTGTTACGTCTGGTATTTTCTGAAACTCAATACAACCAAGCAGAGGAAGGCCACTCAAGCCTAGTGTGTGTGATGTCCGCTTATGGCTAATTGCAGATCTACATTGGACCAGCTGACGTCAAGCCCAATTTTCTTTATGCTATCTATCGGGTCGATGGGAACTTGGGGCACCAAAGGTGATGAAGCGACAACAACAGGTCGTTGACGCAAATGGCGTCCAATTGTTCTGCGAGCGGATAGGCTCTGGCGAAACAGTTGTCCTGGTTCATGGGGGAGGTGGCGACCGCCGTCATTGGGACGAACAGTTCCAGGCGCTTGCCGCTCATTTTGATGTCATCCGTTACGACCTGCGGGGATACGGGCAATCAAATTTACCTATAGAAGGCCAACCCTATCGCCATCAGGACGACCTTATCGACCTGCTAGATACGCTTGGCGTCACCAGGGCTCATATTGCCGGGTATTCGCTCGGAAGTCAGGTAGTAGTGGACACCTACACGCTCGCCCCTCACCTCTTCCAATCGATCATAACTGCAGGTCCATTTGTGTCAGGACACACTTCATCCGCAGTCGATGATCTATTTGGCGGCTATGCCGCTTGTGGGTCGCTGTTTCGAGAAAAAGGTGCGTTGGCAGCCGGGGATGCATTTCCCAACATCCCTGCCTTTAACCCAAAATACATTGCGGCTGGCGCAAAGGAAAGGGTGGCCGAGGTGGCTCGGGAATATTCCTGGTGGTGGGCTGATCACGAAGACCCGCTTGAACCTTTGGAGCCGCCAGCAACTGAGGTTCTTAAAGACATTCATGTGCCAGTGCTGACCATTACCGCAGAATACGATGCTCGCGCCTGTCTGGAGGTCGCCGATCTTATGGAAGAGCAAATTCCTCAGATTTCCCGTGTCGATATTCCAGGCGCTACTCACTTTATGCTCATAGAACAACCCCGGGTATTCAACAGCGCCATCATAGACTTCATCAAAGGCATTTGAGGGTGTGCTACTTATTCAGCCAACACCTTACCTTCGCTGTCTACTGCACGCCACAGCCAGTATTTCCTACCATTGATGAACACAACCATTTCGTCCAGATGCCAGATCGTATCGGCAGCGGAAAACTCGCATCTACCGGTTCGACGAGGAGAACGAAAAATGCAGCGATTCAAGTCCCCAGGTTCCGCCCAACGTTTTCTCAATCTTCACGCCTCTGTCAATAACTTGTTCAACATTCAACGTCATCTCACCCCACGAGAAACGATGAAGCTTTTCAGAGCCGAAACCATGGATCAATGGAAGCAGCTAGTCGCTGCTGGCTAAATAGAGCGGTTGAATCTATTGTTGTACCTTGTGACCGATTAACGTGACAGTGCCGTTGCGTCTACGATTAGGTCAATTATCCCTCTATTGAAATATTTTGCGCTCCCGACATAAGATAGTAACCGCCAGTTTTGATTGGGTTATATACCTGTTCACCCCTTTATCAGTCTCTTTCCTGGTCTGTCCGCAGGCCGCTTGCTACGAAGCTCAAGTGCAGAAAACCGTGTGGCAAACAAGAAGGCCGCTGAGGTGCTTGTGTATGCCTCTCACTAAGCCTTTGATCATCTCTATATGCTAGGGGAAGTATCCACCACAGGGGCTTTGCGCCACTCTAAGGGGCGAAGAATGGGCCTATAGGCATTGTATATCACCCAGATATGGCTGCATAGAAATCAAAATCAGGTTATTATCATGAACATACCGTCGACGGAGCCGCAAGCTGCATTGTCATTTCCTGCCGGCTTGTTCGGATTGTGGTTAATATCTCAATAAAGTGTGGAGGATTATTTTGCTGAAACTCGAGCACGAATTCTTGTACTCGATATCAATTGACCTTGGCGAAGCCATACCGGTCGGACAGACGCCTAATGGCGTACGTATGATCATGCCTGTCGTTGGAGGCACCTTTAAGGGACCCAAGATGAATGGTCAGGTGTTGAACTCCGGCGCGGACTGGGCACTTCTGAGGCCCGACGGATCATTGGCGCTTGATGTTCGGTGCGCGTTGGAAACGAGTGACGGCGCGAGCATTTATTCGAGCTATGGTGGGAGGATAATTATACCTGAGGTGATCGCTTCGCAATTCAGTGACCCAGACCAAGTCGAAGAAATTGACCCTTCAGATTACTACTTCCGTATCACGCCCTACTACGAAACTAGTTCGGAACGCTATGCGTGGATGAATAATGTGGTGGCAATCGGGGTTGGTAAGCGAACCAGATCAGGGGTCTATTACGACGTCTATGAAATCAAGTAAGTCGCGGAATGGTCTGGACGAAGTATCAGTGGAGGGCATTGTCACGGCGAAGTTGCGCTGTCTTCATTGGCTAAAATTATCTCTTTGAGCACAAACAAAATTGTTAAAGTCAGCCAGGCCAACAGAAGTGCAGTCATTTGTGGTATTCCATTCTTTGTGCCGCATTCAGCGGTCTGCATTTGCCCTAGCGCATGTGTCCCATGGACCCTATTGCCGTAGGATACCTAGACCACGAAAAGGGAGGGGGAGAACTTGGTCGCTCAGTGCAGGGAGGGGTTCCAACACCTCTGAGGCAAAAAGATCCATGAGACAGGCTTGTTACGGTCTGGTTGGGTAATTGGACTGATAAACACAAAGTTCCAGTGTCCTTGCCGCTGATTGTCACCGGTCTGGCAAACGAGCATGACCGGTTGCTGACGGCAGGTTTGTCTCCGGGACCAATTGAAGAGGCAACGACAACTAATTTGGTGCGTCTTCGTGACCCTGACGACAATCTAGTTGTCCTGGCGCAGCCTCAACTGTTGTAGAGTTACACAAGAAGTAGTATCCGCTTTGGTTTACAAGCAAAACTTCCGCTATTTGGCCAATGCAACCTTCTGAGAATAGGGTGCTGAGAGTCCCTTTGCCACGCACCCTCTTTTGTTCCCGAGTTAACACCCACATTCTTTATTGCTGCCGGCAGTGATCCATCCTTTATCTCGGGTGGTAAGAAGACAGGTCTCAGCGCCCTTTGAAAGTGAGTATAGCGCATCCCCCCCTCCCAGCGCTGGTACTCCAAGGCCTAATGTTCGGCCGATCTGAAAAGTCAAAGGGGGTTGAGGCCATCAATTTTAGGAAACCTCTGCCAGGTCGCCTCTCAACCAGAAGACATAGAAACCCACCATGACCGAATTGCTGATAAAATGGCTAACTCTCTCAAAACTTTTCGCTGCTAAGGAAATAAAGCTGGTGCACAAGAAGCTGGTGACCATAGCTGACGACACCAGTCGTCTAAATTGAACGGGTATTATATTCACCAGGTCCCGCGAGCTCATTTACGCACATACGGAGGGTATCTCATGCCAAAAATCGCGATCATAGGTGCAGGCTTTTCCGGGTTGACCTTTGCCAACCTCCTTGTTGGCAAAGCTGACGTTACAGTATTTGAGAAATCCCGTGGAGGGGGTGGGAGACTGTGCACCCGACGTGCTGAACCCTATTTCTTTGATCATGGTGCACCGTTCTTTACAGCGAAAACGCAGCCGTTTAAGGGCTACTTACGTCACATGATCGAAGCTGGAGTTCTGCGTTCCTGGGATGCACACTTTGTGCAGATCGACGGCCAAACTTCTTTGCGAAAATCTGATTCGAGTGCTGGATCTGCATTATACGTCGGCGTGCCGGGTATGAGCGCTATCGCAAAATATCTTGCAGTGAATATGGACGTCAAAACCAATACAAAAATTGTCAAAATCGAGCGGCAGAAAACTTGGCGATTGTGGGATGAAAACGGAGCTGTCTATGGCGAATATGATTGGGTGGTTTCAACAGCACCTGCGCCTCAAACAGCTGAACTTTTTCCTCAACAATTTGCTGAGTATGGCGCATTCAGTTTCGTCAACACCCTTGGGTGCCTTGGGCTGTTGCTTGGCTTCCCTTCTCGTCTCGACCTTGACTTTGATATCGCCCAGATCACCAATGCAGATCTCGCCCTGGCGGTGGTAAATAGCCAAAAGCCGGAGCGCCACGGTGGAACATCCTTAGTCGTCCACTCATCGGAAAAATTTGCCAGAGATAATTTGGAGACTAACAGTGATATTATTTTGCAACATTTGTTGGCTGAGGTAGAGCGCATCCTTGTTTGCGATGCTGAGGTCGCAGAACACAGGGTTCTACACCGCTGGAAATATGCCGGTGCTCCAAAACAAGTTAATGGTCGCGCATTGATCGACCCGAGAATTTGTTTGGGTGCTTGCGGGGATTGGTGTTTTGGTGGCAGTGTTCAAGACGCATTTACATCGGCCCATAGCCTGGCCACTGCGATGCATCCTTTTCTCCGAACATAGACCCAGAGCAGTAATGACATGAAATTTCAACTCGACAAGATTCACCACACGGCCCTTCAAGTGGAAGACATAGACCGGGCAGTATCCTGGTATGTCGATCAATTTGAGTGTCAAGTACAGTATCAAGATGAGAGTTGGGCGATGCTGGCCTTTGCGAACGTGTCGCTAGCACTAGTCCTGCCGGCTGAGCACCCTAACCACGTCGCAGTTACGTGCAGTGATCTCTCACCTTATCGTGAACCGCTACAACACCGGGATGGGACGCGCTCTGTTTATATTCAAGATCCTGACGGTAACAATATTGAACTCCTACAGGTGCCATAGGTTCTGGAGCGGGACATCTCAGTTGCAGTAAGATGTCTTCGCAGGCCAACTCAGAGGCATATACACGCACTTCAGCGGCTTTTTGTTTGTTACAAGCTCAGTATCGCAGCAGGCTGCTTCTAGAGGGATCGAGATAGAGACAAATAAAGAAACGAAAAGGGATATTACCCATTTAAAACGAGTGATTACCGTCTCCTGTATGGGGTGCCAATAAAATTAATTACATAGAATATTTCAATGCTCCTAACGCCTGCTGTAGGCACCACATTTCCGCAGCGCGCCTGTATTTGTTCTGCCTATCGAGACAGCCATGAACGTGGGCGACGGTTCTGGCCGGTTCATCTTTGAGCCTGGTGAGAGCCTGAGTCCAAACCTCATCTCCGGCAAGATTGGCGCTTTCAACGCTATTGCCTCGGCGCAGATTACCAGCGGTGATGTGTTCTATGGCAGCTTCTCCAATGCCTTGATCGGGTAATGGGGTGGTCTGGATATTACGGTCGATCCGTACACCAATAGCACCAAAGGTAAAGTCCGTATTGTTGCCTTGCAGAATGTCGATGTGGCTATCGGCCACGGCCTGGCATTCACTTCTAACAACGACGGAGTATGAGCTTAGAGCGGGTTCGAGTGTGGGGTTTTTGGCACCCCTCAAGCTAGTGCGGTCCGCCCAATCTTTCCTTTGCCGCACTAACAGCCAAAAATACTACTGGGGACGGCTTCATTGCGGACCGTCCCCTTTTTTTGTCCGCAGGTTAACATAGAGCTTCACCGACACAACGTCTGCTATCAGCCAAAAAGCAGACATTAGGTGCTTTTTAGGAAACTATCCGGGAAGATCAGCAGGCGACAGGTTGACGTCTTCCTCAAAGGTTGCCGGATCGCGGGTCACACCGAGCAGGATAGAGTAGCCGGTTGCGCTGTTTTCAGCATGCAATGCACGTTCCGGGACAGAAACGCGACAGCCGGGCTGAACGTCAAGCACCTCGCCGGATTCTACTACCGTCAGGCGAACATAGCCTTTGGTGACATAAAAGATAGAGCTGAAATCGTGCCAGTGGGCACCATTCTCGACAGGGGGCACATCCAATACCAGAAAATATAGCCCGGCCTCTGTCAATTCCGCTTCTATGGCAGCTGGTGACTTGCCTTCACCATTCCTCACTTCAATCATCATGCCTGCCTCCTATCTGTCAGGGATGTTACCCGAAAAGACGCAGATGGGGTAGAAGGTGCGTGCCCGATTCCTGTATTGAGTAATATGCGGAACTTCCGCTCATAGCCATAAACAGACATTGGCGGCAGAGCTGGTTTCAGGCTAATCTTCCCCTTCAATCTAGGGAGGGGAAAGATGAACGCCAATACTGAAGACAACCGGAATAGCCAGGTCATTTTGCGACAAGTGCCGACAGGATTACTTGGTCCTGACGACTTTGAAGTAAGACAGGCTCCTATGCCAACAGCCGGCGATGGTGAAGTTGTCGTCGAAGCACACTATCTGTCACTGGATGCTGCATTGCGGTTAATCGTCCGGGACAGCAAAGACTTTCTCTTCCGGGTGGAGCCGGGCGACCTCGTGCGCAACTCGGTTGCTGGCCGGGTGGTTGAATCTAACAACCCTGATTGGGCGGCGGGTGACTATGTTGTTGCGGCGACGGGCGTGCAGAACTATGGAATTTCTGATGGCAGCGACCTGGAACTTTGTGACATTACCCAAGCACCGTTGTCAGCATGGCTTGGAGGATTCGGTGTTTCAGGGTTAACTGCCTACTTTGCCATTTTCGATGAATGTAAACCGCAACCAGGCCAGACTGTCGTCATCAATGGTGCGGCTGGAGCTGTCGGCACCATGGCGGGACAATTTGCCAAGATGGCTGGTGCGCGTGTGATAGGCATTGCTGGCGGACCTGAAAAATGCAAATGGCTGGTCGACGAACTCGGCTTTGATACAGCGGTCGACTATAAGGACGGCGATCTCTACGAGAAATTGGTGGAGGCAGCGCCTGACCGAATTGACTTCATCTTTGATAATGTTGGTGGCTCGGTTCTGAATGAAAGCCTGCGCTGGATCGCCCTGCGCGGCAAAGTGTTGATGTGTGGTTCAACCTCCCAATATTCCGAAGAGGAAATATCCGGCCCAAGTCAGTATATCTGGCTGGGCACCATGCGCGCATCGATCCAGGGCTATGTAGTCTATGACTATGCAGATCGCTTTGATATCGCGCGCAAGCACATGGCACAATGGCGAGCAGAAGGCCGATTATCGTTTCCGGAACATGTCTATGAAGGAGATGTTCCTGACTTTGGCCAGGCATTTCATGATCTGTATTCAGGTCGGAACAAGGGCAAGATGGTCGTAAAGTTACCCGCCGCAGACACCTAGATGGCGATGAACCAAAAATATAGAGCGGGGTGTCTGTGAATTAAGTCTGCTTATGGTATTGTCACGTTAATGTCCTGAACTCGAACTATGATCAGGATATTGTCGCCGTATGACCAGTATGGTTTTGTCACGTTAATGACCTGATTTTGGTATCTGGTGACTGTAGGGTGGCGTGAAGAATAATATTTCCTATCGTTGCCACCGTTTCCCGCCTGAAATCATTCAATACGCCGTCTGGCTCTACTCGAAGTTCACTCTCAGCTACCGTGACATCGAAGATTTGCTATCCGAGCGTGACCTGGATATTTCATATGAAACAGTCCGTCGGTGGGTGAACAAGTTCGGCACGGACTATGCAAAGCGAATTCGCTCGAACCGGACCGCCGTGGATACAACCTGGCATCTTGACGAAATGGTCGTCGTTATTAGTGGCAGAAAATACTGGCTTTGGCGGGCTGTTGATGGCGAAGGAGAAGTGCTGGAGTTTTTGGTTCAGTCGCGACGCAACCGAAGAGTCGCTCTGCGATTGTTCAGTAAACTTCTTCGAAAACGGAAGATTCAACCTCGTACAATTGTCACTGACAAGCTTCGTTCCTATGGTGCTGCGCTGAAGTCCCTGCAGATCGATGTCGATCATCAGATGGAATCCATCGAAACAATCGTGCAGAAAACTCGCATCTGCCGGTTCGACGAAGAGAACGAAAAATGCAGCGATTCAAATCACCGGGTTGGGCCCAACGGTTTCTCAATCTCCATGCTTCCGTCTACAACCTCTTCAATATCCAACGACATCTCAGAACTCGAAAAACGATGAAACTCTTCAGAGCCCAAGCCATAGATCAATGAAGGAAGGTGATCGCTGCAGACTGAAAAGTGGTGCCAACTTTATAGTTGCGCCTGGCGATCGATTAACGTGACAACACCAGTTCACCTCATTACAAGGCAGGTCAGGCCACACAGCTCCCTGGGCTACAGACCACCAGCGCCACAGGCGATCATCCCGGCCGATCAGCTCTACACAACAGGAGGGTTCCGAGCTGATTGCCCTTCACAAAACACCACCCTAAAGGTTACATAGAAGGTGGCTGCGTAA
>JAURPT010000145.1 GCA_030836535.1 Alphaproteobacteria bacterium
ATGCACTTGGAATAGATGGTACGCCATCATTTGTCATCGATGACAACGTTATTGCCGGCGCGCTTGGATACGACACCCTGCGGCAGATTATTGCCCTGATGCGCAGCCGCCGTTAAAGCCGGTCGCTAGATCAGCCCCGCCAGCGGCGACGACGGGTCGGCATATTTCTTGCGTGGCATCCGGCCTGCCTTGTAGGCCAGACGACCAGACTGAATGGCGAGCTTCATAGCCTGTGCCATCGAGATAGGATCGTTGGCTTCAGCAATGGCAGTGTTCATCAACACGCCGTCACAGCCAAGTTCCATGGCGAAAGCAGCGTCTGACGCTGTGCCCACACCAGCATCAACCAAAACCGGCACTGAAGCATTCTCAATGATAATGCGGATATTGACCGGGTTCTGGACGCCGAGCCCCGAACCGATGGGTGCAGCCAATGGCATAATGGCGCAGCAACCCAGATCTTCCAGCTTTTGGGCCATGATGGGATCATCACTACAATAAACCATGACGTCAAAGCCGTCCTTGATCAGCAGTTCAGCGGCTTTCAGCGTCTCGACCATTTCCGGGTAAAGCGTCTTCTGGTCGCCGAGCACTTCCAGCTTCACCAGTGACCAACCCCCGGCTTCCCGAGCCAAACGAAGCGTTCGAACGGCTTCATCTGCCGTATAGCAACCCGCCGTATTGGGCAGGTAGGTGTATTTCTTGGGGTCCACATAGTCGACCAGCATGGGCTGGTTGGGGTCAGAAACATTCACCCGACGCACAGCAACGGTCACGATTTCTGCCCCGGAGGCGGCAATAGCGTCTCGGGTCTCATCGAAGTCTTTGTATTTGCCGGTGCCCACAATCAGACGTGAAGTGAACTTCTGGCCTGCAATGGTAAATGTGTCGTTCGTCTGGTCGTTCATACCGCCACCAATGAAGTGTACAATTTCAAACATGTCCCCATCTTCGACCATGACGGATGCATAAGTCGACTTGGGCACGATTTCGAGGTTCTTCTCAACCGCTACCTTTTTACAGTCAATGTCCAGTTCTTCAAGTAGGGCATCGAGCTTCATGGCAGCGTTGAAACTGTGCGCCTCACCATTGATGGTTACGTTGATCACCTGTGTCCTCACCTGGGTAAGCATGCCGCTAAATCCACTGCCACAGCAGATCCCGACAAGCCATTAGAATTATAGCATTATTTGACTAAAGAGTGATATAGACGATACAAGGTTTCAGGGCTAGTCAGCATTGCGTTGCAAAAGCCCAAACAGTGAAGAATTGGCTAGGCTGATGGCAGAAAATCCCGTCATATTAATATTGAATGGTCCCAACCTGAACATGCTAGGTCAGCGTGAACCGGAAATCTATGGTTCACAGACGCTGGCAGATATCGAAGCGGCCTGTATTGACCAGGGTAAAAAATTGGGGCTGGCAGTAGATTTCCGCCAGTCCAACCTTGAAGGTGAACTGGTGACCTGGGTCCAGGAAAACAGTAACCAGGTTGCAGGGCTGATCATCAATAGTGCTGCCTATACCCATACGTCGGTCGCCATTCTGGATTCGCTGCTGAACTTCTCACCGCCGGTCATCGAGGTGCATCTGTCCAACATCTTCAAGCGTGAAACGTTCCGGCATCACTCCTATATAAGCGGCGCCGCTGATGGTGTAATTTGCGGCCTGGGTGCCAAAGGGTATCTATTGGCGCTCGACGCTTTGGCGGATATGATCGACTAACTCTCCCTATGGTGATTCACTTGGCCTGCGGGCCATACAAGAACAGTCAGGATACATGAGTAAAATCAAACTTGATGAAGAATTGATCCGTGGCCTAGCCACCATCATGGAAGAAACCGGCCTTACCGAGGTCGAGATTACTCATGATGAAGAATCTGTCCGCCTCTCGCGCGGCGGAGCCACGGTTGTTGCCGCAGCCGCAGCACCAGCCCCTGTTGTCCCGACCGCCGAGGCCCCTGCTCCCGCAGCACCAGAAGTAACGAGTGATGATGCCGCCAATCACGCCGGCGCTGTTACATCGCCTATGGTTGGTACAGCCTATTTGGCTCCTGAGCCAGGCGCGCCCGTCTTTATCAATGTTGGCGACCGCGTTTCAGAAGGTCAGACGATCCTGATCATTGAGGCCATGAAAACCATGAATTCTGTGGCATCCACCCGTAGCGGCACAGTAACGAAGATCCTCGTTGAGAATCAGCAGCCGTTAGAATACGGCCAACCACTCGTAATCATCGAGTAGCCCATGTTTAACAAAATCCTCATTGCTAACCGCGGTGAGATTGCCTTGCGCATTCACCGCGCCTGCCGTGAAATGGGCATTCGTACGGTTGCCATCCATTCCGAAGCTGATGCTGATGCCATGCATGTGCGCCTGGCAGACGAAGCCGTCTGCATTGGAGCCGCCCCTGCCAACCAGTCTTACCTGAATATCCCGGCTATTCTCAGTGCTGCAGAAATCACGGGGGCAGACGCCATCCACCCCGGTTACGGCTTTATGTCGGAGAATGCCGGCTTTGCCTCCATTGTTGCCGACCATGGCATCACCTTCATTGGTCCCACGGCTGAGCATATCAACACCATGGGCGACAAGATCGAAGCCAAGGTCACCGTCAAAAAACATGGCATCCCCGTTGTGCCCGGTTCTGATGGCGCCATTGAATCCATGGAACACGGCAAGGAAATAGCTGCGGAAATTGGCTATCCGGTGCTGGTCAAAGCCTCCTCAGGTGGCGGTGGCCGCGGCATGAAAATTGCCGAGACTGAAGCTGATCTTGAAACCGCCATTTCAACGGCCAAGTCTGAAGCGCTGGCCGCCTTTGGGGATGATGTTATCTACCTGGAGAAATATCTGGGTAAACCGCGCCATATTGAGGTCCAGATCCTGGCCGACAGCCATGGGAATGTGATCCATCTGGGTGAGCGCGACTGTTCGCTGCAGCGACGCCACCAGAAGGTGCTGGAAGAAGCTCCCTCACCCGTCCTGACTGCAGAACAGCGCGACGAAATCGGTGAAACAGTCCGCGAAGCCATCGGTGCCATGGGGTATCTTGGCGCTGGCACGATCGAGTTCCTGTATGAAGATGGCGGCTTCTATTTCATTGAAATGAATACGCGCCTGCAGGTTGAACACCCTGTCACTGAAATGATCACCGGCATTGATATTGTCCGCGAACAAATTCGTATTGCCCAGGGGTTGCCGCTGGCGGTGAAGCAGGAAGACATCCAGTTCAACGGCCATGCTATTGAATGCCGCATTAACGCGGAACACCCCCGCACCTTTGCGCCAAACCCTGGCAAAGTGCAGGACTTCCACCAACCGGGCGGTCTGCGGGTGCGCGTCGATTCAGCACTTTATACGGGCTATTCCATCCCGCCCTATTATGACAGCCTGATCGCCAAGCTGATCGTCAAAGGTGAAGACCGGCAGGACTGCCTGTTGCGCCTACGGCGGGCGCTAGAGGAATTCGTTGTCGGTGGCGTTGAAACGACCATTCCACTTCATCAAGAACTGGTCGAAAATGAGGATGTCATTGCAGGCAATTACGACATTCACTGGCTGGAACACTATCTGGAAAATCTTCCGGACTAGAGAGCAAAGTGCTAGCCTAACGGCCTGATGACCGAATACATCACGCCAGAAGCTGCCCTGTCAGCCTATGCCGCAGGCATCTTTCCTATGTCGGACAGCGCGCACGACCCGGAAATATTCTGGGTTGAGCCCCGCCAGCGCGGGATTATCCCGCTTGATGGCCTGCATATATCACGGCGACTGGCGCGCACGGTGAAATCTGATCTCTATGAAGTGACAATCGACAAAGACTTCGAACAGTTGATCGACGCCTGTGCCGCCCCGGCGGAAGATCGTCAGGACACCTGGATTAACCAGCCTATCCGCAACCTTTTTCTCGAATTGCACGGGCTTGGCGTTGCCCATTCAGTTGAATGCTGGCGCGACGGGGAACTGGCCGGCGGTCTCTATGGTATGGCCCTTGCAGGTGCCTTTATTGGGGAAAGTATGGTGTCGCTGCAACGAGACGCCAGCAAAGTCGCACTGGTGCATCTGGTCGCCCGCCTCATTACCGGTGGCTACACCCTGTTAGATACGCAATTCACCACACCACATCTGGAAAGCCTGGGGTGTGTGGAAGTCAGCCGGGAAGACTATCAGCAGCGCTTGGCCAAAGCCCTGGAGAATCAGGGGCGGTTTGGCGCCTTACCTGCCTCAATCAGCGGGGTTGAGGCTTTGCAGTCCATCACCCAGACATCGTAGACGGGATGCTCCATGGCGGACAGCGCCGGGCTTGAGGCAAACATCCAACCAGAGAACGCTTTCTCAGGTGCCTGATCCGGCAGGTGATCTTCTATTTCAAGGAAGGCACTGACCTCTGGTGTTTCTTCCGGCGGGTTCTTGTGGCAGTAGCGCATGGTGATCTGCAGGCTGCCAAACTGTGCTACTTCGTCCAACGGCGCTTCAATGTCTGTAATCCGAGCCGTGATTTTATCGACGCCCCGTAACACGACTACAGCACCACTGGGTGGTTTACCCTCCACCTCTTCGCCATACAGATAGTCACCCTGTGCCTGTACAGCAGGTGACAGAAGACAGCCCAAGGCCATCAAAACAGGCAATACTCTTTTAGTCATCACCGACAGATCCATGAATGACGCGGCCAATTAGCCCCATAAGGTCCAAAGACCCCTCACCTGGTTCCGGCATTTCTTCGCCAGCTGCTAAATTATCCAGAGACATACCGGGCACAATGGCAATGTAAAAACCGCCGAGTAATCCATCCATGGAGATTTTGGCATAGCTGTCGTCGGGCAGCGTTATGCCGTGATCAACCGACATAACGACAGAAGCCGTAAATGTATCAGGGTCCAGACTGTGAGAGACAACACGGCCTATTTTTACGCCGCTGATTCGCACATCAGAACCAACATTGATGCCATCTATCCGTTCGAAGCGTGCGGAAATCTGATACCCGTCGCTGCTCAGGTCTGTACCGCTGAAGGAAAAATAGAGAAACCAGCCGCTGACTAGAAGGACGACAGCGCCGATCAGTGTTTCAACCAATGTTCCGCGCATGCTGCGTCTTCTCCGGCGTCGTGGATTACTCCGGCTGCCAGGCCTCATAGTCACCGGTGACTGCAGGACGCTGACCGCCGCTGTTCAGGCTACCCGGCGGGAAATAGGCATTCAAGCTTCCTGTCTGGTTTGCCAAATGCGGCTTTTCCCAGTTTTTGCGTGGCAGAGACTCTTCTGAGGGCGGCAGGTCACTGGTGTAGTGCAGCCAGCGGTGCCATTCCGGCGGCACGCGGGAGGCTTCAGTATAGCCATCATAGATAACCCAGCGGCGCTTGCCGTTGCGTTCCTGATAGTAGACATTGCCTTGCTCGTCTTCCCCCACCTTTTCGCCTTTGCGATAGGTGTACCAGGCTGTGCCAATGGTTTTGGAATTCCACCAGGTCAGAAGTGCCTTAAAGAACCACATGAGACTTTTATCCTATGGTCGAACCGCTTGCGCGGCTCCTTGCGCCAGAAAAGGGACTCTGTAGCGCACAACAGAGTCGGTTGCGGCGCGCAATATGACATTGCCTTGTGATCGCGTCCAGTTATTAGGAGCCGAAAAACCAGCCAAAACCCTGATTCTCGTCATCCACAATGATATTTCAGGCTCTACGACTCGGAGACTTTGGTTTTTCCAAAACTATAAATTGCCCAAAGTTCTAAACAATAATCTTATAACTTACCCGTAATATACTGATTTAAATATGATAATTACTCTTTCAAGCTTCAGCCAAACAGCTCCATTTAGCGACAGAAACCTAAACTTTTTGGCTCAATCCCTTGGCACACCACAATATTTGGGGTGCGCAACTGTTTTATTTACAAAATGTTGATAAATCTCGCTTGCAAGCACCAGGCGTTTCTAACTAGCATTTGTGTTCTGCACTCGAGCAAGCACTAAATCTTGTAAGGGTGTGGTGAACCGGGGGGTTCATATCGGACGAATTAGAAGAGAACAGTGCGAGGGACAGGCATGCGTATTGATCGCCATTTTACACAGGAAGGCTCGTCACCCTATGACGGCATCACCTTCAAGACAGCAACGAGTGAAATCCGGAACCCGGATGGATCGATTGTCTTCCAGCTGGAAAATGTAGAAGTACCTGATAGCTGGAGCCAGGTGGCCACAGATATCATTGCGCAAAAATATTTCCGCAAAAAGGGCGTCCCCGCTGACCTTAAGGCTGTTCCGGAAAAAGATGTTCCCAAATGGCTGTGGCGGAAACGCCCCGTCGACAATGCTGGCGAAGACACCCGCGACTATACGGGTGAGATCAGCGCCAAGCAGGTTTTTGACCGCCTTGCGGGTACGTGGACTTATTGGGGCTGGAAAGGTGGCTACTTCGACAGTGAAGAAGACGCCCTCACCTATTATGACGAATTGCGCTACATGCTGGCTAACCAGATGTGTGCACCCAATTCGCCGCAATGGTTCAATACAGGCCTGTATTGGGCCTATGGCATCAATGGTCCCGCCCAGGGCCACTATTATGTCGATTACAAGAACGGCAAGCTGACCAAGTCCAAAAGCTCCTACGAACACCCCCAGCCCCACGCCTGCTTCATCCAGAGTGTCGATGACGACCTCGTCAATGAAGGCGGCATCATGGATCTGTGGGTGCGTGAAGCCCGCCTGTTCAAATTTGGCTCCGGTACTGGCAGTAACTTCTCCAATATCCGCGGTGAAGGCGAACCGCTGTCTGGTGGCGGCACATCTTCCGGCCTGATGAGCTTCCTGCGCATTGGTGACCGTGCAGCTGGGGCCATTAAGTCTGGCGGCACAACTCGGCGTGCGGCCAAGATGGTCGTGGTCGATGTTGACCACCCGGATGTTGAAGAATTCGTGAACTGGAAGGTGATCGAAGAACAAAAGGTTGCAGCCCTCGTAGCAGGCTCCAAGCAGGCCCAGAAGCACCTGAACGCCATTATGGCCGCCTGCGCACCGCATGACACGCTGACAGATGAGCAGCGCTTCAAGCCAAAGGAAAACCCGCACCTCAAGTCGGCCATTATTGCAGCGCGCAAAGCGGAAATTCCTGAAAATTACGTCCAGCGGGTCATTCAGTTTGCTCAGCAGGGTTACACGTCGATTGATTTCCCAACCTACAATACAGATTGGGACTCTGAGGCATACCTGACGGTTGCTGGCCAGAACTCCAATAATACCGTTCGCGTGACGGATGACTTCATGCAGGCTGTTGAAGATGACGGCGACTGGCAGCTCAACGCCCGCAGCAAAGGCGTAGACCCCAAAGTTGTCTCTGCAACAGAGCTTTGGGAAAGCATTGGCCATGCTGCCTGGGCCAGCGCAGACCCCGGCCTGCAATATCACACCACGATTAATGACTGGCACACCTGCCCCGAATCCGGTGAGATCCGCGCCAGTAACCCGTGTTCGGAATATATGTTCCTGGACGATACGGCCTGTAACCTGGCGTCGCTGAACCTGATGGCTTTCCGCCGGGAAGACGGCACGTTCGATATCGATTCTTTCGAACACGGTACGCGCCTGTGGACAATCGTGCTGGAAATCTCGGTGTTAATGGCGCAGTTCCCGTCCAAGGAAATTGCCCAGCTGTCATACGACTTCCGTACGCTGGGGCTTGGCTACGCCAATATTGGTGGCCTGCTGATGTCGAGTGGCCTGTCCTATGACAGTGATGAAGGCCGCGCGATCTGTGGTGCTATCACCGCTATCATGACTGGTGTTGCCTATGCCACATCAGCTGAAATGGCCCGTGAACTGGGGGCTTTCCCGTCTTACGACCAGAACCGTGACGCCATGCTGCGGGTTATCCGCAACCACCAGCGTGCCGCCCACGGTCGTGCCACAGGCTATGAAAAGCTCAATACAGCCCCAGTTCCCCTCGATATTGCCAATTGCACCGATATCCGGCTGACGCAGGCCGCTGCCGATGCCTGGGACAAGGCGCTGGAGCTGGGCGAAGCTCATGGTTACCGCAATGCGCAGACCACTGTAATTGCACCCACAGGCACGATTGGCCTGGTCATGGACTGCGATACCACAGGCATTGAGCCAGACTTTGCTCTGGTGAAGTTCAAGAAGCTGGCCGGTGGTGGTTACTTCAAGATCATTAATCGTATGGTGCCCACCGCGCTCAATACGCTTGGCTACAATGATGATCAGGTTGAAGACATCATCAATTACGCCGTTGGCAATGGCACGCTGAAAGGCTCGCCGACCCTTGGCCATCGCATCCTGGGTGAAAAGGACTTTGGCCAGGAACAGCTGGACGCCATTGAAGCCAATTTGTCAGAAGCTTTCGACATCAAATTCGTGTTCAACAAGTTCACGCTAGGAGAAGACTTCTGCAAAACAGTCCTCGGCCTGACGGATGAACAGCTTAACGACTTCAGTTTCGACCTGCTGGATGCTATCGGATTCTCGAAGGAAGCTGTAGAGGCGGCCAATATCTATTGTTGTGGTGCCATGACGCTGGAAGGTGCCCCGCAACTGAAAGACGAGCACCTGCCCGTCTTTGACTGCGCCAACCCGTGCGGTCGTATTGGTAGGCGCTTCCTGTCCGTCGACAGCCACATCCTGATGATGGCGGCAGCACAGCCGTTCATCTCGGGGGCGATCTCCAAGACGATCAACATGCCGAACGACGCCAGCGTTGAAGACTGCAAGGATGCCTACATCCTCTCCTGGAAGAAGGGCCTTAAAGCCAACGCGCTCTATCGTGATGGCTCCAAGCTATCGCAGCCGTTGAGCGCTTCGCTTGTTGACGAAGAAGACTTGGTGGAAGACGCACCGCAGCCTGTAGAACGCATCATTGAACGCGTTATCGAAAAAGCTGCGTTGACCGAGCGGTCCAAACTGCCGCATCGTCGCAAGGGCTATACGCAGAAGGCCATAGTCGGCGGTCACAAAGTGTATCTGCGCACCGGCGAATATGACGATGGCAATATCGGTGAGATTTTCATCGACATGCATAAGGAAGGCGCGGCCTTCCGGTCATTGATGAATAACTTCGCCATCGCCATCTCCATCGGCCTGCAATATGGCGTGCCGCTGGAAGAATATGTCGACGCCTTTACCTTCACCCGGTTTGAGCCGTCAGGCATCGTGGAAGGTAATGATACCATCAAGATGGCAACCTCCATCCTCGACTATGTCTTCCGCGAACTGGCTGTGTCCTACCTTGGCCGCTACGACCTGGCCCATGTTGAGCCCTCAGATGTACGCTTTGATGCCATGGGCACCGGCGTGGAAGACGATGACATGGAAGAAACTGCCTCTGGTGGACTGGAAGCGGCCGTTCGTGAGATTGCCTCAAGCGGTTATGTCCGCAACAAGCTGACAGTGCTGGATGGCGGCGCCAATAAGGGGCATGTCGTTGAACGGCAAGTGGAAACGGCAGAAATGCCGATGCAGCAAGCCGCCAATGCGGGCTCTACCGTTGTCGCCACGCATACAGAGACTGTCACGGACCAGGTGTCGCTAAGCACCCCCAATGGCCCGGACAAGATGGACCTGATGCATGAAGCCCGCATGAAGGGCTATGAAGGCGACCCGTGCGGCGAATGCGGCAACTTTACGCTCGTGCGCAATGGCACCTGCCTGAAATGCGATACTTGTGGCGGCACCAGCGGCTGCTCATAAGCCAGATCATTACCTATCGTAGACTGAGGGCGCTGCTGCAAAGCGGCGCCCTTATTCATTTACAGGGGAAAATTCTGTTTCCCCCTTGTTCCCGGTCAATTCATCCATACATAGAAATGGTAAATTGAGACCACCCTTCCCACCTCCAAACCAATAGAGGATCAGAATGGTCGACGAGCCAAAAGATGAAAACGGCAACGAAAACACAGGCGACGACGCAAAGAAGGACGAAGGCGAAGCCAAAGCGCCCGCGGCCAAAAAACTCGCCGCCAAGAAAACGAGCCGTCGCACCCCAGCCAAGCGTAAGACGACGGAACCTGAAACCGTGGATGCCAAAGCAGAGGATACAGGCAGTTCGTCTGGCGCTGAAGGTACTCACGCGGGTCCGGGAACCGGCGACATGAACTGGGACAAGGCCAAGAAAGCCATGTCTGATATTGATTGGGATTCACGCCTCTATCAGCTCAAGCGTGGCATTCTGATGCTCTTGGCAGCCTTTGCCGGTGCCGTCGCACGATCCATTCTCTTTGTCCTGGCAGGGGCGAATTTCCTTTACGTGTTCTTCACACTGGATCGCCTCAACCCGGTCAGCGATCTGTGTGGGCGCCTGTCTGCCTATATCAACCAGCTCTATGACTTTATAGGCTACCATTCCGACGAGCCGGTCTGGCCCTTTGCCCCCTTCCCTGAAGCGGCGAAACGATAAAAAGTAGACAGCTAAAGAGACAAAACAAAAGACCCGCCCAAGAGCGGGTCTTTTTCTGTGTGAGTTTTAAGTCTTAGCCGAATCGAGCGCGTAGCCAGCTGCCCTTACAGTGCGGATAACATCTGGCTCTCCATCTTCGCACAAAGCCCGGCGCAGGCGGCGAATATGTACGTCTACCGTTCGCACTTCGATGTAGATATCCCTGCCCCATACGGCATCGAGCAACTGCTCGCGCGAATAAACACGGGTGGGGTGTTCCATGAAATGCCGCAGCAATTTGAACTCGGTTGGCCCCAATTTCACAGGCCGATCCCCGCGCTTAACGCGGAACTCCGCTGTATTCAGTGAGATATCCTCAAACTCAAGCATTTCCGTCGCTATTGAAGGTCGGAAACGACGCATCACGGCGTTTATGCGGGCAATCAGCTCTCTGGGCGAAAACGGCTTGGTGACATAATCATCAGCACCCGCATTCAACCCCCGTACCTGGTCATCCTCTTCCGTTCGGGCGGTCATCATAATGATGGGGATATTGACCGTCTCAGGGTTCAGGCGCAGGCGACGAACAATTTCAATGCCCGAGACATGGGGCAGCATCCAGTCCAGCAGGATCAAATCAGGTTGCTGTTCTTCGACACAAAGCAGCGCTTCTTCACCATCCATGGCGACCGTCACGCCGAAGTCTGCTGCTTCCAGATTATATTTGACCAGCTCAACCAGATTGGCGTCGTCTTCTACCAGGAGAATGGAAGCCTTCTCGGTCATATCGTCCTCACCAAGCCAGACTGGCTTAGTCTGCTTCTACTACGGTATAGGAAGACACGTCTTTTTTCGGGCGGTCATCAAGGGTTTCACCCAATACCTGGAAGTGAATAATTTCAGCCATATTGGTGACGTGATCACCCATCCGCTCTAGGTTTTTGGCGACAAAGATCAGATGTGTACCGGCACTGATCTCTCTGGGGTCTTCCATCATATAGGTCAGAACTTCTCGGAAAATCGAGTTGTTCAACTCGTCAACAGCGTCGTCGCGCGCCCAAACGTCCTTTGCCTTTTCGGCATCGCCATCGATATAGGCGTCGAGCACGTCCTTGAGCATCTTCTGCACCAGCAGCGCCATATTGTTGATGGACCGCAGAATGCGAATATTGCCACTGGATATGGCTTCCGTGCGCTTTGCAATATTCTTGGCGTAGTCACCAATACGCTCAATATCGCTCGACATCTTCAGAGCCGAGATAATCTCCCGCAGGTCCCCCGCCATAGGCTGGCGTTTGGCCAAAATAGTGATCGCTTCATGCTCCAGGTTCACTTCCAGCTCATCAATCTGCTTGTCTGTCTTGATAACGACCTGCGCTGCCTCCTGATCACGCTTGTAGAGCGCATCCACAGCCGCTGCGATCTGGCTTTCAGCGAGCCCGCCCATGCGGGCAATGATCGACTGGAGAGATTCCAGCTCTTTGTCATAGGCGCTTACTGTATGTGACGGCATCTTCGTCTCCTAACCTAGCCAAAGCGTCCGGTGATGTAATCACGGGTACGGTCTTCTCGCGGGTTTGTAAAAATCTGCTCGGTCTCGCCCTTCTCCACCAACTCACCCAGATGGAAGAAAGCTGTTTTCTGCGACACTCGTGCAGCCTGCTGCATGGAGTGAGTCACAATAACAATCGAGAACTTCTCACGTAGCTCATCGATCAACTCTTCAATGCGCGCTGTTGCAATCGGGTCGAGCGCCGAACACGGCTCGTCCATCAGGATCACTTCGGGGCTTACGGCAATGGCACGGGCGATACACAGGCGCTGCTGCTGGCCACCAGATAGCGAAGTCCCCGGCGTATCAAGACGGTCGCTCACCTCGTCCCATAGGCCGGCCCGCTTCAGGCTAACCTCTGCAACATGTTCCAGCTCGTCCTGACGGGTTGCCAGGCCATGAATCTTTGGCCCGTAAACAACATTTTCAAAGATCGACTTGGGGAACGGATTAGGCTTCTGGAAGACCATACCAACGCGGGCACGCAGTTGAACAACATCGACCTTGGGGTCGTAGATATTGTCGCCATCCAGCAGAATATCGCCTGTCACGCGGCAGCCGTCGATGGTGTCATTCATACGGTTCAGGCACCGCAGGAATGTAGATTTGCCGCACCCGGAGGGACCGATAAGCGCCGTCACCTTATGGGATTCAACCTCAAGGTCGACACCCTTGATGGCTTCATTATCGCCATAGAAAACATGCACGTCTCGTGCAGAGAACTTGCCTTCCCCAATTACGCTGTGCTGTGGCTGTTCCACTGTGTTCTCACTTGTTGTTTCTGACACCGAAACTTCCTCTTTGCTGGCAAAAGCTGCTTCGCTCATTGCGCTACCATTTCTTTTCAAACTTGTTGCGCAGATAGATCGCCACGCCGTTCATAATGAGCAAAAACGCCAGCAGCACCAGAATAGCGGCTGACGCCTTTTCCACAAAGGCCCGTTCAGGCCGGTCTGCCCACAGGAACACCTGCACCGGCAAAACTGTTGCTGAATCGTCGAAGGCTTGGGGTATATCAACCACAAAGGCCACCATACCGATCATCAACAGCGGGGCTGTTTCACCCAGTGCACGGGCCATACCAATAATACTGCCGGTCAGAATACCGGGCATCGCCAATGGTAAGGTGTGGTGGAAGGTCACCTGCATTTTGGAGGCACCAAGTCCTGTTGCCGCATCGCGGATAGAGGGCGGCACAGCAGCCAATGCAACACGACCGGCAATGATTATCGTCGGCAGTGTCATCATGGCCAATGTCAGCCCGCCAACCACAGGTGCAGATCGCGGCATCTCAAAGAAATTGAGGAAGATCGCCAAGCCCAGCAGACCGTAAACAATGGACGGCACAGCAGCGAGATTGTTGATATTCACCTCAATCCAGTCGCTTAGCCGACCTTTCTTGGCAAATTCTTCCAGATAAATTGCGGCCGCCACCCCAAGGGGCATGGACACAATCAGCGTTACCAGAAGCGTCAGTGCAGAGCCAACGACAGCGCCCCAGATGCCGGCGAGTTCGGGCTCGCGAGAGTCACCGGCGCTGATGAAGTCGTCACTAAGAACTGTCTGCAGCAGACCACGCTCATCAAGCTGTCTGACCCATTCGACCTGCTGGTCAGACAGGCGCCGGTCAGCCTCAGGCACATCTGTCTGCAGGCCTTCTTTGACCAGGCCGTCAACATCGACACCAGACGGAACCCACAACTCAACACGCTGACCTAGTAGCGATGAATCTGCCATCAACATATGGCGCAGCTGGTTCTTTGCACCAACACTGACAAGTTTATTGAGCTCACGGATGTTACTTCGGCCAGAAACGTCAGGAAACATGGCCATCAGGCTTTCCCGGACGAGCTTACCATAAGGCCCCTTGCGGATCTTCTCGACGTCTACAGTGTCATTCGCGACATCTTCGGCCGTAATACCCGGAAAGGCAGAAACATCCAGCTCTACAGACAGGTAAATCTGTGTCTGCCGAAATCCCTGGTATCCGCTGCTGGCGATACCGACAAGCAACACCGCAAGCATACCAAGCGCCAGAACGATGCCTGCCAGACCGACACCTCGGAAAATACGGTCACGCCGATAGCGCCGTGCGGTCCGCTGGCGCATGGCATCGGAGAACCAGTCGGTGGGAGGAAGTTCACTCATATTGTTCCCGATAGGATTTAACGATGCGCTGGGCAATCATGTTGATCATCAAGGTTACCAGGAACAAGGCCAATCCAAGGGCAAATGCGGCCAGTGTCTTGGCAGAATCGAATTCCTGGTCACCGGTTAAAAGGGTGACAATCTGAACCGTTACAGTTGTCACCGCCTGTAGCGGGTTCGCTGTCAGGTTCGCCGCCAGCCCTGCAGCCATCACCACAATCATGGTCTCACCAATGGCGCGGGAAACAGCCAGCAAGAAAGAGCTGATAATACCCGGCAGTGCTGCTGGTATGAGCACACGGGCAATGGTCTCTGCTTTA
>JAURPT010000146.1 GCA_030836535.1 Alphaproteobacteria bacterium
GGCCTCGTGGCTGGCGCTGATGCCGCGCACGGGGCGTACACATCAGTTGCGTGTGCACTGTATCAATCTGGGCACGCCTATTGTCGGCGACGGTAAATATGGTGGCCCCGAGGCCTATATTGAGGGGCTCTCCAAGGACATGCACCTCCATGCTCGCCAGCTGGTCATGCCGCACCCCAGGGGTAGTGGCACGCTCGACATAACGGCGCCCTTGCCGGATCACATGCAAAAGAGCTGGTCATTCTTCGAGTTTGACGAGCGCGACGCGCTGGACATGTTCGGAGATGAGTGATTTGCGCCTCGTGGTGTTCGACTGCGATGGCACGTTGGTCGACAGCCTGCATATGATCGTCCACACCATGACGGCGGCCTATGCAAGCCATGATGAAGACGCGCCCGCAGATCATGAGGTGCGCCAGCATATAGGCTTGTCCCTTGAAGTCGTGATCGACAAATTGTCACCGCATTTTGGGCAGGAAAAATGCCATGCGGTTGCAGCCTCTTACCGAGACCACTTTCATGAATTGCGCCGCAAGGGCGAGATGACCGAGCCACTGTTTGACGGTGCCCGCCAGGCCATTGAGCGCTTGGACGAGGCTGGGGTGCTGATGGCGATGGCGACCGGCAAAGGTATGCGGGGCCTGCACCATGTGTTGGACCAGCACGAAATGCGACAGTACTTCACAAGCCTGCAGACGCCGGATACAGCCCCCGGGAAACCCCACCCGGGCATGGTGGAAAACGTACTGGCAGAAACCGGCGTTTTGGCGGCTAACACATTGGTGCTCGGGGACACCAGTTTTGATATGGAAATGGCGCGCAATGCCGGCGTGGCCGCAATTGGTGTTGACTGGGGCTACCATCACTCCGACACGCTGATGGCAGCTGGTGCTGACCGGGTGTTACGCAGCTTTTCAGAATTGCCAGACCTGTTGGCGGAGATGTCATGAAGAAGTTCTTTAAAAAAGCCGAGGCGGGTGCCGTTGAAGGCGGCTTTTCCGTGCTGTTGGATGGGCGCGCCATTCGCACACTAGCCAAGACTGATTTTGTTGTACCAACGCAGGCGCTGGCTGACGCTGTAGCGGCGGAATGGGCCGGACAGGGGGAAGAACTGGACCCGGCCACCATGCCGTTGACGGGTATGTGTTATGCCGCGATCGACCGCGTGCGGTTGCACCGAGCCCATATTGAGGGTGAAACGGCGGGTTTTGCGGCGACAGACCTGCTGTGTCACCGTGCGACAACGCCGGTTGAGCTGGTAGAGCGACAGACTGCCTTGTGGCAGCCCCTGTTGGACTGGGCATCAGAGGTGCTTTCCATGCGCCTGAATGTCATTGAAGGCATTCAGGGGGACGATCAGCCACCCGAGGCACTTGCCCGCGCGGCTGAACTGGTGCGTGCTTGTGATGACTTTACATTGGCTGGCCTGGACCGACTGACGCATATCACAGGCTCGCTGGTTCTGGGATTTGCCGTGCTGCACCAGCGGCTCACAGGCGAGGAAGCCTATGATATTGGCCATATGGAAGAGCGCTATCAGGCTGAAATGTGGGGTACGGATGCCGAGGCAGAAGAGCGGCATCAAGGCCGACTGATAGACATATCAGCAGCCCAAACCCTTCTTGATTTGCTTCGATAATCTTGCGATCTTTTATCGGTAGCGTATGGCCTGGCGACAAGCTTGGTATTGTGAATCGGTTTAGGGTGCCTAAATGCCCATTCCACTCTCGGTTGGACGAACCGAGATTTTTAGGGCCCGCTCTCTATGGCAAATATCGACCCTCTATTGGGACACATTGTAGAAGATTCGCTGCATTAGATATTTGTATTCGGGTCAGATACGTTGCGCTTCATAGAAGTCAACCGGGGTGCCCGGGAAAGTCTCGGCTTTTCCATGGAAGAGCTGAAATCCATGAGGCCCGTGGATATCAAACCTGAGTTTACCGCTGCTCGATTTGCCGAAATGATTGAACCGCTCCGCAGCGGCTCAGAAAAAATATTGAATTTTCAGACAGTACATCGCCGAAAAGATGGGTCTGACTTTAATGTGGAAATTGCTCTTTAATTGATCATGGACCAGGATCCGCTAGTTTTCCTGGCCATGGTGAACGACATCACGGATCGGGTGCAACTGCAGGCCCATCTCGACGACGCCCAACGAATAGCCCGTTTTGGTAGCTGGGATGTGGATGTCGTTAACAATGTCGTTACGTGGTCGGAAGAGGCGTTCAGAATATACGGTTATGGCGAGGAAAGATTTTCCCCAACGACTGAAATTGTCGAAACACACTTCCATCCGGACGACAAAGAAGAAGCACTTGCTTTTCTCGATGCTTGTTCCAAACCAGGCGGCCCACCCTACGACATAGAATATCGCGTTGTCAGAAAAGACGGGGCAGTTCGGTATCTGCACGTCGTTGGCGAACTGGTTTTCAACGACAAAGAAGAGGTTATCCGCATCCATGGCATTTTGCATGACATAACGGAGCGCAAGGAGGCCGAAATAAGGCTTCGGGATAATGAGGCCCGTTTGACCGTGGCTCAGCGAGTGGCCGGTTTTGGTAGCTGGGAATGGAATGCGTTGACGAATGAAGTTCATGTCTCTGATGAAATGCTCCACATCATGGGGCTTGAGCCAGGCGAAATGGAACCCACCCCAAATCTTGATGAATTGCAGTTGGTACACCCGGAAGATGCTGACGTCGTTTCTGATACCATTTTGAGGGCGATGCAATCGGAAGAAGCGCCCTATTCAATCGACTATCGCATCATACGCCGTGATGGGCAGATCACCTATGTTCGCGGTGAAGGTGAGGGAGTGTTTGACAAGCACGGTGTACTCTTGAAAGTTCGTGGCACTGTGAACGACATATCAGACCGCAAACGGGCTGCGCAGGCACTGCGGGACCGTGAAGCATACATCCGTGCTGTAATCGACAACGCTGCAGTTGCGATTGTAACCAGTGACGACTCTGGGATTATTCAGACATTTAATCCTATGGCCGAGAAGATATTCGGCTATCAGCCGAATGAAGTGGTGGGGAACGGGCTTGATATGTTGATGCCCGGCGACACCAGTCGAGAACACAATGGTTATATGCAGTCTTATAATGAAAGCGGAAAAGGGGCAATCATCGGCGTCGGGTCTCGCGAGGTGACAGGTCTGCACAAGAATGGGCATGAAATACCGCTGGAACTTGCCATCTCCGAAATGCAGACAAGCGGCGGCAGACAATTTATCGGCAATATAATCGATATTTCCGCGCGTAAACATACGGAGCGCCAGTTGCGTGCAGCTCAGAGGCTCGAAGCAGTGGGGCAACTGACCGGGGGGGGGTTGCTCATGATTTCAACAATCTGCTTATGGCCATACAGTTGAACTTGGTATTCCTTCTGCCTTTTGTAAAAAGCGACGCTGAACATACCGAATATGTTGAATCATCACTTCATGCTGTTGGCCGTGGTGCCGAACTGACCCAGAGATTGCTGGCCTTCTCGCGGCGGCAGGACCTCAGACCCGAGAGGGTTGATGTCAGCGAGCGGATCAGAGAAATTTCTCTATTGCTCAATCGAGCATTGGGTGGATCCATAACGGTACAACTCCGTTTGAAGGATGATCTTTGGGCCGCAAGAGTTGATGTAGGCCAGTTGGAGAATGCGCTTCTTAACCTGGCAATTAATGCTCGTGACGCAATGGAAGGTGCCGGCAAGTTGGTGATTGAGACCTCCAATATCTGGCTCGACGATGATCCTGAATTCGCGAGTGGTAAGGTTCAGGCAGGCGAATACATACGAGTTGCCGTACAAGACTCAGGTACGGGTATGACTGATGACGTATTGGCACGCGTATACGAGCCATTCTTTACGACCAAGGAGGTCGGAGAGGGTAGTGGCTTGGGCCTCAGTATGATCTTCGGATTCGTCAAACAGTCTGACGGGCATATACGCATTGAGAGCGACCTGGGCCACGGCACGACTGTTTCGATGTATTTCCCGCGGGCAGACTAGCTCGTAACGAGTCAGGCAGCAGGGGAAAAGCGATTTTCTGCCGGTTTATACCGGCATGATGAAATCGGTATCTGTGGCGATCAAGATTCACCACTTTCTGTTACATATATGCGAACCGTTTGCTATATGAGGCCATCTTTTTTTGAGTCTCTCTCAAAAGAGGGGTTAACCCACGGTGTTTCAGGGGAAGTCATGCAGAATATATTGAAGGAACTCGAAGAACGTCGCGCGCAAGCCCGCCTTGGTGGTGGCCAAAAGCGTATCGACACACAGCACAGTCGCGGTAAGCTGACCGCGAGAGAACGCATTGAGGTGCTGTTGGACGAAGGGTCCTTCGAAGAATATGACATGTTTGTCGAACATCGGAATACCGACTTCGGCATGGAAAAGAACAAGATCCCCGGCGATGGTGTTGTCACTGGACGCGGTACGATCAACGGCCGCCTGGTCTTTGTTTTCTCCCAGGATTTCACGGTCTTTGGTGGTGCGCTTTCTGAAACATTTGCAGAGAAAATCTGCAAGGTCATGGATATGGCGGCCAAGGTTGGCGCGCCGGTTATTGGGCTGAACGACTCCGGTGGCGCACGCATTCAGGAAGGTGTGGCTTCGCTCGCTGGTTATGCTGAAGTGTTCCAGCGCAACATTGAACAGTCCGGTGTTATCCCGCAGCTTTCCGTCATCATGGGCCCCTGTGCGGGTGGTGCGGTGTATTCGCCTGCCATGACAGACTTCATCTTCATGGTGAAGGACACGTCCTATATGTTTGTGACCGGCCCGGACGTGGTGAAAACGGTGACACAGGAAGAAGTCACGCAGGAAGAACTGGGCGGTGCCATCACCCATACGACCAAGTCTTCAGTTGCTGACCTCGCCTTTGAAAACGATGTTGAAGCCCTGTTGCAGACCCGTCGTTTCTATGACTTCCTGCCCCTGAACAACCGGGAACAGCCGCCTGTTCGCGAGAGCTTTGACGACCCGGACCGTCTAGAAATGTCGCTGGATACGCTGATCCCCGACAATCCCAACAAGCCCTATGACATGCTGGAGCTGATCCATAAGACGGTCGATGAAGGCGACTTCATGGAAGTGCAGCCGGACTTTGCGGGCAATCTGATTGTTGGCTTTGGCCGCATCGAAGGCGCAACAGTCGGTATCGTGGCCAACCAGCCGATGGTTCTTGCCGGTTGCCTGGACATTGACTCTTCCCGCAAGGGTGCGCGTTTTGTGCGCTTCTGCGACTGCTTCAATATTCCCATCGTCACGCTGGTTGATGTACCGGGCTTCCTGCCAGGCACCAGCCAGGAATATGGCGGGATCATCAAGCATGGCGCCAAACTGCTGTACGCCTTTGGTGAAGCAACGGTGCCGAAAGTCACGGTTATTACCCGCAAAGCCTATGGCGGTGCCTATGACGTGATGAGTTCCAAGCATCTGCGCGCTGATGTGAACTACGCCTGGCCAACGGCTGAAATTGCCGTGATGGGGGCCAAGGGCGCGGTTGAGATCATCTTCCGCAAGGATATTGGCGACGAAGAAAAGATCGCCGCCCACACCAAAGAATATGAAGATCGCTTCGCCAACCCATTCGTGGCTGCAAGCCGTGGCTTCATCGATGAGGTCATCATGCCTCATTCCACCCGCAAGCGTGTTTCCAGCGCCCTGCGCATCCTGAAGAACAAGGATGTACAGATGCCCTGGAAGAAGCACGACAACCTGCCGCTTTAAGCCGCCACGACGAATAGGGATCCCGAGTAATGATCAAAAAGATTCTGATTGCCAACCGTGGCGAAATTGCCTGCCGTGTCATCAAGACGGCCCGGCAGATGGGCATCAAGACAGTTGCCGTTTATTCTGAAGCCGACCGCGATGCACTGCATGTGAAAATGGCAGACGAAACTGTTTTCATTGGCCCTGCTGCGGCGGCTGAGAGTTATCTGGTTATCGACAAGATTCTCGCCGCCATTGAAGAAACGGGCGCTGACGCTGTGCACCCCGGTTATGGCTTCCTGTCTGAGAATTCCACCTTCGCCAATGCGCTGAAAGAAAAAGGCGTCGCCTTTATTGGCCCCAATGTGCGGGCCATTGAAGCCATGGGCGACAAGATCGAATCCAAAAAGCTTGCCTCTGACGCCGGTGTTTCAACGGTGCCTGGCTATATGGGCGTCATCAAGGATGAAGCCGAAGCCGTCAATATTGCCAGCGACATTGGCTATCCGGTGATGCTCAAGGCCTCCGCCGGTGGTGGCGGTAAGGGCATGCGTATTGCCTATAATGATGAAGAAGCCGCTGAAGGCTTTACGTCCGCCACGAATGAAGCCATCTCCAGCTTTGGTGATGACCGTGTGTTCGTTGAAAAATTCATTGAAGACCCGCGCCATATTGAAATCCAGGTGCTGGGCGACAAGCATGGCAATGTCATTTACCTCGGTGAGCGTGAATGTTCCATTCAGCGCCGTCACCAGAAGGTTATCGAAGAAGCCCCCAGCCCCTTCCTCACCGAAGAGCTGCGCAAGCAGATGGGTGAACAGGCTGTCGCGCTTGCACAGGCTGTGGACTATGACAGTGCTGGTACCGTGGAAATGATCGTCGACCCCAAGGGCGGCTTCTACTTCCTGGAAATGAACACCCGCCTGCAGGTGGAACACCCGGTGACCGAGCTGATCACTGGTGTTGACCTTGTGGAGCAGATGATCCGCTCTGCCGCTGGTGAAGAGTTGAGCTTGAGCCAGGACGACATCACCCTGACAGGTTGGGCCGTTGAAAGCCGTATTTATGCGGAAGACCCGCTGCGCAATTTCCTGCCGTCGATTGGTCGTATCGAACGCTATATCCCGCCAACCGATATCGAAGGCGTGCGCATCGATACTGGTATCGAAGAGGGTTCGGAAATCTCGATATTCTATGACCCGATGATTGCCAAGCTCTGCACCTATGCACTGACGCGTGATGAAGCCATCGCGCAGATGAGCCTGGCGCTCGACGCCTATTACCTGCGTGGTATTTCACACAATGTGAATTTCCTGTCTGCTGTGATGGCGCATCCGCGCTTCCAGAGCGGTAATTTGTCGACGAACTTCATTGCCGAAGAATATCCCGACGGCTTTGAAGGGGCGGATTTGCCGCAGGCGTCGCTCGATACGCTCGTGGCAGTCGCGCTTGTGGCCAATGAATGCGAACAGGCCCGTGCGGCTACAATTTCCGGCCAGGTCAGCGCACCAGACTTTTCCCTGCGCGAAGATTGGATCGTCACCCTGGATGGTGAGGTCTATGAGGTTGGCTACAAGGAAGCGACTGCTGGTCGCGACGTGTTCTTTGATGGCCGTTTCCTGAATATCCAGACCAACTGGACGCCGGGCAACCCGCTGTTTTCCGGTCTGATCAATGGCGAGCCGTTCACGGTTGAAATCGACAAGACAGATAGCGGCTTACGTTTGGCCTATGATGGCGCGTCGCTGGAGGCACTTGTGCAGACACCGCGTTTGGCTGAACTGGCCGCCTATATGCCAGAGAAGATTGCGCCGGATACCTCCAAGATGTTGCTGTGCCCGATGCCGGGCCTGATCGTCTCTGTGGCGGTTGAAGAAGGCGAAGAAGTCTTCGCTGGCCAGGCGCTGGCTGTCGTTGAAGCCATGAAGATGGAAAATATCCTGCGTGCCGAAAAGGACGCTGTGGTGTCCAAGGTTCTGGCTGCACCGGGCGACAGCTTTGCCGTCGACCAGGTGATCATGGAATTTGAATAAGACGGTCTGTCTGTGTATTCACGGGCGTGTCCAGGGTGTGTGGTATCGCGCCTGGACCGCCGAGACTGCCCGTGACTTTGGACTCAAAGGCTGGGTGCGCAACCGGGCTGATGGCACGGTAGAGGCTGTGCTTTCCGGCGACTATGAAGTGGTGCAGGCGATGATTCTGCGCTGCCATGAAGGCCCGCCTTTGGCGCAGGTCAGCAACATCGATATACGCGACTATGCAGAAGCGGCAGGCGATGCCTTTGAGGTGCTGCCGACTGTTTGACGGGCAATAAAGTCCGGCAGGTTTTCCCGCAGAGCGTTGTCCAAATCTTCCATGGTGGCGTCAACGCCCATATCTTCAATCGAAGTAACGCCGAGCGCATTAATGCCGCAGGGGATGATGCCGCTGAAATGCTCTAAATTCGGGCTCACATTAATGGCAATGCCATGGAAGGTGATGCGCCGTGAAATACGCACGCCAATGGCGGCAATTTTGTCTTCCTGGGTAAAGCCATTGGGTAGCGTGCGCTCCACCCAAATACCAACGCGGCCTTCGCGGCGTTCGCCCGTGATGCCCAGGGTTGCCAGGCTGTCGATAATCCACTGTTCCAGGCTAAAGACGTATTTTTTTACGTCCAACGTGCGCTTGGACAGGTCGACCATCACATAACCAACGCGCTGGCCGGGTCCATGATAGGTGTATTGGCCGCCACGCCCGGTCTGGTAGACGGGGAAACGATCTGCTGTCAGGAGGTCGGCTTCATCAGCACTCGTGCCAGCCGTATAAAGAGGCGGGTGCTCCAGCAGCCAGATGCACTCTTCCCCTTCACCGTTTGCAAGGGCTGCAACACGGTCTTCCATGAAGCCGAGAGCCTCTTCATAGGGGATCAACTGATCTGTGGTTTTCCATTCCATACTGGCATTTACCCTGCAAGATGGCTAAAAGCTGCGCAAAATGTATGCATTCTGAGGCAAAATGTCGAGATTTCCATAAATACATAAATTATATGTAGTATATAATAATATACATTAAGACTTGAGATTATTGTTCGGAGGCATAATATGCCGCTAATCCGCCCATGGCCCCGCTATGGGCCTTTGACCGTTGGAGAGGCAGATGCTGCCCATTGTACTGGACCCGCAGAAAGTAAAGGCCGCCATTATTGGCGTTGGCCCTGCTTTTACGCGTCGGGTGGCGCAATTGGCCTCTGCTGGGGTGTCTGAACCGCTGGTGTTTGAGGCCGGACGCGATGCCTTGCCCGATGCCCAGGCGCTGTCTGGCTGTGGTGTGGTGTTTATCGCCGGTTTGCAGGAAGACCAGGCGCGGCCGCTATACGAGGCCGCCCATGAGGCAGGCGCGCTGGTGAACACTGAAGACATGCGCGCTTTGTGCGACTTTCACATGCCGGCGGTCGTTCGTCGTGGCGACTTGTTGCTGACGGCATCAACGGGCGGCAAAAGCCCTGGGCTGGCGAGGCAACTGCGTAAAATGCTGGAACAGCAATTTGGCCCGGAGTGGGAAAGCATTCTGGAGGATGTCGCTACCGCGCGGCAGTCATGGCTCGATGAAGGCTTGAGCTTCTCTGAAGTCGCAAAACGTACTGAAAACTATATAGAGCAGAATGGATGGTTGGCATGAATATGGCAGCACCCGTTGAAACAACCGGAACACTGGCAGAGGCCTCGGTCCTGCAGGCGCAATTTGGCCATCTTGACGGCAAGGAATTGCTGGAAGTGATGATCAAGGATGTGTTCAAGGACCGTATCGCCCTTGTCTCATCCTTTGGTTCAGAGTCCGCCGTATTGGTTGAAATAGTCGCCCAGATTGACCCGACCACGCCTATCCTTTTCCTGAACACGGGTAAGCTGTTCGGTGAAACCCTGCGCTATGCCCGGATGCTGGAAGAACGCTTTGGCCTTACCGATATTCGTGCGCTTAAGCCTGACGCTGATGAAGTGGCCGCTGAGGACAAGAATGGCCTGCTGTGGACACGTGATCAGGACGCTTGCTGTGACCTGCGCAAGACCCGACCGCTTGATCGTGAAATCGTTGGCTTCGATGCCTGGATTACGGGCCGCAAGCGGTTTCAGACCGATGCCCGGGCGGACCTGGAGATGATTGAAGGCACGCCGGGTCAGATCAAGATTAACCCGCTGGCCAACCACTCCTATGAAGACCTGCAGGCCATTGCCAATGAGCACGACCTGCCGCGCCACCCGTTGGTAGCTGCTGGCTACCTATCAATCGGCTGCATGCCGTGTACCCGCCGGGTGGAAGAAGGCGAGGATTATCGCTCTGGTCGTTGGGCTGGTACCGACAAGACCGAGTGCGGCATTCACATCGGTGAGAATATCTAGCAGCACAGCATATAAGCCTTGATGGCGGGCAGGGGATTTGATAGTTCCAAGTTCCAATTCGCGGCCGTGGCGGAATTGGTAGACGCGCAGCGTTGAGGTCGCTGTGGGATAATATCCCGTGGAAGTTCGAGTCTTCTCGGCCGCACCATTACAAAAGAAGGCAATCGCTCTTGGGCGGTTGCCTTCTTTGCTTTCGGCAGGGGCAGCTTTTCACTATGCTTGGGCCAAGCCGTTGGTCCGGTTGGCAGTGTAAAGGGTTCCTGATGCCTGAGAACGAGACATCGCAGAGCATGGTTGACGAGGAAACCCACCCAACAGAAACAGATCGTTACGGCATCGCGCCAGACTTGGTGAACGCCGTCTCCGACGCGCTGCGCGACGGCCAGGACGATGTGCTGCATGACATCGTGGCCGACCTTCGCCCGGCAGACCAGGCCGACCTGATCGAACAGTTGACATCGAAGAATCTGCGGCGTTTTGTCGCGGCGCTTCGTTATGAACTCGACCCCGAAGTACTCAGCGAGTTGGAGGAGGTTGTTCGTGACGAGGTGATCGAGCAGCTGGAGCCGGAAGAAATCGCCGCAGCTGTTTCCGAGTTGGATACCGACGACGCTGTTTACGTCGTGGAAGACCTCGACGAAACCGAACAGCAGGAAATTCTGGCGGCGATGCCGCATGAAGAGCGGTTTGAGCTGGAGGCAGGCCTAAGCTATCCCGAAGACAGTGCCGGCCGCTTGATGCAGCAGGACTTCATCGCCGTGCCCGCCTTCTGGACGGTGGGTCAGACCATTGATTACATGCGAGAAGATGACGACCTGCCGGATGACTTCTATGAAATCTTCGTGGTCGATACTGCCATGAAGCCGGTGGGCACCGTCGCGCTGAACCGGATTATGCGCACCAAACGTGAGGTTCCCATTGGCGATATTATGGATGATCAGCCC
>JAURPT010000147.1 GCA_030836535.1 Alphaproteobacteria bacterium
AGCATTTCTTTGGCCGCTGCCTTGGTCATCATTCGCACGGCACCCTTTGTGGCGCAGTAACCTACAGCCTGGGGTGAGCCCGTCCTTCCAGCCACAGATGACATGTTGATGATGGAGCCTTTACCTGTGCGCTTCATGGCGCGTACGCCGTGCTTCATGCCTAGGAACACGCCATCAATGTTCACCGCGTTCTGGCGCTGAAAGTCCTCCAGTGGGAAGTTATCCAACATATGCATGACGATGATGCCTGCATTGTTGAGCAGAATGTCGAGCTGGCCTTCATTGGCCAGGATATCTGCCATAACTGCTTCCCATTCGGCTTCTTTCGTGACGTCGTGATGAATAAAGCGCGCCTTGTCGCCAGCTTCTGTAATCAGGGCTGCCGTTTCAGCGCCTGCCTCGTCATTGAAGTCGGTGACGATGACGCGCGCGCCTTCGCGGGCAAGCGTTTGCGCCGCTGCTCGCCCGATCCCCTGGCCACCACCCGAAATGAGCGCCACTTTCCCTTCGACACGACCCGTCATGAATCCCTCCCCTATAGAATGTGGCGTTTATTGTGCCACAGCTACGCCAGACGGAAAGGTCTAACTTGACCGGACGGTAAATCTCTTCATGCTAGGGACAAACAGTGGGAGCGTATCATGACCAGTTCTTTTGAACCCTATCGCAAGAACTTCGAAGACCGTATCACCAGCATTGTCTGCGCTTCGGTCGTAACACTCGACACCAAAGGCCGCACGCGTACGCGCATGCTGCACCCGCTTCGGGAGCTGGACGGCGACGCCCCGGTGGGCTGGATTGCCACCGGTCGCCAGAGCCTCAAGGCCAAGCATCTGGAAGGAAATCCGTATTTGTCGCTGACCTATTGGGACCCGCGCCATGAACAGGTGATGGCCGACTGCAAAACAGAATGGGTTGAAGACAAGGCCGAAAAACAACGCCTTTGGGACCTGTTCAAGTCAACGCCGGAACCCTATGGCTATGACCTTGGTGCGTTCTGGAAGGATGTCGATGACCCCACCTATGGTTTGTTGAAGTGCGAGCCATGGCGGATTGAACTGTGGACCGTGGCTGAAATGTCTACCGGTCAGCCGCCCCAGGTCTGGCAACCTTAAAAGCAAGCAAGAAAGAAGACATGGCGAAGATTGGAACGGTTGCGCCGGATTGGTTCAACCAGGCAATTGCGGTGCCGCATGAAGATCGTGTGGTCAATGTTGAAGGCTGCGACATCCATTACAAATTGTGGGGTGACGCAGGCAAGCCAGGGCTGTTGCTGGTCCATGGCGGCGGTGCCCATGCCAATTGGTGGAGCTTTCTAGCGCCATTCTTTACTGATCATTACCAGGTTGCCGCGCTCGACCTGGCTGGCGCCGGAGACAGTGGTAGGCGCGAGACCTATTCAGAAGCGTTGTTCGCAGCTGACCTGATGGGCGTGTGCGCCGATGCTGGTTTTGAAGCCCGGCCTGCCATTGTTGGGCACAGTTTCGGTGGTTTCGTGACGTTGAATACAGGCGTGCTCTTTGGTGACCAACTCAAGGGGATTGTGCTGGTCGATTCACCCGTGCGGCCACCGGACTATGACTGGCAGCGGTCGCGTCGGCGGTCGCCTTTCAGACCAAAAAGGACTTATGAGAGTTTTGATGAGGCGTTGGAGCGCTTTCGCCTGATGCCGCCACAGGAATGCGACAATGACTTCATTCTCGAATTCATCGGTCGTCATTCACTCATGGAAGTCGATGGTGGTTGGACCTGGAAGTATGACGACCAGATGATGAACAAATTCCGCTTTGGCGACCAGACGGAAGCCCTGGCCAGTCTGCAATGCCGTGTCGCCGTTATCTATGGCGAACAGAGTGCGCTCTTCACCCAGGAAATTGCTGACTATATGTTCGAGGTACTGGACAGCTCTGTCCCCTTTGTGGCGATCCCGGAAGCGGACCATCACCTGTTCCTCGACCAGCCGCTGGCCTTTGTCGGCGCTTTGCGGACGTTACTGGCAGAATGGCGCCATTCACGCCCTCACAGGGGCAGCTAAATTGGACCAAGGCCACAAGCGTGGCCCGGAGACCGTTTGCCGCCCATGCGGAACCGTGCGTCTGGCGCACTGGCGTGAGCTTAACTAAGGACGGTACGTGTAACCGACTGGTCCTAACTGGTCTTCCAGCAAGGGGGCGGCAATATCCAGCCAGGCACACAGGCGCGCGCGGGTTTCCCGTGGGTCAATCAGGTCATGCACATTGAACTGTTCTGCGCGTTGATATATCGCGCCCGCCTGCGACATCTGTGCTTCCAACTCCTCGCGTTTGGCGACGGGATCGTCAGCTGCAGCAATTTCCTTGGCGAAGGCCACGGCAACGCCACCTTCAACCGGTAGCGCGCCCATTTCGGCGGATGGCCAGGCCAGTACCAGCCCGTCGGGCCCATAGTGACCAGCAGCGGCCACGCCAAAGCTCTTGCGGATAACAACTGATGCCCAGGGCACACGGGATTGCATAGCCGCGACCACAAAGGTCGTGCCGTAACGGATAGTGCCGGCTTTTTCAGCATCCGGGCCGATCATGAAGCCGGGTTCGTCTACCAGGCTGATAATGGGTAGGTGGAACGTATCGCACAGGTCGATAAAACGACGGACTTTTTGCGATCCTTCTGCCGTCATGGACCCTGCGAAATATTTACAATCGGCACTGAGGATGCCGACAGGGCGGCCGTTGAGGCGTGCGAGGCCCGTGATCTGGCCGGGTCCATATTGTTTACCCATTTCAAAGAAGCTGCCTTTATCGACAATCAGCTTGATGAGCTTGCGGCCATTATAAATTTTGCGTCGATCGCGGGGGATGATGGACAACAGCGCGTCCTCTGCACGATCAACCGGGTCATCGCATGGCTGTACGGGCGGCAATCCCCAAACGTTTGAGGGCATATAGCTCAGGAAAGTTTGTATCTGTCTGAAGGCGTCTTCTTCGTCCTTGGCGACATTGTCGACAACACCGTTTTTCAGATGCACCTGCGGGCCGCCCAATTCTTCCTTGGTCATGGACACCCCCAAAGCGCGTTCCACAACGGCAGGGCCAGCGACCAACACCTGAGCGGTCTTTTCGGTCATGACAGAAAAATGCGAGGCCACCAGCCGCGCAGCCGGAAAACCGGCAACCGGGCCGCAGGCGGCCGCAACAACGGGTACTGTCGCCATGGCCTCACCAAATGATTTGAACCGGGCGCGTTCAAACACGGCAGAAAAGGAAAGGCCCGCCCCGCTGGAGCCAGCAACGGAGCCACCCCCGCCTTCAAGGAAGCGTACCAGCGGTACTTTGTACTGAATGGCAATGTCTTCGGCATAGACGCTGCGGCGCAAACCGGCAGAATTGGGTGAGCCACCCTTCAGACTGAAGTCTTCCCCACCAATGGCGACGCGGCGACTATCAATTTCGCCAAAGCCCAGCACATAATTGGCGGGCGAATAGCCGACGATATTACCGTCTGCATCCAACTCGGCTTTACCGGCCATTTCGCCTTCCTCGCGGAAGCTACCGTCATCGAGAATACCGTCAATGCGTTCGCGGATGCTCAGCCGTCCTTTAGCGTGCTGGCGAGCAACACCTTCTTCCCCGCCCTGGATTTTGGCCCATTTACGCCGTTCCTGGATTTCGTCGACTTCTTTTTGCCAGCTCATGGTCACTGCTTTCGTTGGAGTGTTTGGCGCAGAGTAAACTTGACGATAGGCCCCCTGCAACCGCACACTTGCCGACCACATGAATTCTGGGTGAGGGGACCTGGATAAATGGAACAGAATGAAGACGTCCTGGCCGCTAATGAGGCCTTCTATGACGCGTTTGCGGCGGGCGATATG
Source organism: Alphaproteobacteria bacterium (assembly GCA_030836535.1). Lineage (GTDB taxonomy): Bacteria > Pseudomonadota > Alphaproteobacteria > SMXS01 > SMXS01 > SMXS01. The sequence goes on from JAURPT010000147.1 coordinate 3,848, forward strand.
GAGGCCATGAGCGCCATATGGGCAAAGGAAGCCGATGTCACCTGCCTGCACCCGGGCTGGAACCCGATTTTTGGTCGTCAGGAAGTGCTTGATAGTTGGCAGCGTATCATCTCGAGCCCGGATCGCCCGCAGATTGAATGCGTAGACGCCAAGGCAGACGTCTCCGGCATTAGCGGGAAGGTGATCTGCTACGAAAAAATTGGCGGTGGTTATCTGATCGCCACCAATCTCTTCGTGTTGGAGGGTGGTGCCTGGCGAATGACGCACCATCACGCCAGTGGACTGGCGCCTTCAAGTACACTGAGTTAGTGAAACACGCCTAGTGGGCGTAGCCGTCCAGTAGCTCGTAAGAGCCATCTTCGAAGTCACCGAAATATTCATCGACCTGCGGGTGATGTACCGGTTCGCCCGTGTCATCGACCAGCAGGTTTTGCTGCGACACATAGGCGATATAGGTCGATTCTTCGTTTTCAGCCAACAGATGGTAGAAGGGCTGGTCCTTGGACGGGCGCACATGGGCGGGAATGGAATTCCACCATTCTTCCGTATTGTTGAACGTGGGATCGACGTCATAAATCACCCCCCGAAACGGATAGTAACGGTGCTTGACGACTTGTCCGATTATGAATTTTGCGTCTCTGCGCAGCACGTCCATGCTCTCCTGTTGGTCTGGAGCTGTTGCTATTTTGGCCTTGTGTCTATCAGCCCTGATATCGGGGAAGGATGTGTTTAAGTCAACCCCGTACGTTGCGCTGATAACAACAGATTGGAATTATTAGTATTTTGGGCGCAATAGCCGAACACGATTGCAGGCGTGCAGGCAAAGAAAAAGCCGCCACACCAATTGGCATGGCGGCTCTTGTGAGTCCTTGCGGTGGTTAGTTGGCGCCACCTGTTGGGATGTCCTTGAAGGGGATACCCTTGTCGACGCGAATGTCGGCAGGCAGACCCAGAACACGTTCAGCAATGATATTACGCATCACCTCATCGGTACCACCGGCGATCCGCAGGCCCGGCGAGCCCATATAGGCTTCGGCGAACACCTGGCGGAATTCGGCAAGGTCCGGGTCCATCATCACACCCGCCTGGTCCATCAGATCGAGACCAAAAGCTGCAATATCCTGCAACATCGGGGCGTTAACACCCTTGTTGATGGATGACTCCGGCCCCGGGCGAGCACCCTGAGACAGGGCAGTCATGGTCCGATAACGGCCGTTACGAAGCCCCATATATTTGGCATGCCATTCAGCGATTTTTGCCCGCACTTCCTTGTTATAGATCATTGGGCCGTTGTCATCTTCGATGCGACGGGCCAAATCCATAATCAGCGAAACAGAAACACCACGTGCCTGGTTTTCACTGATGGAAAGGCGCTCATTCATCAACGTGGTCAATGACACATTCCAGCCGTCGCCAACATCGCCGAGGCGTTGGGCGTCGGGAATACGAACATCGGTAAAGTAGACTTCATTAAAGCCTTTGGCGCCCGATGCCTGCTTGATGGGCTTAACCTCAACACCGGGCGACTTCATGTCCAGGAAGAACATGGTCAGGCCCTTATGCTTGGGTACATCGGGGTCTGTACGGGTAACAACAATGCCGTAGTCAGAAATCTGTGCGCCTGATGTCCAGATCTTCTGGCCATTGATAACCCAGTCATCGCCATCCGGCACCGCACGGGTGCGCAGGGCTGCAAGGTCAGAACCGCCTGCGGGTTCAGAGAACAGCTGGCACCAAACATCTTCACCGGCCAACGCGCGGGGAACGTAATATTCCAGCTGTTCCGGTGTGGCATAGGCCATCATGGTGGGAATACACATGCCCAGGCCGATGGTGAAGATATTGGCCGGCAGGTGATAGCTGGATTCTTCCTGCTCGTAGATCACCTTCTGCATCGGTGTGCCACCGGCACCACCAAATTCTTTCGGCCATGTGATAGCGGCATAACCGCCTGCGGCTTTCTTGGCCTGCCATACTTTCGACCGCTGAACACCTTCGGCTTCACTCAGGCCTTCGGGGCCCGGCTTCAGATATTCCTGTGCGTTCTCCGCCAGCCATGCTTTGGCTTTGGCGCGATATTCGGCTTCTTCGGGTGAATCGTTAAAGTCCATTCTTAAGCTACCTCCTCCAGGGGGCTGGACGCCCCGATTGGTCGAATGTTGATCGGCAAGCCATCCTTAGGCTTGGGGATAGGCATGATCTGGAAATCTGCCTGATATCCGTCTTCGACCGAAAATTCATATTTCGTGAGCAGATGGTACATAAAAACTTTCATTTGCATATAGGCAAAATGAAGGCCGATGCACATATGTGCGCCGCCGCCAAACGGTACCCATGCATATTTGTGTTTTCTGTCTTCTGCGCGCTGGTCCGAGAACCTGTCTGGCTCAAAACTCTCAGGGTTGGTCCAGATTTCTTCCATCTTGTGGGTAAAGCCGGGTGAAACGCTGATAGTGGTATTGGCCGGGATCGTGACGCCGCCAAATTTCACCTCTTTTGTCGTCTGGCGGGGAATGGACGGGACGGGCGGGTTAAGCCGCAGCGCTTCTTTAAAGGCCCATTGGCACATTTCCAGCGAATCCAGGCTGTCATAAGGCAGGTCATCATCTGGCCCCAGGCCCAATTCATTGGCGGTGCTCTGGCATTCCTTGCGCAGTGTGTCCTGCCATTCCTGGTTCAGCGCCAGGTGATAGATCAGGGTCGACAGGGAACTGGTTAGCGTGTCGTGCGCAGCCATCATCAAAAAGTCCATATGGTCGATGATGTCGTCATCGGAATAGCCATTGCCTTCATCGTCCGTGGCATTGCACAGCAGGGTGAACATATCCTGTGCATCGCTTCCGCGCCTTTTAGGCAACTGCTCGCGGAAGAAGTTCACCAGATATTCCCGGCCTTTGACGCCACGGCGGAATTTTGTGAAGGGGAGAGGGAAACGAATAACTGCAACAGAGGCCAGCACACTGTCCATGAAGGCTTCATTGACCCGGTCGGCCTCCGGCCCAAGGGGCATACCCAAAAACACAGAGGCGGCTGTGTTCAGGGTGAGTTCCTTGATGGCAGGGTAGAAGTGGAAGTCACCTTGGTCCTCCCACAACTTCAAACCATGGCGAATGCCGATGTTCAGATGGCTGACATAAGACTTCATGGCAGGCTGCTTGAAGGCGACCTGCATGATGCGACGATGGGCTTTGTGGTTGTCAAAGTCGCGGAGCATCAATCCATTGGGAAAGAGCTGGTCCAGCATCGGGTCCCAGCCCTGCTTGGAGGAGAAGTTCCGGTCGCGGTCCATCAATACGAATTCGTTGGCCTCTGGCCCGAGGAGCGACACGGTCTGTCGAAAAAACACATTGCTGCGATAGACTGGCCCATAGGTACCGTATAGATGGTCTGATACTTTCTTGGGATCCTTCAGAACAGCCAAAGTATTGCCAACTATAGGCAGGCCGTTCTCGCCAGGAATATGTGCAAGAGGATCACTTTTTGCAGAGCTGTTGAACAGGGCCATATGCGCTACTTTCCGAGTTTTCTACCGATACCTTCCGTGCCGTTACTATACAGTAACATGGTATTGATTCATACGGCTGTTCGAAGGCGGTGGATTATTCTTCGTCGCGCAAACTGTCGGCTTTGAAGACGGCGGCGGCCATTAGCAGGCCACCAAGAATAATAAAGCCCATGGCAGCATAACCATTCAGCGCGAAACCGGACGCAGACATGCTCAGCGGCCCGCCGATTGCCGGAGCAATGGCCCCCGGTAAGGTACCAAAGGCCGGATTGGACGCGGCTTGTCGTCCGGTTGGGTCAATGCGCACCAATGCACCCAAAAAGATGGGCATGATAGCCACTGGCAGGAACAGGAAGAGTGGCGCTGCCAGGAAGAACATCGTGGGGCTATCCGGTACCGCGACCATAGGCGCGAGGATAACCAGCACCAGCAACACGCCACCAATGGGAAACTTCGCCTTGAAGCGTGCGCCAATCATCCCGGCGGCCAGTGAGGCAAACATGCCGATGGCGCTGGCGGCCATACCAACATTGCCGATTGTTTCTGGTTTCAGCGGGATGCTGAGACCAATCTCCGAGAAGAAGATGGCAATCAGGCCATGGCCAAGGAAAATGAAGGACAGGCCGAAAAGGGCAATCCAGCCGATCAGCGGACTGGGCCGGGCATCTGGCACAACATCACCTTCTGAATGGGTGGCTTCCAGCTTGGGCGGGTGCGGCGTTGCTTTGATGAAGGCCAGGGCCATGATGGCCAGTACGAGATAGACGAAAAATAGCCCATCGCTTTCGCTGGTGATGAACCCACCGTGGATCGTTTCGTCCAGCGCAAAAGAACGCGGGATCACGAAATTGAGGACAATACCCATGCCAGCAACAGCGGCGTTGATCCAGGCAAAAGTCATTTCCGGATTGCGGCTGCGCCCGGCGGTCGACATCACGGTGGCGACAATAGCACCCAGCGAAAGGCCCGAGGCAAAACGTAGCGCACCCAACAGCCACAGATTGGACGCCCAGATGGCCGCCAAATTCATAACGATGACAAGGGTAACGCCCGTCCAGAATGTGTGATGCGGGTTTAGCCGTGTCGACAGTTGGGCGAACAATAGCGAGTTGATGGCAATACCCAGCAATTCCGCTGAGCCGATATAGGAGGCGACGTCCCGGTCTACCTCGAAGGCCAGTGAGATGGCGCTGATATTATAGGCCAGACCAATATTGGCCGCGAAGCTCAGTAGCATAACACCAATGAGGGCGCCCAGTTGGATACCAGTCAGGTCGATACGATCATCAACAGCTTTTTCGGACAATGTGATTTCCTCCCCTATGTCGGGCAGGGCGTCCCCACGCCCGCTACCCGGGAAGAACGCTATCACACTATCCGACAGGGGGAATGATTTTCATGTCCTGCAGGCGTTTGAACCAGTTATGCAGCATATCTTCAGTATCGATGCAGTCGTGAAAGCCGAATTGACGCGCCTTGATGGTGCTGACAAGGGCGGGGGGTGCGCTTTCCTTCAGGCCATAGGCGAAGCTGAAATCGGCATAGTAAAACGAATCGCCGACCAGACCCTGAAGGCTGTTCGGTTGCAGTCCATATTTGGCGACCTGCTGGTCCCAAAGGTCTGCCCGCTTTGGCATTTCTTCCTGCAACAGAATTGGCTCATCGTCACCGACGTCCATACCAAGCGCATCAGCAATGGTGGGCCAGACATTACGCCAGACGAACACATCGCCATTGGTGATGTTGAAGATGTGATTGCCGCAATCCGGGTTGGTTCCCGCCCATTCGAAAGCGCGGGCCAACAGGCGGGCATCAACAGCTTCAAACACCACGGGCGCACCGCCCGGGAAGGATAGCGGCTTGCCTTCTGCCTTGCGGATGGCGCCATAAGCACCAATCGCGGCCAGCATATTCATGGGCACACCCAACGCGTGCCCAAAGATGATCTGCGGACGCATGATGGTCCACTGCCAGTCCTGCGCCTTTTGTTGGGTACGGATGAAATCTTCCTGGAGCCAATAGAAATTGGGGTGGGGGTCTCTCGCCCAGCGTTCCCGGGCGGGCACGGCAATCGCGTGCAGATGGGCACCATAAGCCTTGGTGCCCTGCAGCAATGTGAAGTGCTGCAGGTCTTTGGCGGCCTTTCTCAAAGGAGTGAAGAAGTTCTCCAGCATCTCCAAATTGGTCTGCATCTGATGGTCTTCGCGCCAGCCGGAAACCAGGCCCGGCTCTTCGTAGAGGGCAGCATAGACAACATGGGTGACGTGCCCAAGTTGCGAGAGAACATGCTCACAGGCTGTTTTGTCCATCAGATCCAGCTTCAGCAGGGTAGCATCACCCTGGGTATCGGGAATGCGGCGCGACAGGCCGGTTACCCGCCAGTCGGGCAATGCGGCAAAGTGTTCGATGGCTGCCCGGCCAACGACGCCAGAGGCGCCGACAATCAATACGGATTTGTCTGTCATGGTCTCAAAGTCCCCCGCTGTTTGATGACCAGCTTAATGGGAGCATTCCCTGCGGCAAGAAAATGTCGAATAGTATGGCCAGGTAACGGAGGCGAATGTGCGTAAGATTGTCAGTTCTCTTTTAGTGCTCGGTTTGATGTGGGTGGGGTATCAGATTCATCATTCGGCAGCTCTGGCGGTAGATGTCAGCGCCAAGTGGGCCTGCCAATGCCGTTTTATCAATGGCGGCGAGGACGCTTTCTGCATCGCTGAAGACCCCCTGGGCTTACCCTTGATGGCGTTTTACTTTGTCCCGCCCGAGGGACGGGTGCGCGTTGATATCTTCGGCATCTATGTATCAGAGGCGGCCTATAAGCGGGGAGCAGGATGCATGGTGCTATGAAGAAAACTGTTGTTGCCCTCGTTCTATTCTGGATTTTGACTGAAATCATTCCGGCGAATGCCTATGACCTGGTGCCGTTACCGGCGCAGCCAAAAGGGACGCCGTGGCCAACGGAAACTTGGCCAGAGCAACCCACGACGGCGGCATTAGAAGCCATTGTTGATGAGGGGTTTGACAACACTGTCGTACCTGGTACGCGGGCCATTGTCGTGGTTCATCGAGGGGTGCTGGTGGCTGAACGCTACGCACCCGGTTTTTCAGTTGACCAGAAGTTCTTGTCACAGTCTGTGGCCAAAAGTGTGCTCAACACGCTCATTGGCGTGTTGGTGAAAGATGGGGTGCTGGATATCGATGAGCCCGCGCCCGTCGCCGAATGGCAGGAGGACGCCCGACGGCGCATAATAGTGGCCAACCTGCTGCAGATGAGCAGTGGGCTCGACTTCAACGAGGCCTATTTCAACCCGGTGAAGTCAGCTGTGTTGCCCATGTTATTCGGTGAAGGGCGCAAAGATATGGGACAACATGCAGCCCGGTCGCCTTTGGCCCATACGCCTGGCACGTATTGGTCCTATTCCAGTGGCACGACCAATCTGCTGTCGCGCATTGTTCGAGATCGTGTTGGGGGTGACCGCACGTCGTATCTTTCCTTTATGCGAGATCGCCTGTTCGAACCCATCGGTATGAAAAGTGCTGAACCCGAGTTTGATGCGTCGGGAACCTTTGTTGCATCTTCGTGGCTGCACGCCACAGCGCGGGATTGGGCTCGTTTTGGTCTGTTTGTTCTGCGGGGCGGTAACTGGGAAGGTGAAGCACTGCTTCCTGAAGGGTGGACCGACTGGTCGCGCACGCCTTTGGCCCATACATCAACGGGGATGTACGGCGCGCATTTTTGGCTCAATATCGGTGATCTGGAGACGGGAGAGGGGCGTCGTATCGCCAATGGACCTCGGGACGCTTTCATGGCCTCTGGTCATCGCGGCCAATATGTGGTGATGGTGCCGAGTAAGGACCTGGTGATCGTGCGCTTGGGCCACACGGGTTATGCCGACTATCCTCGGGTTGCAGATTGGCTGGGACGGTTGATTAATTCGTTCGACGATGTGAAACGCTAGGCAGTCGAAAAAATAATGGGGGGCCGAAGCCCCCCAGAATTTGTGTCATGTCCAGTGGTTCCTAGAGGCTGAAGGACAGCTCCAGGCCCCAGTGCCGACGAATGTTCGGCACGCGGAAGTTCAACAGGCCACCCACATTGGTGGTCGCCTGGTTGAATAGTTCGTTGGTCAGGTTCTTGACGAAGAACGATACGCGATAGCGATCGTCAAGGTCCTTCCAGACTACAGACATGTTGATGATGTGGCTACTCCGACGCATGTGGGAAATGAACGTCCCGTCATACTGGTAGACACCCGGGCCATCTGGTCCATTAGCTTCCAACGCATTGGAGGCGGCAACAGTCGTCTTGGCTGCGTACAGCCAGTCAGCGGCGAAAGTGATGCTGCCTGCGTTGCCAACGATGTGCTCGTAAGCGAAGCCAGCAGAGATCGTCCACTTCGGTGCACGGGTTGACGGCTGCAGGTTGGAGTTATCCGTCGGCTGCAGCCAACCACCAAAGTCGCCGGTTGGGCCAAAGATCTGCGACAGTTCACCACAGGGCTCACCTGTCGTATTGACAGGCCCCGGTGTTGGTGGCGGGTTGTTCGGGTCGGTGCCGAACGGACCGTCACCATCGGTGCAGAAGTCTTTTTCCTTGTAGTTGAGGTAACCCAAGGAGCCAAACAACGTCAGACCATCAACAGGTACGGCATTGATCTCCAACTCAATACCCTTGGTAATAACGCTACCAAGATTATCAACGATGGTTTCTTGACCGCCACCGCCATCAGGCGCAGCCCGAATAAAGGCGGTCTGGAAACCCTTAGTGTCAGTATAGAAACCGTTCAGGTTGACCTGCAGACGATTATCCATCCAGGAGGACTTGATGCCCAACTCGAAGTTGTCAGCCTTCTCAGGATCGAACGGGCCAATGGTTGTGGCTGAACCACCACGACCGTTAAATCCACCAGAGCGCCAGCCACGAGACCAAGTGAAGAAGGTCATGATGTCATCATTGATCTGATAGGTCACGCCGGCACGGGGTGTAAACTGGCTCCAGCTGATCCCATCGCCATTCACGTTGTTACAGAACACCTGACCCGTGGAATCCGTCGTACAATTAGGTGGCACAAAGCCACCGAAAGTTGCTGCCGTTCCTGGCATCAACTGATACAGCGGTGTAGGTGTAGGACCAGAACCCGGCAGAGGTGGCGCTAGTGGGTTTGGCGTCCAAACAGGTACATTGGTACAACCGGCAGCGCCCACGGAAATGGGAACATCCGGGTTACCGGCACCGACTGCACAATGCATGAAGTCTTTGCTTTCTTCCGTATATCGACCACCGACAATGAAGGTTAATTTGTCGGTGATATGGATGTTGGCGTCGGCGAAGATAGCCCAGGCATCATTCTTCTGGTTTGAGAAACCAGCCTGCCCCTGTGTATTGGGGCTGGTAAAGGTTGGTCCGTCAAATGGTCCCAGAATGATATTCGGCGCAAATAGAATGCCCCATGATTCTTGCTTCATGGTGTATTCTTGCTCGAAATAATAGACGCCTGCTACGAAGTCGACTCTATCCGAGAATTCTGACGCAAATCGTAACTCGTGGCTCATCTGGTCATGATCCTGAATACGGCGACCTGCGAACAAGTCATGTGCCGCTACGTCGATGGTGAAGATGATATCTTCGTCAACCTGACGGTAGCCACCAATGTAGGTCAGTGTACCAATATCCGGGATGTTGTAGTTGATCTCAGCCGTAATGCCCCAGGCATCGATATTGTTGAAGTTGCCACGGTCCTCTGTGTTGATGGCCGTGTATTCAGCAGCAACGGTCTGGCTTTCAATCGGTTTGGCACATAACAGGTCTTCAGCGTTTGCAGCTGCAGTGAATGGATCCTGTCCGAGTACTATGAGGTTATACAGTGACTGCGTCAGGATAACCAAGTCATTGCCTGGCGGGTTCTGTACCGGAATGCCCAGCAACGCATTCACAGGGTTGTCGCGGCAATAGTGATGCGCCTGTGTCATGTTCGTGTCGTCGCGTGACCGGCTGTATTCACCACGAATGGTAATATCCAGATTGTCATTCGGCACGAATTTCACACTTGGTAACAAGGTGATGCGATCTGTCTTACCCCGACGTTCGTTATTGAAAATGGGGTTGCGCCAGTAACCGTCATGATTTGTCGATTTGAAGGCCACACGCGCGGCCACTTTATCCGTGATGATCGGCGCATTCACGATACCTTTGACGTCAAGGCGGCCAAAGTTACCGACCTGCACACTGCCTTCGACACCGAAGGCTTCAAGGTCAGGTGCCTTGTGTCTTACGAGCACGGCACCGGCCACGGTATTACGGCCAAACAGCGTACCCTGCGGCCCACGCAGAATTTCTACTGCTTCAATGTCGAGCATGTCGCTGAGTGACGATGATACGCGAGCCTGTACTACACCATCGACAAAGATTGACACTTTGGGGTCAGAAGCCGACTCAATGTCCGACGTACCTTGACCACGAATGTAGAACGAAGCCGAGTTCTGGAAGATACCAATCGGTTCCAATTGGATGTTCGGTGCGGCATTTGTCAGGTCTCGAAGGTCCTGCGCAAATTTTCGGTCCAGTGCATCGCCGGTGACAGCTGTCATCGGAATAGGCACTGTTTGCACATCCTGAGTACGACGTGTTGCTTCCACCGTGATGGTGTCAACGCCGGTAATCAGACCCGATCCGCCTCCGTCTTGCGCCCAGGCAGCCCCGGCTGATAACGCGATGCTGGAAACAGCAAGCGTCGCAGCCGAACGCACGAGCGGCTTTGCGATGGTGTGGCTAATATCCATCTATCCCTCCCGTATGTTACTCGACTGAAAATGAAAGGCCTTCCTCAAGGCTTGTTTCACCGTCTTCCCTAAAAGCGGTCCAGTCGAAAATCAGAATTAGTCTAACTAAAGAATGCGTACAGCGTAAACAATTTATTCAGCTGACCAAAATGGCCTGAGCACAAAAAAAGGGGAGGCCAAAGCCTCCCCTTCTTGATTTTTGTCAGCTTTAACCTTTAGAGGTTGAAGCCCAGTTCGAAACCCCAGTGGCGCGGTACGTTGCGCTGGGCGAAGTTGAACAGGCCAGCAACATAGGTGCCGGAGTTGATGTAGGTCTCTTTGGTAACGTTCTTCCAGAAGAAAGAAATGTTATAGCGACCGTCTGCATCTTCCCATGTAGCCTGCAGGTTCAGCATGTCCGTGCTCTTACGCTGTGCTGTAGCGTTCACACCATTGTAGTTGTCCACACCAGCCTGTGAGGCAGGGGGGAAACCAGAGGAGATCAGCGACATGGACGAGCGACGCAGATAGTCTGCGGAGAGCGTCAGGAAGCCGTTATTACCAACAGCAAACTCATAGGAGGCATTCAGGTTGAATGTCCATTTCGGCGCACGAAGAATTGGGAAATTCTTCAAGCTGAACGGCTCAAGGAATACACCTTGGCTCAGTTCAACAATGTCACCGCAAGCGTCAAAGCCGGCGGGTGAGTCAACACCCGGGCCATTCAAGTCTGCACACCAGTCCAGTGTTGTGGCGTCGAGGAAACCAACAGACATGCCGATGGTCAGGCCTTCAGTTGGAACAGCATTAACTTCCAGTTCGAAACCGCGTGAGCGTGCTGTAGCAGCATTCTCAGTAACGGTTTCCTGGCCACCGCCACCGCCGGTTGCCGGGCGGATGATGGTACGCTGCAGGTCTTCAAACTCGGTCCAGAAACCGGTCAGGTTGACTCGAACAGTGTTGTCCATGCCATCCCACTTGACACCTACTTCCCAAGAGTCAGCCTTTTCTTCGTCGAATGGGCCAGCTGTTGCAGGGAAGTTACCACGACCGTTAAAGCCACCAGAGCGGAAGCCGCGGGTCCAGCTTGCATAGGCAAACAGGTTGTCAGTTGCCTGATAGTTCAGGGCAAGTTTCGGGCTGACATTGTTCCAACGGTTGGTGCCGGGGTTCTGGCCAGCGCCATCACCGATGTCCGTGTCACTGTTAAAGGTAACAGCAGCCGGGCAGGACCGAGTTGCGCCATCGCCGAAGCCAACACCGCAATGCAAGAAGTCTTTGCCTTCTTCAGTGTAGCGAACGCCGGTAACAAGGGTCAGCTGGTCGGTAAAGTGCCAGTTGGCCTGCCCAAAGAGCGACCACTGGTCATGCCACTGTTCGGAACGACCGAAGATGCCAGCACCGCCACCAACGATTGCGCCGTAGGTGTCCTGCTCAAGAATGTAGTGCTGTTCGAAGTAATAGAAGCCAGCCACGAAGTCTACGAAGTCAGAGAATTCTGACGCGAAACGCAATTCGTGAGACGTCTGGTCATGCCACTGCTGACGACGCGTTGCGAACAGATCGAACTCTGTGGTGTCGAAGTCGTTGTGTACGTCTTCGCGAACATCACGATAGTTACCGATATAGGTGATCGTACCAGTATCCGGGATAGTGTAGTTGATTTCACCGGTAATGCCCCAGATGTCGAAGTTCGAACCAAAGCCATTGGTGTAGTCATGGTTGACTGTATAGGCGCGGCTCGTGTCGTCGGCATCAAATGCGCAATACTGGCGCATGTTTTCACCACCGCCCTGAAGGCTACCGAGCAGGATGACAAGGTCATTGCCGTTGTTGCCTAGTGCTGGGTCCATGCGACAAGCGTTATGCGGCGTTGTCGGATAGGAATCGTCACGAATCTGGACATATTCACCACGCAGTACGATATCCAGGTTCTCATTGGTGAACCGGAAGCTTGGCAGCAGGGTAATGCGGTCGGTTGCACCCGTGTCTTCTGCCTGACCACCGAATACGTTGGTGTAGTAACCATCGTGGTTGGTGGACTTGAAAGCAACGCGGAAAGCGGCTTTGCCTTCAACGACCGGGATGTTGGCAACAGCCTTGACGTCAAGACGGCCGTACTGACCTACAGTCAGGCCACCACTTGCGCCAAATTCATCGACATCCGGTGCGTTGTGGCGCAGCAGAACAGCACCACCAATGGCGTTACGGCCAAACAGTGTACCCTGCGGGCCACGCAGAATTTCGACGGCTGAAACGTCGAGGAAATCGACCATGGCTGTGGAAACACGTGCCTGGTAAACACCGTCGATCAGAACAGCAATCCCCGGATCGGCAGCTGATTCAATATCAGCAGAACCTGCACCACGGATAAAGAAGGATGAAGCGTTCTGGAACGAACCTACCGGTTCCAGCAGCACGTTTGGTGCAGCTGATGTCAGATCGCGAAAGTCCTGTGCAAAACGCTGTTCAAGCGCACGGCCTGAAACAGCTGTAATAGCAACGGGAACTGTTTGTGTGTCTTCCGTCCGCTTTTGGGCCTGAACAACAATGGTGTCGAGCGCCGTACGTGGGCCCCGATCATTGGTTTCAGCATCCTGCGCGAACGAACTTGTACCAGTAAGGGCAAAGCCGGAAACAGCAAGTGCTGCCGCCGGGACCTTGAACTTACTTTTGAGAAGTTCATTAACCATAATTCTCCCTTGAATTTCTTGGTTTCTTTGAGGAACGGGCGAATAAAGTCACCAAGACTACGCAAAGGCAAGGGAGAATAGAACAAGATGCACCGTATGAGGGTTTTATGGCCACAGCTGTGGCAAAAACGCAACAATATGGCCTTAATACCCTGTAGAAATTGACAGCTTCTGTCCTTTTTTTTGGCCTCTATTGCGGCAATCCGGAAATCATGCCCCCATCCACCAGCAATTCAGCACCTGTGATGTAAGTGCTTTCGTCGCTGGCCAAAAAGACCGCCATATTGCCAATGTCATGGGCTGGGTCACCCATATAGCCTACCGGCAAATATCCTTCGATATGCGCGCGCATGGCAGCCGGGTCCGGCGCGGCTGCAAAGGCCGGATCCATGATGGGTGTGTCGATGATCCCGGGGTGGATGGAATTACAGCGGATCTTCAGCTTTGCTGTTTCCATGGCGACAGATTTGGTCAGAATATGCACACCTGCCTTACTGGCGGAATAGGCCGTACCGCCGATCTGTCCACGCAGGCCCGTCACGGACGACAGGTTAATGATCGACCCGCCAATGCCATCGGGATTGTTTTTCAGGGTTGCAACCCCATGCTTGCAGCCCAGGAAGACGCCGGTGAGGTTTACGTCAATTACGCGTTGCCATTCTTCCAAAGGCATCTGGTCGACAGGGCAGTTGTTGAAGATGCCGGCATTATTGACCAGTGTGTCCAGCCTGCCATGGGCTTTGGTCACCTGGGCGAGGGTGCTGATCCACTCATCTTCACTAGCGACGTTCTGCTGCAGAAAAGTCGCGCTTAATGCGTCGGCGACTTCCTGGCCTTGGTCGACCTGAATATCCGTGATGTAGACGGTCGCACCTTCTTCTGTGAAACGCTGCGCAATGCCTTTGCCAAGGCCCGATGCGCCGCCGGTAATCAGTGTAATCTGGCCTTCTAGTCGACCCATGGTTCTGCTCCCTGTGAATAGTGATCTATGCAAAACAATAGTTGGAAGCGCATCAAGGCGCATGCTTTAATCCGCCATCAGGAAGAATCAGTGGACAGGACGGGAGTATCCCATGGCCTATGACATCAAAATCACAGGCGGCACCATTATTGATGGTTCCGGCAAGGCGCGTTACCAGGGCGACGTTGGTATTAAGGATGGTGTGGTTGTCGCACTTGGCGATGCGCTAGAGGATGCAGCCAAAACAATCGACGCGACAGGCAAAATTGTTTCCCCCGGCTTTGTCGATATTCACACCCATTATGACGCCCAGGTGATGTGGGACCGCATGATGACCATTTCCCCCTGGCATGGGGTGACAACCACCGTCGTGGGTAATTGTGGTTTTGGTGTGGCACCGACGCGGCCGGAACACCGCACGCTCATTCTACAGACGCTGGAGCAGGTTGAAGGCATGTCTTTGGCCACCTTGCAGGCCGGCCTTGGTGATGACTGGGGCTTTGAGACCTTCCCGGAATACATGGATGCCATCGAGCAGCGCGGTACGGCCATCAATATGGCGGTGCTGTTGGGGCACACCCCTTTGCGCCTTTATGTGATGGGCGAAGAGTCGGTTGAGCGTGCAGCGACGGATGAAGAAGTCGACAAGATGCAAAACATTGTGGCCGAAGCGCTGGACGCGGGTGCGCTTGGTTTTGCGACTTCTAAGGCCATTACGCATGTGGGCTACCAGGGAAAGCCAGTACCAAGTCGTTTGGCCGAGCAGTCCGAGATTGAAGAACTGGTCCGCCCGCTCGCGGATCAGGACAATGCCATGATGCAGGTGAATATCGGGCCAAAGTTTTATCTGAAGGAACTGTCACGCCTCGCGCAGATTACCGGCAAGACTGTTAGCTGGACGGCATTGCTTTCAGGCCTGTTTGGCGATGGCGGGCATCGTAATCAGTTGGAACGGACGCAGGATCTGATTGACCAGGGTATTAATGTTATCCCGCAGGTGGCTTGCCGCCCGCTGAACTTTGAGTTCCAGTTCGAAACGCCTTTCCCGTTTGAGACCATGCAGATGTTCAATGATCTTGGCGCTGGCACGCGCGAGGAACGCATTGCCGCCTTTGAAAGTACAGAATGGCGTAGTGAATTCCGCAAGAACTTGTTGCCGGTGCTGCGCGGCTGGGAAGACCGCACCATCATCGCAATGTACGAGCCAGACCCTTCTGTAGAAGAACGTAATCTGGCTGAGGTGGCGGCTGAAAAAGGTGTCGATCCCACCGATCTCGCGCTGGACATGGCATTGGAAACAGATTTGAAGGCGCGGTTCCGCCTGTCGATGCTGAACATCAATGAAGAAGAAATCAGCGAATTGCTGAATGACAACAACACCGTGCTTGGCCTGTCTGATGCGGGTGCTCATGCCAGCCAGCTTTGCGATGCCTGTTTCTCGACCCATCTGTTGGGCTATTGGGTCCGTGAAAAAGGCGTCATGAGCCTGGAAGACGGCGTACGGACACTGACCTCGCGCCCGGCCGAAGTTTTTGGCGTCAAGGATCGCGGTACGCTGGCCGTGGGCGTGCCCGCTGACGTGGTGGTGTTTGACGAAGCGACGGTAGGCGCCGCCAAGATTGAACGGGTTTATGACCAGCCAGGCGGTGCTGACCGACTGCGGGCAGATGCCATTGGTATCGATGCCGTCATCGTCAATGGCACACTGCTGCGCCAGGGCGACCAGGACATGGTGGACCCAGAAGGTGACCTGCCGGGCAAGCTACTGCGGAACGGACAGGCGGCGACCATGAGTATGGCGGCCGAATAGACAATATCTCAAGCCAAGGGGGAAGGCTTACGTGCTGAGACGATCTGCCAGTGTACTGGCCGCACTTTGTGTTGTTGTTTTTGGACCTCTGGCGTGGGCCGAAGAAACTACCTGGACCCATTATGGCGGGGACCCTGAAGGCACACGGCATAGTACAGCCACTAAGATCACCCCTGAAAATGTTGGTGAACTGGAGGTCGCTTGGCAGTTCAGTACCGGGGAAGTCGAGCGGCTGGGCGAAGCCTTTCTGACCAATTCATCGACACAGAACACGCCGACCCTGGTGGGTGGCAATGTGCTGGTGTGTTCACCCATGAACCGATTGTTTGCGCTTGATCCAGCCACGGGCAAGCAGGTCTGGATGTTCGACGCCGAAGTCCCCACCGACTTTGAAAGCCCGTTTCATTACAATTGCCGTGGCGTTGCCCCATGGCAGGACACGGATGCCGAAGAGGGCGCGCATTGTGCCCTGCGTATCATTATGCCGACGGTGGATGCACGGCTGATCGCATTGGATGCGGCAACCGGCACACGATGTGAAGGTTTTGGCGCTAATGGCGAAGTGCACATCCCGCAAGAGGTGATGCCCCTGTGGAAGGGTGAGCTCAAACTCGCCTCCGCACCCGTGGTGCTCAATGATCTCATCGTTACGGGTAGTATCATTATGGATAATTTCCGGGCACGGGCACCCATGGGAACGATCTTTGCTTTTGATGCCAGATCGGGTGAAGCCAGCTGGCAGTGGGACCCGATCCCTCGCGATGAGACAGACCCGGCTTATGCCACCTGGGAAGACGGCAGTGCCGAGACAACCGGTGCGGCCAATATGTGGTCGACCATGGTCGTGGATGAAGAACGAGACCTGGTCTTTGTGCCAACCTCCAGCGGTGCGCCAGACTTTTATGGTGGTGAACGCCCGGGTAATAATCTTTATTCCAGTTCCTTGGTTGTGCTGAAAGGCACAACGGGTGAGGTCGTCTGGCATCATCAGATCGTCCATCACGATATTTGGGACTTTGACGTTTCCTCTCCGCCGCTGCTTGTAGACTTGGAGAAGGATGGGGAGACAATCCCCGCTGTTGTGCAGAACACCAAGCAAGGCTTTGTCTTCGTTTACCATCGTGAAACGGGTGAGCCGATTTACCCGATTGAGGAAAAGCCGGTACCGCAGAGTGCGGAACCGGGTGAATGGGTGGCCAAAACGCAGCCTTACCCCATTGAAAGCCTGCGCCTGTTAAAGACCGACCTGACGCCGGATGATGCATGGGGATTCAGTTTCCTCGACCGGGCGGCCTGCAAGGATCTGATTGCCAGTCTGAAAAATGAAGGCATGTTTACGCCGCCTTCTGTTGGGAATGGCACATTGTTTCCGCAGGGTAATTCGGGCGGTGCCAATTGGGGAGGCCCGGCCTTTGACCCGAACCGTCGCCTGATGCTGGTGAACCTGAATAATGTTCCGCAGATGATCAAGCTGATCCCCCGGGCGGAAGCTGGAGACTTTGAAGGAATGCGGATTTCTGCGGACGGTTGGGTGATCAGCGAACATCGCGGCACGCCCTATGCCGGGGCGACCAAATGGCTGCTCTCGCCTTTTGGCGCGCCTTGCATTGAGCCACCCTGGGGTGAGCTTGTGGCGGTGGATCTCGATAAAGGCGAGGTCGCTTGGCGTACGCCTTTAGGGTCGTTGGAACACTATCTGCCTGTACCGTTTGAATGGAACACAGGCACGCCTAATATTGGCGGCCCTGTCACCACAGCAGGCGGTGTTACCTTCATTGGCGCGGCGATTGATCAATATTTCCGCGCCTATGATACCGCAACGGGCGAAGAACTATGGCGTTACAAAATGCCGGCAGGTCAGTCCACCACGCCGATGGTATACGAAGCGGATGGCCGACAATTCATTGTCATGGTTACGGGACATCACCTGTATTTCGGGGCGCCGGTTGGCGATGCTGTCGTCGCATTTGCATTGCCGAAGCGGTCCGACTAGATGCCTGACATCAAGCTGTTTGAACTCGCCCCGACGCGATCGGCCAGATGTCGCTGGACTTTGCTGGAAGCAGGCCTTGAGTATGAATCAATTGGCAATTCCATTGATGTCTTTTCAAACGTTGACCTAAAAGCAGTGCACCCTCTGGGTAAATTGCCGGCGGCCATTATCGACGGAAAACCCCTATTCGAGTCTGCAGCCATATCGACAGCAATTGCAGACCTGGTGCCGGAGAAGAAATTGATTGCAGCACCGGGTTCTTGGTCTCGAAGCCTGCATGACCAGTGGGTCAGCTTCGCGCTAACGGAAATGGAAGCGTTTGTCCAAAGCATCGAGGTCAACACCATTGAGTTTTTGTTGCCAAAGGAACAACACGTCCCGGCCATCATCGAGCAGAACAATATGTTCTACAAAAAAGGGGCGGCCGCGCTGGAACTGGTCCTGGGAGAGACGGATTATCTGGTCGAAAACAGATTTACCGTTACCGACATCATCGTCGGGTACACGGTGTATTTCGGGGAAGAGCAACACTTGCTGGGTGACTTCCCCAATTTGCGCGCTTATCTGGACCGCCTGATGGCGCGGGAACATTGTACTTTCGCGCCGATCGAAGAGTACGAAAACTAGTCGGTCAGTAGTCTGCGTTGCAGGAACTAAAGCCCGTCGATGTTTTTTCTGAAGTGCCCGAATGTCTGGAAATTGTCGCAGCCAATGCGGGGCAGGGCGTAGATATCGTCGTCCCCCAATTCCACAAAACCGAACCAGGAAGCTGTGGCGCAGCTATACCCGGCCTCACGCACCATATCTCGGTGCGTGTCGTTGAAATCTCCCCCCATGCCATAAGGATAGCAAAAACTTGTGACCGGCTTTCCAAGTCGTGCCTCAAGCGTTGTTTTTGAAGACACAATTTCGCCGTGACTGTCTGCATTACTTGTGGCGGACAGGACGGGGTGCGTCATGGTATGCGCTCCGATTTCCACCAGGGGTGAAGCGGCTAGTTGCTCCAGTGCGGGCTAGCCTACAAGCTCCTGGCCGTCAAACAGGGTTTGTTCGCCCCCTTCTGAAATCAGGGTCGGGCAGACAAACAGGGTGGCTGGCAGGTTATAGGCCTCCAATAGCGGCATGGCATGTTCTGCAAAGCTGGTGTACCCGTCGTCAAACGTCAGGACGATTGTATTTTGAGGGTACTGGCCGTGGTCGCCCATATACTGCACCAGTTGCGATACGGTCATCGCCGCATAGCGGTCAGCGATATAGGCCAACATTCTATTCAACTTGGACGGCGTAAGCCCTGACTATCCTTCTTCACTAATGTGGTGAAACATCAGAATGCGGGGTTTGTTTCGCGTGATGACCCGGGCCAGGGTGTTCAGGCCCAAGTAATAAAACAGGCCAAAAACAAACCGTTTCCACAGAGCAGGGCTGTTGGCTTTATAACCTTGGACAGGTTTTTTCTCTGTTGGGTCGGTCTGGGTCATTCATCCAGCTTTGGCCGATTATGGGCCTGTGCAGGATAGACCTATTTACCGTCCCTTGAATAGACCAGCAGCACATTACCCGCCATACGGCCACCATATAGATAACCGGAATTCACGAAGACCTTGCCATTGGCAATGACCGGGCCGTCGGATTCAATCGTGCCGCCACGGGCAATGTCGCCATTAACGGTTTCATAATCCCGCACGGTATTGACCTCCCAAACGACAGTACCATCGGTGCTGTCATAGGCGCGCAAGACCCCATCAAACCCACCAGCAAAGACGACACCATCCGTCGACGTTGGCGCAGCTGAAAGGCCTGGGTCACAGGCTGGCTTGGTGCCTTCCGGGCAGGTGTCGGGGGCAGGGGTGAACCACACGAATTCGCCCGTGGACGGCTCAATGCCATACATGCCCGGTTTGCGTTCCCCTTCCCAATAGCCGTAAAAATCTGTGTCGGCATTCGGGGCGTAGAGCAGTTTACCGTCTGAGGCCATGCCCCAATGGACGCCCCCAGCGAAGCCGCCCAGACCAATGCGTTTCTTCCAGAGGAGTGCGCCTGTTTCGGCGTCCAGCGCATGGACCATGCCGGACTTTTGCCCTGCCAGCAGAATATCCTGCCCCTCGGTCGTCGTGATCAGCACCGGCGGTGCGCCAAAGTCGAAGTCTGGCCCGTTTTCATCGGGACAATTGGTTTTGTCTTCGATCACGCAGGCCAAGTTCCAGGCATCACCTTCAGTGCCCTGATAGGCCCAGATCAGCGCGCCATTTTCCATATCCATAGCCACGATGGCGTCGCTGGTATTGACGGCGGGGGAGGTGTAGGCCTCACCCGTTCCTATATAGAGCCGCCCACGCTTGGTATCGACCGTCGGGCTGTTCCATACAGGTGCGCCTGCCGGGTTCCAAATGGGAATGCCGACAGCATTGCTCCGGTCTGTTTTGACGGGTTCATCGGGGACCACATGGCCACGCCATTGCATGGTGCCGTCGATTTTGTTCAGGGCAACAACATTGCCGCGGAAGGTGCAGCATTCATATTCCGGGTCAGCAGCAGAGGCCCACTCCCGGCTTGAGACTGGGACGTAGAGTGTGTCTTCATAGAGCTTGGGTGAGCCCGTAATAGTGGCCGCTACATGGTCACCGACGGCTACTTTCCAGATCAACGCGCCGGTGTCTGCGTCAATTGCATAGGCATTGGCATTAAAGTCACCAAAATACAGCATGGGCTGGTCGCTCTCGACGCCGTCCAACGTCAAGGCAGAGCGTACTTCGGCCTCCGCCTGATAGGTCCAGCGGGCGCAGCCTGTGTCTTCGTCCAGCGCATAGATTGTGCCGTTCTGGCTGCCGATAAACACGGCACCGCCGCCAATGGTCGGTTGGGACCGTGCCCGTGTGGCATCGGCATAGGAGAACGCCCATTTCAGTTCCAGATGCGGGACATCCTCTGCGGTCAGCCCAGCATCATCTGCAGCAACATGTCGGGTGTTTTCCTGGGTGATACCCCAGGCAACGCTGCGGGCTGGCTTGCTGGCATCAAAGTCAGATGACCCTGCGTTGCACATAAGAACAGGCGCTGCCGTGCTGCTGGCGC
>JAURPT010000148.1 GCA_030836535.1 Alphaproteobacteria bacterium
GATCTTCTGCGGATCGACGGTATTGCCTTCAGACTTCGACATTTTGCGGCCATTTTTGTCGAGCGCCATGCCGTGGGTCAGGACCGCGTCATAAGGCGCCTTGCCGCGCGTGCCACTGGATTCAAGCAGGCTGGACTGGAACCAACCACGATGCTGGTCGGACCCTTCCATATAAAGGGCGGCAGGCGGGTCCAGATCGTCCCGGTCTTCCATCACAAAGGCGTGGGACGAGCCAGAGTCGAACCACACGTCGAGAATGTCATCGACCTTGTCGTAGTCATCCGCATTGTGTTCATTGCCCAGGAAGTAGGCGCTGTCTTCAGCGAACCAGATGTCAGAACCATGTTCTTCAAATGCCTGGGTGATGCGGGCGTTGACGGCTTCATCCTTCAGCGGCTCACCGGTTGCCTTGTTGATAAAGACGGTGATGGGCACGCCCCAGGCGCGCTGGCGGGAGACAACCCAGTCGGGCCGGTTGTCGACCATGGACTTGATGCGGTTATAGCCGGCATCGGGTACCCAGCGGACACGGTCAATTTCCTCTAACGCCGTTTTGCGCAGGTTATTTTCATCCATGGAAATGAACCATTGCGGCGTGTTGCGGAAGATCAGCGGTGCTTTGGAGCGCCAGGAATGCGGGTAGGAGTGTACCAGTTTACCCTGGGCCAACAGCGCGCCGGCTTCTGTCAGCGCTTCACACACGGGACCATCGGCGCGGAACACGTGTTGGCCGGCAAACAGCGGCACGTGTTCGTAGTAGAGGCCATCTGGACCAACCGTATCGGGGATTTGGCGATGGCCATGCGCCAACCAGACTTCATAGTCTTCCTGACCATGGCCAGGGGCCGTGTGCACGAAACCGGTGCCTGCCTCGGTGGTGACGTGGTCACCGCCCAGAAGCGGGATATCGAAATCGTAACCCTGACCATGCCAGGGGTGGCGGCAGACCGTATCGGCAAGGGCTTCACCCTTGAAGCGCTCAACAACTTCATGAGCGGCAATGCCTGCACGACCGCAGACGTCGGCCAGCAGGGCTTCGCCCAGCACAATCGTCTCTCCGATCTGAGCCAGGCTATCGTCATCCGTTTCAGTGACGCGGATCACGACGTAATCCATGTCCGGGCCATAGGAGATGGCGCGGTTACCGGGCAGTGTCCATGGCGTCGTCGTCCAGATGACAATGGTTGCGCCTTCAAGGGCGGCAATGCTGCTGGAGGCAACCGGGAAGCGCACATCCACCTGCGTTGACGTGTGGTCTTCATATTCCACTTCGGCTTCGGCAAGTGCGGTCTTCTCAACGACCGACCACATCACCGGCTTGGCACCCTTGTAGAGCCCGCCATTCATCAGGAACTTCATCAGTTCATCGGCGATGCGGGCTTCTGCGGCATAGGTCATGGTGGTGTAGGGGTTATCCCAGTCACCGCCAATCGCCAGGCGCTTGAATTCTTCGCGTTGGATGTCGACCCATTCCTGTGCAAACACGCGGCATTCATGCCGGAATTCGTTGATGGGGACCTCGTCCTTGCTCTTCTTGGCCTTGCGGTATTTTTCTTCGATCTTCCATTCGATGGGCAGGCCGTGGCAGTCCCAGCCGGGCACATAGGGCGTGCGCTTGCCGAGACTACGCTGGGTACGGTTGATCACGTCCTTGATGATCTTGTTCATGGCATGGCCAAGGTGAATGTGACCATTGGCATATGGCGGGCCGTCATGTAGCAGGAAGGTGGGGCGATCAGCCGTTGAAGCGTTGATCTGGCCTTCCAGGTCGTTTTCCTGCCAGAAGGCGAGCATATCCGGCTCGCGCTTGGGCAATTGGGCCTTCATGGCAAAATCAGTTTGTGGCAGCCGGATGGTGGCTTTGTAGTCCTTCGTCATAATGGTGACGCTCTTCCGTCAGGCGGGCCACCCTGTTGGCGGTTGGCCACGGTCTGTTGGCGGCTTTTGGCCGCGGTTGAATTTGGTGGCTCTGTTTATCAAGGCTGTAGCGGCCTGTCGACCCGCTAACGCTTTACCTCAGGATAGCGATCAGCGCCATATTCGGCTTGGCCCAGGCGCTTGCGCGCTTCGTCACTGTCGGCAGCGATCTGCGCCTTGAGGGCATCCAGCCCATCGAACTTCTGTTCGGGGCGAATGAAGGAGACAAAATCCACACTCATATGGCTGCCATAGAGGTCGCCCTGAAAGTCCAGCAGATGGACCTCAAAACACAGTGCTGTTTTGTTGAATGTGGGGCGCATGCCCAGATTGGCAACGGCATCATACGTGCCGACGTGGGGCCCATCTTCAACATGGGCACGCATGGCGTATACACCCAGGCAAGGTTCAAGATAATTTCCCCAAGCGACATTGGCGGTGGGGAAGCCGATGGTACGGCCGCGTTGGTCGCCTTCTTCAACCCGGCCTTCAATGCGCCACCAGTGACCCATCAGATCAGCTGCTTCTTCCGGTCGGCCTTCGCGCAGGCAGGCGCGCACCTGGGTCGATGAATAGGCCTCGCCGTCATGGGCGACGGGCTCAATAGCGGTGACGCCAAAGCCAAGCTGGCTGCCCATGCGTACCAAAAGGTCCGTATCACCCGCTCGGCCCTTGCCAAAGCGTTGGTCATAGCCGGTGACAATGTGGCGCACGCCAAGACGGCCAACGAGCAATTCTTCTACGAAGGCATCAGCGCTCATGCTGGACAGGGCGTCGTCAAAATTCAGGACGAAGAGGGCATCAACACCGAATGTCTCCAGCACATGGGCCTTATTGCGCAATGACATGAGGCGGAAGCTGGGCGCTTCGGGCGCAAAGAATTCCCTTGGGTGCGGTTCTGTTGTCAGGGCCGTCAGCGGGGCATGTTGCGCATCGGCGATGGCGGCCGTCTGGCGGAACACTGCCTGGTGCCCCTTGTGGAAACCATCAAAATTGCCCCATGCGACGACCGAACCCTGAAGGCTGGCTGGTACCGCATCAGTGTGACGATACAATTCCATATGGTTGTTCCTGTTTGCCCTAATCATGGCGACCACAAGTCAAGGCAGTGCCATAGCCATCACGACCGTGCAAGAAAAGAGTGGTCATCACGCTTGAGTGACAAGCTTTTTGTGCCATATCTGTTATGATGCAAGCCGGTATGCGGCCAGTGGGATGGCGTCGCGCAAGACGGAGTAGACTTTGAAACTTTTACGTAATCTGGTGTTGGCCGTGGTGCTGGTTGTTGTCGGCGCTGTCGTTGTGGTGATGTGGCAGGGCGAATCAATCGTTGCCGCGGGGATTGAAGAATTTGGTCCGGAGGTCACCGGCACGACAGTTGCAGTGGGTGACGTCTCTATTGGGCCGCTCACAGGGTCCGCAAGTCTGGAAGATTTGGTCGTTGGCAACCCGGCAGGATTTACGGAACCGCATTCCTTGCGATTGGGTGAAATTTCCACGTCTCTTGATATCCAGTCTCTGTTTTCTGAAAAAGTGGTCATCCATTCGGTGGAGGTGATCAATCCGGAATTCACCTTTGAGCTGGGTGACGACACGCAGAACCTGACGCGAATCAATGAAAATGTGCAGGCATTTGTCGGTCCTGAAGAAGCTGCTGGCGATGCGCCACCAACCCTGTTTGTGATTGAAGACTTTCATCTCAAGGGCGCGAAAGTGAAGGTGGCCGGGCTGGGCGTAAAGGCATTGAATCAGGAAATCACCCTACCGGACCTGCATTTGCAGGGTATTGGCGAAAAGGAAAATGGCGTGCTGGCGGCCGATGCAGCGAAACAGATTTTCGCGGCTGTCACCGACTTGGTGAAGAAAGAACTGGTCAAAGCCCAGGCAACCGGGCTAATCAGCGACACGTTGAAATTACCAGGTGGCATTGGCGGGTCGACGTTCGACAATGTCAAAAGCGAGATCAAGGGCTTCTTCTCGCGCTAGGGGCCGGGCAGAAGCAAGGAGACAATGAAGCATGTCCGACAGTGAACAAGATTATCAGGTCATCACAGCCAACCGGCTTAAGGACGGCCTGATTGTTTACATGACCAAAGACGGCGGCATGACAGGTTGGACCGAGAACATCGACTACGCCCATGTTGCGGGTGCAGACGAGCTTGAAGGCCTACTGGCAACGGCGCAGAAAGATGAAGCCCGCAACATCGTTGTTGGCATTTATCCGGTGGAGATCGCCGGGAACAAGGTGCCTTTGACCGCGCGCGAACGCATTCGGGCATCTGGTCCGTCGATCCGTATGGGTGATGATGCCGTACCGTTCAACAGTTCGGATTTCAGCATCTAGAAATCATCAGGGCGCAAAGGGGCTGGCGCATGAGGGGAGACATTGGCAGAGCAATCATCGGTGGCGTGGTCGCGCTTGTGCTGGCTGCGCAGTCCTCTGTTGCGGCTGCCTCCTGTATGACGGCCTCTGAATTACGCGCTGAACGAAGCCGCACTATGCAGTCCGGCCTGATGTTTGCCGCGCTCAAATGCATCCACAAGCCGCATTTGGGCCTGCAGGACAAATACAATGCGGTCATGGCGCGCTTTGGCCGCGACCTGGCGGCAACATCGGATGTCGTGCAAGACTATTTTAAACGAACAATTGGTCGCGGCCACCGGGCTGCCTTGCATGACCATGTGACCAGCATGGCCAATCGTTATTCTGTGAACAGTTTCACCGCGCCCCAGTTTTGTGAAAACATGGCCGCTCTTGGCGCAGATATATTGGCGGGCGATGATGATGTTGTCCTCAATGCCCGGTTTTCCTACGCTATGTTGCTGCCACCCCTGGCGAAAGCCTGTCGGGTTGAAGCAGACCCGGCCCTGGCCTATCTGAACCAGCGGGTCCCCGACCTTGTCAGTATTCATGTGCCTGATATTGATGCCCGTATTCGGGCCAATTTGGTGGGAGCTGGCGAGTAATCCTTCCTGAGGTCTTGGCAAATGGCCGGGCAGCCGCTAAAGGTGTGCGCCGAATCCAACCACCACGAAAATAGGATGCCATTATGGATTTTGCCTTCAGCGATCGGGTCCAGGACCTTCAGGCTCAGATTACCCAATTTATGGATGACCATGTCATTCCCGTAGAACATCTGTTCTATGACCAGATTGACGAAGCGGATAACCGCTTCCGGACGCCGCCGGTTCTTGATGAACTGAAAGAAAAAGCAAAGAAAGCCGGCCTGTGGAACCTGTTCCTGCCGGAGGTTTTCCGCGGTGAATATGGCATTGGCTTGAGCAACCTTGAATATGCCCCGCTGGCTGAAATCATGGGCCGTGTTGACTGGGGGGCCGAGGTCTTCAACTGTCAGGCACCTGATACAGGCAACATGGAAGTGTTCGTCAATTACGGCACCAAGGAACAGCAGGATGAATGGCTGATCCCGTTGCTCGAGGGCAAGAATCGCTCTGCCTTCTGTATGACCGAGCCAGCTGTTGCCTCCTCTGACGCAACCAATATCTCAACCCGTATCGAGCGTGATGGCGACGAATATGTCATCAATGGCCGCAAGTGGTACTCCACAGGCGCCATGCGCGAGACGTGTAATATCTTCATCGTCATGGGTAAGAACGACCCCAATGCCGCCCGCCACCAGCAGCAGTCGCAAATTCTTGTCCCGCGCGACACACCGGGTGTGAACATCCTGCGGGCCTTGCCGGTCTACAATGATGATCATGCGCCATTTGGCGAAGCTGAAATTGAATTCGACAATGTTCGCGTCCCGGCCAGCAATATGCTGCTGGGTGAAGGCCGCGGCTTTGAAATTGCCCAGGGGCGTCTTGGCCCAGGCCGTATTCACCACTGCATGCGGCTGATCGGCGCTGCTGACCGCGCTATTGAAGAATTGTGCCGACGCGCCACCAGCCGTGAGGCTTTTGGTAAGCAGCTGTCTGAGTTTGGCACGATCCGCGACGACATTGCCCGCTCACGTATTGAAGTGGAACAGGCCCGTCTGTTGGTGCTCAAGACCGCTTACATGATGGACCAGGTAGGCGCCAAGGGTGCGCGCAAGGAAATCGCCATGATCAAGGTGCTGGTCCCGCAGATGGCCCAGAACGTCATCGACCGTGCGGTGCAGGCACATGGTGCCATGGGCTTCACCAATGACACCTTCCTGTCACGCGCTTGGGCTTATGCCCGCACCACGCGGATGGCAGATGGTCCCGATGAAGTGCATGCAGAAACCATCGCCAAGCTGGAACTGCGTCCTTACACGAACAAGTAGGGGCTAAAAAAGCCGAGAAAGCGAGTCGGCCGCTGTCTTGAGAGCGCGGCCGACCACAAAGATCATGGAATACATGATCATCGTATCAGTGGCCCAGTCAGTGATGCCGCCACTGCGGAACACCGTGTAGGCAAGCATGAACAGGCCGAACATGGCCAGGACATTGCCGAACAACTCAAAACGGTTGCGCACTGCCTTCTGTTTTGGCGTGCGGTCTGGTGCTTCCTTGCGACCGGCTTTGCGGTCGGCGACGCGTTCCGTCAGGCGTTTTCTGGGTAAATCGCGTTTCATGACCCTATTGTTATTGGCTCGCGGGGCCGCTATCAAGCCCTGCCGGAATTTGGGAGATCGTTACCATGAAGTTTCATGTCACGCTAAAGAGCGACGTGTCGCGCGGAACGTTTTACTGGGTATGCGATGTCGAAGCCGCTTCGGAAGACGAAGCCTTGGTTGCCGCCCAACATCTGTTTGAAGCACAGGTCGAATCCTCGGAAGAGTGGACCTTCGCCGATTACGACGTAGAGGCCGCCTAACGACCTTCTTGCGTTTGCTGAATGATGAGCTGCTGCAGGGCTTGGGCATTATGGGTGACATTGTCATCGCTGCGCTGGCTGACGAAGAACGCAAAGAACGGGGCGAGCGTGCCTTCCAGAGCGCGTGTAGCCGTAATGATCAGTCGCGTGCGGGTGCCACCAGGGCCTGCCGGTTTCAATTCATAGCGCGTTGCAACCTGAATGACACCTTCGCGGTCACCAATCTGGGTCTGCAACAACAAGGGTGCGGCTGAAACAACAACATCTTCATAAATGTTGCTCATCCGCCCCTCCTGATAGACCGACAGCATGGTAGACGAGGCAGCCGTGCCAGAGGCCCCGACCATCTGGGTTGCGCCGGTCACAAATTCCATCCATTCAGACTTCAACGATGTATCCGTGAGGATTTCCCAAACAACATCCGGGCTGGCGGGCACCTCAATGCTGGCGGTGCTCACGACTTCGTCGGTACGCAATGCAAAGGCAATAACAGCCAACAGCACGACGATGCCAACAGCTGCACGAAGGACCACTCGATCAATACTCATATTATTCACTTCCTGCCGCTGTTGTGGGCTGTTGATTTTGCTGTGCGGCTTTCCGGCCCGCGGTGCGTTCTTCTTTGGTGACACCATTAAAGAAGCCTTCCGGGTGCCAGCCCTCTTTCCAAACGGATAATGGTTGCACGTCAGCCAATTCGCCGTTCAAGCCGAACCAAGAGTCAATAACATAGGCGTCACCTGATGCATTCTCAATAACCACCGCCGTGTTGTGGAACCAACGGTCCAGGATCATCCCTCGGTGCGCCACCGGGCCGACCCGGTGCCAGTGCAGCAGGCCATCTGCTTCCAGAAAGTGAAGCAGTGTCGCTGTGTTGTGAGATTCGTCAATACAGTCCAGTTGGCCGCGTTTGGACGAAAAACTGAAAACGGTCGCGCCTGCTTCATCTTCAGTCGTCTTGGTCTTTGGGCCTACTGTCTGTTCGAACAATGCTACCGTCTGGGCAATAAGCCGTCTTTCAGCCTCGGCGCTGCTGGCGCTGGTTTTTAATGGGACGGTGATCTCCGACCATTCATCGGCGGCTAGTTGCACCGTCCAGGGAATGGTGCACCCGTAACCGGTGCAGTACGTAAAGCGGTTGGGCGATGCGCCGGGCAGGTTTTTCTCCATGATGCCCGGCGTTGGGCTGGCGCAGGCAGCCATGAGCAGCGGCAGCAGAATGAACATTGCCTTGCGCATGTCAGATTACCTTTTTGTCTCTGAGCTGTTCAATCTCACCGGGTGTCATGTCGAGCAGGTCCTGCAATACACGCTCGGTGGCATTGCCAAGTGTCGGGCCCAGGTGGGCGATTTTGCCAGGGCTGGCCGACAGGCGGGGTACAACGCCGGGGATCGTAATGTCGCCCAATACCTCATCTTCCAGGGTGGCCATGGTCTTGCGCTGGGTGATGTGTTCATCTTCCATGATGTCGGCAATGGAGTTGATGGAGGAAGATGGCACGTCATGCTGCTGCAAAATGACGAGCGTTTCCTCTCGGGCGCGCGCCCCTACCCAGTCGGCGACGATCCCTTCAATCTTCTCTGCTTCTGCCAGGCGCGCCTGGGTTTTGCCATACATGCCCTCAGCGGCCAGGCCTTCCATATCCATCGCCTTGCACAGGCGGGCGAACATCTTGTCATTGGTGCAGGCAATCGCCAGCCATTTTCCGTCGGCGGCCTGAAAGTGGCCATGGGGGCAGGCCACGGTCGTCATCACGCCCTGTGCCTGGCGGATCGTGCCGTTGAGGTTATAGGCCGGGGCAAGGTCATCCAGTGCCCGGAAGATCGGTTCAAACAGGGCAATATCAATCGTCTGACCTTCTCCGGTCAGGTCGCGGTGGCGCAGGGCAATCATAATCGCCAAGGCGCCATAGGTGCCTGACATATAGTCGGCCAGCGATGTAGAGCCTGGTGTGATGGGGGCTTCACCGGGCATGCCAGCCAGATGCGACAGGCCGCCAAAAGCGTGCGCAATGCGGGCAAAGCCTGGCCGTTGGGCATAGGGGCCGTTCTGCCCATAACCGGAAACCTGTAGCAGGATAATACCCGGGTTGGCCGCTTTGAGTTCCTCATAGCCGAGGCCCCATCGCGCCATGGTGCCGGGGCGGAAATTCTCGCAGACAACATCGGATTTGGCGACCAGCTGCAGAAATATTTCGCGTCCCTGGTCACTCCGCAGGTCGAGCGTCATGGAGTCCTTGTTTCGGGATTCCGACAGCCAGACCAGGCTGTCGCCTTTCTCGGTCGGGGTGCCAAAGGCGCGCAGGCTATCGCCTTTGCCGGGCTGTTCGACCTTGATGACCTCTGCGCCGAATTCGGCAAGGTTGGAGGCGGCCAGAGGCCCTGCCAGAAAGGTGGCGCAATCTAGAATGCGGATATTGTTGAGCGGGCCTTTGACGGCTGCCATGGCTTTGTTTCCTGCAGTTGCGGCCAGCTGCGCTCTGTGGCGCTTGACCGGGCTGATTATCACACCATACGATCACAAGGCCTGCAAGGGTACTTGGGAGACCGTTGCGTAAACAACTGAGGGGACTTTTACAATGTTTGAAAACATGCTGGCGGGTGGACCGGCCATCACACTGACCTATGGCAGTATTCTGGCGATTATTTTTGTGATTCTGAGCTTCAATGTGGCCATGAAGCGGGGCAGCGCCAAGATTTCACACGGGCCAGGGGACAATAATGAGCTTTTGGTCCCGATGCGGGCGCAGGAGAATTTTGCTGAATATGTGCCAATTGCGCTGGTGCTGCTGGCCTGTTTGGAAATGACGGGCGGCGATCAGACTTGGCTGCGTGTGCTGGGTGGTGGCCTTGTCATCGCGCGTGTTCTGCACGCGGCCGGGCTCTATATCGGTGAGAAATTCATCATTGGTCGCGGCATCGGGGCGCTGGGGACGCTCCTGATCATTGCTGCAGAAGGCATCTGGGGGCTCGTTAGGGTCTTATCGTAGCACCAAATTTCCGTTAGGAAGAAGCCGGGCCTTGCGCCCGGCTTTTTTTATACTGCAGGTGCTGGTATCGATGCGCTATCTGCCCCCCGGGGAAATAATCGTCTTGCTGGAAAACAGCCTCGACCCGGACGGGACCTCCTGGCTGTATCAGGATCCAGAAGACATCATTACCTGTGCCGCCCCCGCAGATGTCGAGGCTTGCATAGCGGCATTACAAAGCGCGGTTGATGGCGGTGCCTATGTGGCGGGCTTTTTCTCATACGAAATGGGCTATCTGCTGGAGCCGGGTCTCCGGCATTTGCTTCCCGAAGACCGGCCGCAGCCGCTTCTTTGGTTTGGTGTTTTTGATCGGCGGGACAGGTTGGACAAAAACCAGCTGGAAGATTTCTGGCTCGAGCGTTGCCGGGGCCGGGTCGGTGCACTTGGCCCGCTGTCGGCTGATATCAGCAAAGCCGACTATTTGGCAGGTATTGGGGCCATCAAGGAGCATCTGGCCGCAGGCGATGTGTACCAGATCAATTATACATTTGGTCTTGAAGGACAGGCGGCCGGCGACCCTGCCTGCGTTCATGCTGCTTTGCGGCAAGCGCAGCCGGTAGGATGGGGGGCCTATATCGAAACATCTGACTGGCTGTTCTCCTCCCATTCGCCAGAGTTGTTCCTTGAAAAGCGCGGTAAGACCGTGCGCCTACGCCCCATGAAGGGAACAATTTCACGGGGTCGTTGGCCGGAAGAGGATGCGTCTCAGCAACAGACACTTGTTGAGGACGAAAAATCCCGCGCTGAAAATCTGATGATTGTCGATCTCGAGCGGAATGATTTATCCCGTATCGCAGAAGCCGGGACCGTTCAGGTGCCTCAATTGTTTGAGGCGGAAACATACCGATCCGTTGTTCAGCTGACATCAACCGTTACCGGGCAGGTGCCCGAGGATACGTCGATCAGTGCCGTATTGCAGGCACTGTTCCCCTGTGGGTCTGTGACAGGCGCCCCTAAGATCAAGGCCATGGAGGTCATCCGGTCACTGGAGCGTGGGCCGCGTGGCATCTATACCGGTGCGATCGGCCATGTGGCCCCTGGTGGCGATATGGTCTTCAATGTTCCCATCCGAACCCTGGCCATCGATCACAACGGCAAAGCCCGGCTGGGGGTGGGAAGCGGTGTCGTTGCCGATTCCGATGAGCAGGCCGAATATGAAGAGAGCCTGTTGAAAGGGCGTTTTGCCGAGGTGCCGCAGCGTGCCCCGGCTCTGATAGAGACGATGCGCTGGGTGGCCGATGAAGGCCTCTGGTTGCTTGAGGCGCATTTGGAGCGGCTTTCTTCGTCGGCCGAATATTTTGGCTATGCGCTGGACCTGGAAGAGGCCCGCACCATGTTGACCGACCATATCAGCGCTCTTCCGGAATTGTATGATGGCCCGCCTGAGGACAGGCGAGTGCGTCTGTTGTGTTCTCCGCAAGGGGAGCTTTCGATCAAGTCCGTTCCGGTATCGGGTCGTTTGACCCGATCATTGCAGGCCGCGCTGTCACAGGAGCCTGAACATGTGGCCTTCGCCAGTGAGGCGGTTTGTTCCGATGATGTCTTCCTGTTTCACAAGACAACCCATCGACAGCAATTGGATCGTCTCCATGCACGAGAAGCGGCACCCCGGGGATACAGAGACGTGCTTCTGGTGAATGAATGGGGGCAGGTCACCGAGGGTACGCGCTACAATCTACTTGTCTATCTGGATGGAAGCTGGGTTACGCCGCCGCTTTCCTGTGGTGCGCTTGGCGGTACATTCAGGACTGACTTTATGGAAAATGGTGATTCTCCGCTGATTGAACGAATCCTTGAGAAAGAAGAGGTCATGCGTGCAGAAAAAATCTGCCTCGCCAATAGCCTCTTTGGCCTTATTGCGGTTGAAGTGGTCGAATGACTGCCCTAAATCCTATTATATAACAGCCGGTTGAAGGCGCTTATTTGAACGTATCAAAACTGTAAAAATATCTACATTTGATGCGTAGCCAAACGAAAATGAAGTTGTTAGTATGCCCGCCTCACACGCAGGCGATTGACGAACGTTGCCTTTGCATTGCAAAGAGGCGTAACCGTTATGCGTTTGCTAAATGAAAACCCTGGGAAGGTGCTTGGGATAGCAAGAATGAAAAGATACACACCCATCGGAATGTCGATTGCGGCGGCGATGCTTCTGGCATGGTCACCGGCGAATTCGACCGAACTTGAAGAAATTCTGGCGGCTGAAAAGAGCTCAAACAGGCAGCTCGTTCAGGCGCAAAGTCAGATCGATAATCTTGACGACCAGACGAATGATCTGCTCGACGCTTATAAGATTGTGATCGAAGAAAACGAAGTGTTGCGGACCTATAACAAGCAGGTTAGCGACCAGATTGACCAGCAGAAGGCAGACATTGCCCTGATCAATCAGCAGCTGGAGGGTATTACAAAGACCCGCCGCGAAGTGATGCCGCTGATTCAGGAAATGATCGACAGCCTGCGGTCATTCGTTATGGCTGACATTCCCTTCCGCCAGGAAGAGCGTCTGGAGCGCATCGAAGCGCTGCAGGACCTGATGGACCAGCCTGATGTTGCGCCGTCCGAGCGTTATCGCCTGGTGCTGGAACGCTATCAGACGGAAGTCGACTACGGTCAGAAGCTTGACGTCTATGACGGCACTGAAGTCATTGATGGTAACGAAACCAAAGTTAACTATCTGAGCATTGGCCGCATCGCGTTCATGTTCCAGACGCCCGACGGTAGCCGTACTTTCGTATGGAACAATAACTCTCGTGGCTGGGAAGAACTGCCGAGCGAATATAATGGCCGCGTAGGTCAGGCTATCCTGATGGCGCAGAAAGCCGTTCAGGCTGACCTCGTTCGCGTCCCGGTCTTCGCTCCTGTGGAGGCAAAATAATGAATAAGATCAAGACACTTGCCCTCGCTGCCCTGCTTGCCATGCCGGCAACAGGTAGCTTCGCACAGGCTGATGAACCTCAGGCAGTTTCTCTTGAACGCCTGATGGAACTGGTTCGTCAGGGTACCGCCCGTGAACGTGCTGAAGAGCGTCAACGCATTCAGCAGTTCCAGGCCGACAAGAACAACCAGCAGCGCCTGCTGAACGAAGCTCGAGCTGAACGGTCTCGCTTGCAGCGCCGCTCCAAGCAGCTGGAAGACCAGTTTGATGCCAACGAACGTCAGATCACTCAGCTGGAAGGCCAGCTGCGCGAACGTCAAGGTAACTTGAACGAGCTGTTCGGCGTCGTGAAACAGTCTTCTGAAGACCTGCGCGGTTTCATTGGCCAGTCACTCGTCAGCGTTCAGATCCCGAACCGCGAAGAGTTCCTGGACAATCTGGCTCAGAAGCGTGACCTCGAATTGCCGACCATCGAAGAACTCACCGAGTTCTGGCAGATGTATATGGAAGAAATCTACCAGTCCGGTCAGGTCGTTAAGTTCAACGCCTCGGTCAATACGGCTGCTGGCGGCACGGAAGATCGTGAAGTTGTCCGTGTTGGTGCCTTCAACCTGATTTCTGACGGCGCTTACCTGAACTATAGCGGTGGCGACATCAGCGAATATGGCGCACAGCCTGCTGGTCGCTATGTCGACTCTACCTCGGACCTCGCAACGGCCTCTTCCGGTTATGCCGCTTTTGGTGTTGACCCAAGCCGTGGCCAGATCCTGAGCACCTTCATTCGCCTGCCGTCTCTTTGGGACCGCTTTAACTACGGTGGTTACATTGGCTATGCCATTGCCATCCTGGGTATTGCCGGCCTGATCCTGACGCTGATCCGCTGGGCCGTCTTGTTCGGCATCGGCAGCAAGGTGAACGCACAGATGAAGAGCGATGCCGCCAATGAAAACAACCCGCTGGGTCGTGTCATGGCCGTCTACGAAAACAACAAGGGTGTTGATGTTGAAACACTTGAGTTGAAGCTCGACGAGGCCATTCTCAAGGATGCGCCGAAGATCGAAGCCGGTCTGCCGATCATCAAGGTGATCTCCGTGGTTGCCCCGCTGATGGGTCTGCTCGGTACGGTGACTGGTATGATCAACACCTTCCAGGCGATTACGCTTTACGGTGCTGGTGATCCGCAGATCATGGCTGGCGGTATTTCGCAGGCTCTTGTCACCACGGTGCTTGGTCTGTTGGTCGCTATCCCGCTGACCCTGCTCTACACGCTCGTGTCTTCGCGCGCCAAGCGCATCATTCACGTGCTTGAAGAACAGGCTGCTGGTATCGTTGCCCTTCACGCCGAAAAGAACTAGGCGCTGAATAATGACTGAAGCATTAGAAGCGATCAGAGACTTCATGGAGTTGGGAGGGGATGTCCTTTGGGCCATCCTCGCCATCACCTTCTTCATGTGGATGCTGATTATTGAACGGTTCTGGTACTTCCGGTCAGCCCACAGGCAACTCACCACCCAGATCATCGCAAGTTGGGAAGCACGCGAAGATCAGACCTCCTGGTACGCTCACCGCATCCGCGATGCGCTTATCTCGCAGGTCTATGAAAGCCTGAATGCCTCCGTCCCCATGATCAAGACACTCGTGGCCCTTTGCCCGCTCTTGGGTCTGCTGGGTACGGTAACAGGCATGATCTCGGTGTTTGACGTTATGTCATTCTCCGGTGGTGGTAATGCACGTGGTATGGCCGCGGGCGTGTCCAAAGCTACTCTGCCAACCATGGCAGGGATGGTGGCCGCGCTTTCCGGGCTGTTCTTCAGCAACATGATCGAACGCTATGTCTATCAGGAGACCGACCGGGTCGCTGATAGTCTGGTTCATCACTAGGGGGCAGGCATGGCCATAAGAAAGGTTGAAGAAAAAGAAGAAATCAACATGACGCCGATGCTCGACATCGTGTTTATCATGCTTATCTTCTTTATTGTGACCGCCACGTTTGTGAAAGAAACGGGCATTGATGTTGACAAGCCCCTCGCTGAAATGGCTGAGGAAAACAAGCTTGCCAACATTTTGGTGGCTGTTTCTGGCGACGGGGAAATCTGGGTCGAAGGCCGACCGGTGGAACTTGGTGCTCTGCAGAGTGTGATTGCACGACTGTATGCCGAGAACCCCAAAGGTGCCATGTCGATCCAGGCTGACAAGGATGCACCGGGCCGTCATATCGTTGATGTGATTACCGAAGCAAAAGAAGCCGGGTTGCAAGATATCTCGGTTTCTCTTGACCAGCCGTAGCGGCAAGACGTCTTCCAGGGAAGACATTCTGAACGGGAGTTTTAGTATCTATGCGTAAGAAGCACGGATCAGCAGAAGATGAGGTCGAGGTTGACCTGACGCCCATGCTGGACATTGTGTTCATCATGCTCATCTTCTTCATCGTGACGGCGACCTTCGTGAAGGAATCTGGCATCAATGTTGCCAAGCCGAACGAAAACGATACGCCGCCACCGCCCGACGCGAAGCCAAAGACTGTTGCGCTCACCGTAACGGAAGACTGCTGGGTTCGCCTGCAGGGTCGTCGGATTGACCCGGGCCAGGTTGCCCCGAACGTTCAGCGTTTGGTGGCAGAACGTCCTGGCGCACCGGGGATTATTACCATTGAAGGTGACGCACAAACAGGTTGCGTAACTGAGGTGATGGACCAGATGCTAATCGGTGGTGCCGCTGGTGTATCACTGCGCGCTGTGGAGTATTGATCATGATTGCACGTTTCGGTGGCGCAATTGGGCTTTCAGTCCTCGTTACATTTGGTTTGTTTTTCATCATGCAGTTTCTGGTCGCTACAGGCGAAATGGCACTGCAGGAAGGCGAGCGTTTTTCGCCCATCGACATCACGATGGAAGATGAAGAGCAGTCTGTTCAGCGTAAGGAGCGGGCCAAGCCCAAGAAGCAGGAAGTACGCAAACCGCCGCCCCCGGCTCGGACGCAATTGGCCACCAATGCGCCGAAGTCTGGCCCGACGGTCGACTTTAACACTGGCTTCAGCAATGACATGAATATCGGCATTGGCACGGCGGCGATTGACCGCGGCGCCTATCCGAAGTTCCGTGTGCAGCAGCAATATCCGCGACGCGCCCAGGAACGTGGCATTGAAGGCTGGGTGATTGTTCGCTTTACCATTACCAAAACGGGTGGTGTGCGTGATGCAATGGTGCTCGAATCGTCTTCGAGCCTCTTTGAGCGGTCAGCACTCAAGGCTGTGTCGCAGTACAAGTACGAACCGCTGGTGGTGAATGGTGAACCGCAAGAATCACCGAACCAGCATATTCGCCTTGTTTATGAGATGGCCGACTAGGGAATTGGCCGTCCAGGCCAGCGGTAGAGCTTCATGCTCAATATCCGTGAAAGGGAAGAAAGAATGAACGGGTTCAGTTGGAATAAGATGGCGCTTGGTGCATTGGTGGCTGTTGCGGTGGTTGCGACATCTACAATGTCCATGACAAGCGCGGCCCAGGCGCAGTCAGCGCAGTGCGGTAAGTCTTCCGGTAACAAGGTATTGTCGCCGAAAGTGTTCCGCGTAATTGAAGACGTCCAGAAATTGCTGGAAGCCGAAAATCTCGGTGAGGCGATGATGGAACTGGACGGTATCAAGAACAAGAATGAGTTGCCCGCCTACGATCAGACGGTGCTGTATCAATTCTATGGCCAGATTTACGCTGAGCGCGAGCAGTACATCCAGTCTGCGCAAGCTTTGGAACGGGTTATCCGTTTGGGTGAATGTATCCTGCCGCCTGAACAGATCAGCCAGACGGTGTTTAACGTTGGTCAGCTCTATATTGGTGCCGAACAGTATCGCAAGGGCATGAATTACCTGCAGAGCTGGTTCGACAAGAACCCGGACCCGCCCGCTTCTGCCCTGGCATTTATGGCCAGTGCCAATCTTGGCATTGATCCGCCCAACTACCGCGAAGCTTTGAAGTGGATGTTGCGGGCCGTAGAGAAATCCAAGTCCATGGGTGAAGAACCCAAGGAAAATTGGTACTCCACATTGGTTGCGCTCTATATGGAAAACGACCAGATGCGCGAAGCGCTGCCCATTATTGAGCTGCTGGTCAAAAAATATCCGAAGCGCAATTACTGGATGCAGCTGTCTTATGTTTACGGTGAGTTGAACCGGGATGCCGACCAGTTCGCTACCCTGGAAAGCGCTTACCATCAGGGCCTGCTGATCAAGTCACAGGAACTGGTCTATTTGGCGCAGCTTTATATGGCGAATTCTATTCCGGATCGCGCAGGCGACATCATGGAAGAGGGCATCAAAGCCGGCAAGATCGAACGTAAGGCCGAAAATCTCCGCTTCATGGCCGACGCCATGTATACCGCCAAAGAGCTGGACCGTGCTATTCCGTGGTATGAAGAAGCCGGCAAGGCATCTGCTACGGCTGATACATTGTTCATGTTGGGTCAGATTTATATGCAGCAGGAAGAGTGGAAAAAGGCCATCAAAGCTTTTGAATCCATGTTTGCCAAGGACCGCCAGGCCCACAAGGATGATAAGCTTCGGACTATTGGTACTGCTCACTACAATATGGGTATCGCCCTCTATAGTGATGGTCGTATTCGTGACGCCAAACGGTTCTTCACCAATGCCAAGAGTTACAAGGCAACCCGCAAGGGTGCTAATCAGTGGCTCAAACGGATAGCGAGCGAATAAGCTTCGGCGTGAGAAACAAAACATGAAAAGCCCGGCTCTGTGCCGGGCTTTTTTGTGTCTGAGGGTTGCGTGGTCGCTCTTTACACCTAGTTACTAAACAGGGTTAGGCGACATTTTGCCTTCCCAGGGGGACTAATAGCCCGAAAGGGCCGAACCAGCTGTGATGAGGCAGCTGATATTCCTCTGGGAGAGAAAAATGAATCCTACACATTATTGGAAAAGACTAAGTGGTGCGGGCGCGGCTGCACTGCTCATAACGGGGTGATTGGCTCTGGTCATGCAAGCGCTTGTTTTGCGCGGTGACATGGAATTGGGCGTCATTGATGATTACATACCCATCGATATCTGGATGGAGGACGAAGGGGTTGAAAAGCCTGAAACAACCCGCAAATTACCGGAGAAAATGGAAGTTCTTCCAATACCCAAAGTAGGTCCTGTACCGCCTACTATTGGTGATCCGGGCGGTGCTGTCGCTATCGAACGTGTTGAGCCGACCGGCCCCACCAAGCCAGTCATCGACGGTTTTGGTGACAAGGGTTCCTACCCTAAATTCCGGGTCCAGCATGAATGGCCGCGGCGGGCACTGGACCAGGGCATCTCTGGCTGGGTGATCGTTGGCTTCACCATTACGGCAACCGGTGCCGTCACGGATGCGCAAGTCATCGACTCATCCCACCGGATGTTCGAAAGAAAAGCGCTCAAAGCTGTTGGTTCATACAAATATGAACCGACGGTCGTGAATGGCAGTGCTATTCCAACGTCCAGGCAGACAATTCGTCTCGTCTGGCAAATCAGCGACAGCTGATTCCGAGAAAGGTCAGTCGTGGCCTAAAGGCTGCGGCTGATCAACTCTCGCATGATTTCTGAGGTGCCACCAAAAATGCGCTGTATGCGGGCATCCAGGAAAACACGGCTGATGGGGTATTCCATCATATAGCCATAACCACCAAACAGCTGCACGCATTCATCTGCCATGCGACCCAGCATTTCGCTGGTCCATAGTTTGGCCATGGCTGCATCCGTTGCGTCTAACTCACCCCTGCAGTGATGTTCAATGCACTGGTCGGTCAGCGCCCACCCGGCAGCCAATTCGGTTTTCAGGCTTGCGAGTTTGAACCGGGTGTTCTGCAGTTCAATGATTGGTTTGCCGAAAGCCATACGTTCTTTGGTGTATTCAACCGTTAAGTCATAGGCGCGCTGGGCAAGGCCCATACAGCCCACGGCGATGGCCAGTCGTTCTTGCGGCAATTCGGTCATTAGCTGCACAAAGCCACGTCCTTCTTCGCCCAGCAGGTTGGACTTGGGGACACGTACATCATCAAAAAAGATCTCTGATGTGTCCTGCGCATGCAGGCCCATCTTTTCCAAATTACGCCCGCATCGATACCCGTCCCGATCACTCTCTACGAGAATAAGGCTAATGCCTTTGGCGCCCAGACTTGGGTCTGTCTTGGCGACGACAATGACCACATCGGCGTTTTGGCCATTGGATATGAAGGTTTTTGAGCCATTGATGACCCATTCATCCCCATCGAGCCGTGCTGTGGTGCTTACGCCCTGCAGGTCGCTGCCGGTGCCGGGCTCTGTCATGGCAATAGCGAAGATTGCCTCACCAGACACCATCTTGGGCAGCCATTTCTGTTTCTGCTCTTCGCTACCCTGATTGAGGATATAGGCCGAGCAAATATCACTGTGGACGGCAAAACCTGGGCCTGTGGCGCCGGCCATATGCAGTTCCTCCACAACGACAGAAAGGTAACGATAGTCCCCGCCAGGGCCGCTATATTCTTCGGGGATCTGTGGACACAGCAGGCCTTGTTCGCCTGCTTTTAGCCAGAAGGAACGCGGTACAACGCCGTCTTTTTCCCATTGGTCATAATTGGGTTCCAGTTCGCGGTTAAAGAAACCGCGAACGGCATCGCGAAACATTTCGTGGTCGTCATCATAAACAGCGCGTTGCAGCATGGGGGATCCTGTTCATCAGTATTGGTCTGTTGCCTTGGTCTTACATCAAGCAACCTGTGCAGGCGAGACTATTCTTTCGTTCCCATGGTCAGGCCTTGCGGCTCGACTGTTTTTGCTGGTCATCGGTTCAGTGGATGCTACTGTTTTCCCTGGTCAGGGGCACAGGGAAGGCCCTTTCTTGGGGAGTATTCATGTCATCTGTTTCGGGGGGCGAACCCGCGTATCCTAACCAGACTTACGCCTGGTATGTGGTTGGCGTTCTGGTTCTGGCCTATACATTTTCGTTTATCGACCGGCAAATCCTGGCCTTGTTACACGCGCCTATCAAGGCGGACCTTGGCCTGTCTGACACGATGTTCAGCCTGTTGGGGGGTATTGCCTTTGCGTCCTTCTATACCTTGTTGGGCCTGCCCATTGGCCGGCTGGCTGACCGGCGGTCCCGGCGCGGCATCATTATGGTGGGCATTGCGGTCTGGAGCCTGATGACAGCCGTCTGCGGGTTGGCCAAGAACTTCTGGCAATTGTTCTTTGCCCGTATGGGAGTCGGTGTTGGTGAAGCTGCTTTATCTCCCGCTGCCTATTCCATGATCGCGGATTATTTCAAACCGAAATATCTGGGCACGGCGATCTCCATTTACGGCATGGGCATCTATATCGGCAGTGGCCTGGCGTTCATTGTTGGTGGTGTTGTCGTCGACTGGGCGGTCTCCGCGCCGGATTTCGACCTGCCAGTTGTTGGCACTATTCGCCCCTGGCAGTTGACCTTCTTCGCCGTGGGGCTGCCAGGCCTGCTGCTTGTTCTTTTAATGATGACGGTGAAGGAACCCGCCCGTCGCGGGGTGGCTGCCAAAGCCGCTGCCCAAGCCGAAATGGCCAGTGTCGGTGAGGTGGCAACCTTTGTACGCAAACGCTGGCGGACATTTCTTGGGCACTTTTTGGGCTTTGCGCCCTTGTCGTTGATTGGCTACGGTTCATCAGCTTGGATGCCCGCCTTTTTCGACAGGACTTATGATGGCTTTCAGGTCGCCCTCTGGTACGGCTCAATCATTCTGATTTTCGGGCCGCTGGGTATCGTTGCAGGTGGCGCGCTGGCCGATCGATGGCGTGCGCGGGGGCGTCTGGATTCCTACATTCGGGTCGGCATTATGGCGGCGCTGGTGCTGATCCCCATCAACGTTTTTCAGCCATTGATGCCCAATGAGTGGCTGGCGATTGCGCTCATTGTACCCTCGGCCTTTTTTGGGGCGATGCCGTTTGGCGTGGCGCCTGCTGGCCTGCAAGCCATTACGCCCAACCGCATGCGCGGGCAGGTGAGCGCGCTATATCTTTTCACCGTAAATATTATTGGTTTGGGGCTGGGGCCAACGGTCATTGCCTTTGCCACAGACTTCATCTTCAAGGATGAAGCCTTGCTCAAATATTCTCTGTCTTCCGTCGGTGGGCTGACAGGGGTTTGGGCGGCATTGATGTTGTGGTTTGGCCTCAGTGCCTTCAGGGCCAGTGCCAAAGAGGCGGAAGACCAGATTCAGGTGACGGCCAGCGGCTAGCGCTATACTTCTTCGGTGATGTCTTCGAGGTGGTCCATGTCATTGACGATGACATGGTGATTACCTTCCAGGGTGATAACCTCGTCATTGCGCAGTTTGGTGAAAGTGCGGCTGACGGTTTCGATGGTCAGCCCCAGATAATCTGCAATATCGCTGCGGCCCATCACGAGGTCTATTTCGTTTTCACTGTCACCGGTACGGCCACTTTCCTGGCACAGGCGGTAAAGGAAGCTGGCAACTTTCTCAATAGGTGACTTGCGGCCCAAAAGCAGCATCTGTTCCTGTGCTTCGCTCAGTTCGTCAGCGGCAATATTCAATAGCCGTGTCTTCATGCTGGGGAATGTTTCCAGCAGGTCCAGCAATTGCTGGCGCGGGAACTGACAGACCTTGATCGGTGTAATGGCCTCGGCACTGCAGGTATAGAAACCATGTGTGGCAAGCCCCATCATGTCGCCGGGAAAGTTGAAGCCGACGATCTGGCGTCGTCCATTAGGCAACAGTTTGACCAGGCGAATTGTGCCCTCAGTCAAATTGTAGATGAAGCGGGGGTCTTCTCCTTCATCAAAGATGGCCTGGCCCGGTTCAAAAGTGCGGGTTTTGGAAACC
Source organism: Alphaproteobacteria bacterium (assembly GCA_030836535.1). GTDB lineage: Bacteria > Pseudomonadota > Alphaproteobacteria > SMXS01 > SMXS01 > SMXS01. Next base: position 21,449 of record JAURPT010000148.1, read on the forward strand.
GCTTCCAACCGGGCCAGTTCATCTTTATCCAGCACAGAACAGGCGGCGATTTCGCGCACTTTACAGGTCTCGCAGAGACCTGCGCGCGGAATGATCCGAACGTTACTGTGCTGATTCATTGTGTCGTCCTGGTGTGTTAGGCGCGGGTCTGCATGTACTGGCCAAATGCCATTGCAGCGCCCATGTCGCCTTCCAGCTTCAGCTTGCCGGTCATGAAGGCCATCTGACCATCCAGTTCGCCTGCCAGCATCTTGGTGTAGTCGTCCAGTGCAATTTTCAGCGTAACGTCTGATTCACCATCTTCGGTGGAGACGGTGTGCGGTGCATCTGTCAGATCGATGAGGATGCAACCATCATCACCAAAGTCCAGTTTCACTTTCTTGCCAACGCCGCTGTCGTCGCTGCCCAGGCCGTCTGTAATCTGTTGTGCCATATCCTGAAGACTCATGTTTTTTCCCCCCTACTGGTAATGAGCTGCCTTCGATAGTTTGGCGATTATGGTGGAGGCAGGCTTGTTAATTCAAGTGAATTCCGAGCCTGAAAGGGTGGCTTTGGGTGCAGGTAACATGTAAATATTCATGGCTGATGGTTTTAGATCGTCAATATGTTGTCAGTGGTCGATGGAACGGAACGGGAGAACAGGTATGAACGTTGAAAACCCCAAGGGCTTAAAGCCTGGTGAAGCTCGCAGCGAAGGCAAAAGTGTTCAGGAGATTCTGGACGATGATCGCCGTGATGTACCAGAGCGCCTGCGCCGGAATACTTATGTTTACAACGGCTCCGACGACCTTGATCCCAAGAGGTGGACGTCACGGGAATTCCACGACCTGGAAATGGACCATGTCTGGTCCAAAGTCTGGCAATTGGCTTGTCGCTTGGAGCAGATCCCCGAAGTGGGTGACCATCTGGTCTATGAAATAGGCGACTATTCCTTCATCGTGGTGCGCACAGGTGAAGATGACGTCAAAGCCTATTACAATTCATGCCTGCATCGCGGCACGCAGCTGCGCCCGAGCGGCTCTGAAGGTAATGCGTCAGAGTTCCGCTGCCCATACCACGGCTGGACATGGAGCGTGGAAGGCGAACTGGTCGATCTGCCGTGTGACTGGGACTTCCCGCATGTAGACAAAGCAGAATTCAACCTGCCTGAAATTCGTGTCGACTTCTGGGGCGGTTTTGTTTTCATCAATATGGAGGAAGACTGCGAATCCCTGGCTGACTATCTGGGCGATATGCCCGGTGAGTTTGAAAGCTGGAATTTTGAAAACAAATATCTCCAGCATCACATTGGCAAGCGGGTCGATATGAACTGGAAAGTGGGCGTTGAAGCGTTCATCGAAAGTTATCACGTCATTGCCACGCATCCGCAGATTATGCCGTCTACGGGTGATGCAAATACGCAATATGATGTGGACCCGAGCCTGAACTTTAACCGGATGATTACACCGATGGCAGTGGCCAGCCCGCATCTCGATGATGTGGAAGAGCAAGACATTGTCGATGCGATGACGGGCCGTTCGGTGCGCACCGGTGTCAATACCGATGGTCTGGAAGTGCCGGAGGGCGAAACCGCGCGTTCCTTTATGGCCGAAGTACGCCGCCAGACGGTGGGGCCAGACCTGGGTCAGGATTACTCGTCCTATACGGACAGCGAAATGCTGGATGCCATTCAGTATTGGGTGTTTCCGAATTTCTTCCCATGGGGTGGTTGCGGGACTAATATCGTTTATCGTTTCCGGCCGGACGGGAACAACCCTGACTCAGCCTTTATGGAAGTGATGATCTTGTCGGACTATGACCAGTCCGGTCCGCGGCCTGACCCCGCAGACCTGCGGGTGCTGGGTGAAGATGAGCCCTGGAGTTCGGCAGAAGACCAATTCGGCGGCCTGGCCCATGTGTTCGAGCAGGATATGGCCAATATGCCGCGTGTTCAGACTGGTATGAAAAACCTGCGCAAGGGTATTACCTTGGGCAATTATCAGGAAAGCCGTGTACGTCACCTGCATCACAAAATCGACGAGTATATTGCCAAAGGCAGCTAAAGCGTCAGCTGGAGGCGGCTATTGCCGTAGCATTTCATGCAACATTAGATCGATACTGGCGCTGTATTGACCCTTTCTCTTGAGCCAGTGAAAGGCGGCAAGGTACAGAGGCAAGGCATCAGTGAATTCTGACCAGTTTACGCCTGCTGCAGCTACCAGTTTTTTGGTGGCGAGGTGATGTTGACCGGTTTCTGACAGATAGTCTTTCGTCAGGGTTGGGCGGTCGAAGTTGGCCATCGACGCCAGCAATGTCGCCATATCGAAGCCCGGCAGGTCAACGAGGCCATAGTCCTCCCAATCTAGAATGAATGGCTGTGTGTCCTGAAGGTGTCCCAGATTATTGATGGTAAAGTCGCCGTGCTGGGCGACACGTTGCTGCAATATGTGGCCGGGCTGGGCAAATACGTTGTTCCATTTTTCGACGAGGTGGGGATGCGTAATCTCAAGAAAATGGTAAAGCGAAGGACGGTCTGCGTGGGGGCTTTCAGGGGCATTTTCGTAGAAATGCTTTATGAGCGTTAGCCACTTCCGGGACAAGGCCGTGGGTGCGCCCCCCTGGCTGTAGGTGAGGGTAGTAAATTCTTCGAATCGCAATACCAGGAAGGTCAGTCCCTGTTGGGTTTCAAGGGCAAAGGACTTTGACAGGTGGCCACCCAGAATGCCGGACAAGCGGTTTAAGGCATTCAGCTCCCTTTCCAGACTGTCGCAATGGCCTGCAGAATCCGCTGCGCTAACCTTAACCACGACAGGCCCCAGGGGAGCGACGTGGCAAAATGCGCTCAATTTGTGCCTCCGGACCAGTTGCCAGACATCAACGGCCGCGCCATTTTCAGCAAGGCCGGTTCGCACCAGTACTTTTGTTATCTCATAAATCATGGCCTGTGGACCATTGTGAACGTATATTCCTGCATCCAGTGAAACAGGCCTAAACAGGCAAGCAGGTGCCGGAGTGGAATCCATCGTCGTGGTTCCTGCCGTTTCATGACGTCCAGCACCAGTCGGTAATGCCCGCTATCCAGCCGACTCAATCGTGATGAGCCTTCGTCTCGCCCTTCCCAGGCCCAGATGGTGATCGCCCCGGGCAAGGATGCAAGTGCCTTGCGCAGGCCGCCATTTGTCGCAAGGCACCCGGGGCGTTGCTGGCTGGCGATAATCAGACACCCCTGTTCACCTGTATGGTTAAATGCGGCATCGACCAGTGTCGCCATATCAGTCTGCTTCAACCCGTCCAGAACCTGGGGCATGATGATGGTGCTGGCACGTTTTGGGACTGTGCTATGCAGGTTTGCCTGGTGTTCTTTAACAATGTTGAAATCAGGTAGCGGTGACCAGTCTAATGCCGGGCCAACCATCGGCTGCGCACCAATATAGGTGGCGGTCAGTTCCTTATGCCAGGGGGCAACGCCAAGCATGATATGTGCGGGTGTGCCTTCCGGTCGGTCGAATACAGTGATCAGTTGCGCGTCGACCGGGAGAAGAGCCAAAAAATGTCCCAGGCTCCTGTCATTCCAGGGTTTCATGACGCTGAACGGGCTGGCTTGGCGACAATTATCGTGTCGAGCGCTACAGAGGACATCCATGCCATGCGACATAGGCGGTCCAACGCCCGGCCTGCAGAGCTGTTCCAGACACGATGGTTTAGACAACGGTGCAACGCCACCCAAACCCCGATAGGGACGCGGCGCTCAATACGATAGCCTGCGTCGGCTAATATCTTGTCCAAATCCCGTGGATCCAGATATTACCCTTTTTTCGGCGTGCGGCGTGCCAACAGGGAGCGTGGATTCCGATGGTTGTTGATGATTAAGAGCCCATTGTCTTTGAGCAAGGGCTGGAGGGCTCGAAGAACGTCGGACCTAAGCTATTCCTGGGCATTGCCAAAGAAACGGAATGTTGTAATCAGGTCGAAGGGGGGCTCGTTGAGTGTGTCCTGGGTGATGTCGGTGAGACGAAAGTCGACCGCGCAATTTGCCTTGGACATCTTGTCCCGCGCGGCATTGATCATGTTTTCTGAAACATCCACGGCGATGGTCGTCTCGAACAGCGGTGCGAAGATGGACAGAATGCGCCCGGACCCACAGGCAAAATCAAGATAGCGCGATCGGTGACCGGTAAGGTGCCTGTCGAGCAGGGCCGGCAGTAGGTCTGCCTCTCGACTAGCCATATATTGATTTAATCCCCCGTCGCTCAGGTCGCTGTCATAGTCCGCACCTTTCTTGTCCTGATGGCTTTGGCGATAGTCAGCTTAGTTCAGTTTGGTGCGTCTCGAATTGTTCTTCAGCAGCACAAAAAGTTTAGCGTTACTGGTGCTATAGGTCATCCCGCTTTTCCATCTCGCTGTCCGGTGTGTGGAAGGCACCCGAATACACTGGCGCTTTTTGGGTTGCCCGGGCATGCTTGAGCGAGTGTTGCCGTCCTAACCTGCAGGAAGCACATGTCCGCACCGACTGCGTCCAATTCCAGATATTACATTCTGTTTCTGCTGCTGGCCGTGCAGATTGTTGCGCAGGTGGACCGCATGGCCATGTCTATGCTGGTGGAACCTATCAAGGCCGACTTTTCCCTATCAGATGCTGAGGCGGGTTTTCTGCTGGGGCCTGCTTTTGTGGTGCTCTATGCAGTTTTGGGCGTTGGCTTCGGTATCTGGGCCGACAAAGGCAACCGTCGCAACCTGATCGGCTATGCCTTGGTGGTCTGGAGTGTGCTGACCATGGCCTGTGGCATGGCGGTTGGCTTCATCACCATGGCGCTGGCCCGCATGGGCGTTGCCGTGGGTGAGGCGGGGGCCAACCCGCCAGCCTATTCCATGATGTCGGACCTGTTTGACGAACATGAACGCGGCACGGCTATCGGGGTTTATTCCACCAGTTCGAATATTGGTATTTTGGTGGGGTTCGCCGCAGCCGGGGCGATCAGCGAGGCCTTTGGTTGGCGCAATACGTTCCTGCTGTTCGGCATCCCTGGCATTTTGCTGGCACTGGTGATGTTTGCCACCGTGCGCGAGCCTGCCCGCAGGCAGATAGACATAGATGCCGGTGATCAGTCGCTCGGACTCATGGCAACGGCTCGCCATATGTTGTCGCAGCAAACCATTCGGCACCTGTTGGTGGGCGGCGCCTTGACGGCCTTTGTTGGCTTGGGCTTTTCCAACTGGTTGCCCGCCTATTTTGAACGCACATTTGTGGACCTTGACCGCACGACTATTGGTATCGGGCTGGGGGTTGTGATCGGGATTGTTGGCGGGGCAGGAACATTTCTGGGCGGTTTTTTTTCAGACAGGGTGGCCCGGCGTGATATCCGCTGGCGCTTGTGGATCGCCTGTATTGCCATCGCCGTTGGCTGGCCTATCGGCATTTTGTCGCTCTTTGCAGATGACTATCGGCTTGTTTTGGCGTTGATGGCATTGCCCGCCTTTGTGGCCTTGTTTCATCTGGCGACTTTGTTCGCGCTTGTCCAACAATTGGTGGCCAGCCGCATGCGGGCCACGGCCACGGCTATCCTGATGTTGTTTACCAACCTGCTGGGCGGCGGCCTGGGTCCCTATTTTGTGGGTTGGCTCAGCGACCAGTTGGTTGATCAATATGGCGAGCGATCATTGGCGATTGCCCTGTCGACACTGATTGTCTTTGCCTTTTGGGGTGGGTTGCACTTCTTCATGGCCAACCGGCACCTTGTGGATGACGTGGAGAGGAACCGCGCCCTCGGCCACACTTAGATGCCCATCTGGCGGGCTGCCAGGTCGAGCATGATTTCCTCGGATCCGCCGCCGATGGCATTCACCCGAACTTCACGATAAATGCGTTCAACCCGGTTGCCACGGATGAAGCTGGCGCCGCCCAGGATCTGGGCAGCTTCTCGCGCGCAGAATTCTGACGTACGGGTCGCCTGAACTTTCAACAGGGCCAGGTCGGCGGCAGGTGTCTCACCCTGGTTGACGCGCCAGGCGCACAGCTCGAGAAAGGACTGTGTGGCCTTGATCTTGCGGACCATCTCGGAAATCTTGTGGCGGATAACCTGGTGGTCGGCCAGTCGCTTGCCGAAAGTCTCACGCTGGCGTGCCCAGGTGATGGCTTCCTCCAGGCAGGCCTTTGCGGCCCCGACGCAACCGGCAGCCATGCCCAGGCGTTCGCCGTTGAAATTATGCATCACGCCGGCAAAGCCCTGGTTTTCGCCTCCGATCAAGTTGCCTTTTGGCACCCGAACGTCGTCAAAGTAGATGGCGGCGGTATCGGAGCTGTGCCACCCCATTTTCTCTAGCCTCGTGCGGGATACGCCAGGGCTATCCATTTCGATCAGCAGCAGGGATATGCCGCTACTGCCGCTGTCGCCGGTACGCAGGGCGCAGGTCAAATAGTCAGCCCGCATGCCAGATGTGATGAACATTTTAGAGCCGTTGACGACGTAATCATCGCCGTCCAGCACGGCACGTGTCTTGATAGCTGCAACGTCTGACCCGCCGGAAGGCTCGGTAATGCCCAGCGCAATAATCTTGTCACCCGCCAAAACAGCGGGGGCGATACGCTGCTTCATTTCCTCGCTGCCGATAGCCAGGATAGGCGGCAGGCCAATGCCATGGGTCATGAGAGAGGCGCCAATGCCACCTGCCCCCATGCGCCCCATTTCCATAGACGTTAGCAGTCGGTGGAATGGGTCAATACCTTTAGAGGTGCCGCCATATTCTTCGGGATAGCCAAAGCCCAGCAGGCCAAATTCTGCCGCTGTTTTGTGGAGCGAGCGGGGTAACTCACCAGCGCTTTCCCATTCCTCGATATTGGGGATGATTTCCTGGGCCAGGAAGCGGCGCAACTGGTTGCGCCAGAGTATGTGGGAATCATTATAGAATGGACTTAGCCCATCCAGCATATCTGCATTGAAATCTTCCATCTCGTTCATGAAGACCCTCCCTGGTCCCTTATACTATAGCTTAGGCCACCCATTTCATGCGGGACAGTTGTAAATTATTCGTGTAGATATGCCTCCAGTCTATACCATAGCCATACTGAGGAACCCCCCATGGTCAAACAGTCCGCCAACTATGATGATGTGAAACAATATCGCCTGGACCCGGAACGCGAACAGGAACTGCTGATGACAGCAGGCGAATGCGTGTTCATCTGGGCCAACAAGGAAGGCCACCCCATCGGTGTGATCACCGCTTATGTGCCTGTTGACGGCAAAATCTGGATGACAGCCACCCGCGAACGCGTCCGTATCAAGGCGATTGCGCGTGACCCGCGTTCTTCTGTGGTGATTACCTCCAAGGGTACGCCGATGGGCGGCGGCAAGACCGTGACCTACAAAGGCAACACCATCATTCATGACGATGATGAAACCAAGCAGTGGATGTACAGCATTCTGGCTCAGGGTATGGCCATGGCCAAGGATGACGGCAATGCCTTCACCAAGGACCTGGACCCGGCCATGTTTGTGCGCTTCCTCGATACGCCGGAACGCATCGTGCTGGAATTCACGCCTGAAATGTCGATCCCGTTTGATGGCGACAAGATGGCGGCTGGCACTGCCGCTGCCTATGCTGAATTTGCTGCACAGGACGCTGAAAACAGCTAAGCCTGTGCCAGAAGCTGATGCTTTAAGGCCCGCCTCTTGGCGGGCCTTTTCATTTGCTTAAACCGGTGGGTTTTGAGGGTCGATCTCGCCGGAAATATATTGGTCGATGGTCTGATGGAAATGCCTCAACCGTATTTCCTGGTCGCACAGGATCATACCTTTGAAGCCCTTTGACTTCACGCCTCGCTGCATGGTCTCCATGTTCGAGCCATCCTGCCGCAGCACATTAGCCAATATGGGGTCGAAGGTGCCTTTGAAGGCAGCCGCATAGTGTTCATGGTCACCATGGCTGTGCGTTTCGGGCACGACATCTGGCGGCGTGCTGCCCGGTGGCAGGTAGGCCATGATGATAAAGTCGTAGTAGCAGATATTCGGGTCTGTCGCGTGGGGGCGGTATCGGAAGATCACCCCATGTTCCGGTGTCTGCGTGAAGGTGGTGTTGGGAAAGAATGTGTAGTGATACTGGTGTACCAGCTGCTCGTCATTCATCTTCTTGTAGGGCAGGTAGGTATCGTTTTCCATCGCCCGCTTTGTTTTGATGATTTCCAGATGCACATCCTTTGCGGCTACGTTCCGCAAGGGAGAATCGGCGGGTTCGCGCCGTGCCATCATATGTTCGCGCAAGGGCGTCATGTCATCGCGTTCGTCCACCAGTTCGCTGACGGTGGCGTTGTAATTCATCATCCGACTGTGGATGCCGTGCAGCTCAATGGGCACGTCATGTCCTTCACCAAACTCTACCATGTCCGGGTGCAGAGCGAGGAAGTGATAGCTTTCATTGAAGGCGTCGACGGCATGCTTCCAGTTGCCTTTCCACTCGAAAGACTGTTGGTCCATATAGCTACGTTTTTCCAGCTCATAGGATTCCAGGTGCTGCCCAGCCTCGCCCAGGAAGTCGCGCAATGGCATGGCGTTGTCATCCATATTGAACCAGATAAAGCCGGCCCAGCTGTCGGTACGCACCTGCTGCAGGCCCAGGTCATCGACGGGAATGCCGTTATCAAATTGGCGGAAGAACTGCGGGTCGGCGACATCTTTCAGGGTGCCATCAATGTTCCATTCCCAACCGTGGAAGGGGCAGGAAATTGATTCTGCCTGTCCTTCAGGCGCCTGGCACAACACATTTCCCCGGTGCTGGCAGATATTGTAAAAGCCGCGCGCGACCCCTTTCTTGTCGCGGGTAAACAGGAAGGATTCGCGGCCAAATTCGTAAACGAAGAATGAACCAGGTTCCGGCAGGTCCGTTTCATGAATGGCCAATTGCCACGTCTTGGTCCAGACATGTTTCCACTCCTGTTCCATGAATTCAGGAGAATAGAAGCGTTCGCCTTCGATACGCTCCAGCCCAAGGTCTGGGATCGGCTTTCTCGGCAGGAAAGGTGGCGCCAAAAAGTCGCGCTCTGTTTTTTCCAATGCCTCAAGGTCTTTTTCTATCAGTGCCACGAGTTCCTCTCCCGTTACATGGCAAATGGAATGGCTCATAGTGTCGCTAAAGCGCACCGTAGCCAAGGCCCAAATTGCAGGTAGGCCGTCTCAGGTGGTTATGCGGAAATGGTCGACCTGGGTGTCGTCTGCCCCAAGGTCAGCATAGTTATCATCGACACGTGCCTGGATGAAGTCACGCCAGGAAAAGGGGCGGTAGTGAGGTGGTGAAGTATCATCCAAAGGGGTAATCGACGCGTCTGCGACAGGCTGGTAGAAAAACGGAATGCTGTAGCGGGAGCGCTGGTCTGTCCGCCGGGTTACCCGATGCATGGCCGCTTTGTAACGGTCATTAGTCCATACCTGCATAATATCGCCCAGATTGACAACAATGGCATTGCCATCGGCGGGAACATCAATCCAGCCATCTTCCTTGGACTTAGCTTGAAGACCACCGACATTGTCCTGGAACAGCAGCGTTAGCGCCCCTGGGTCAGTATGGTGGTGCAGCGCCATGTCTCCCAGTTCGTTGACCGTGCCTCTGTCTTCCTCTGGTAAGGGGTCATAAGCCGGATAATGGTTAATGCGCGCTGTGCTGGTATGGCGTTGGCCAAAATGATGGGAAAGTGAATCCGGTGCGGCGCCCATAGCTTGGCAAATCAGTTCAAGCACGTTTTCTGATAGTTGAATGCAAGCGGCAAAATAGGCGCGCAGGGCAGCCTCAAAGGCAGGCATGTCGTTGGGCCAGGGCATGGCCCTGTCACCCTTCTGCCAGTCATTGATCCGGAAATCGAAAACCTCTTTCTGGTCTCGTTTACGCTTGGTCAGCTCCCGGTCGTAATAACCCAGCGGATTTACGGCCGTGCGCCGAACGGCATTCTTGGCTTCCAGTGGTTCCTCGAAAAACGCCGCAGAGACATGCCACATGTCGTCCATCAAGTCATCAAGCCCATGGCCCTTCAGCCGGAAAAAGCCGTGGTCCCTGCAGGCAGCATCCAGCGATGCCAGTGCAACTGTATTCAGATGGCGCAGGTCGATGGTCGGTACACTACTCATACATACAGCCTATAGCATAAATGGTGGCGACCCAAATATGGGCGATATGCTGGCGAAAAGTATAAGGGGCTGGTAGACTGCGCCACGGAAGGCACGAATCTTCCAAATCCGGGGGTTGTGATGCGGTTCAAGAAACAGCAAGAGCTGAATAGTAATTGGCGGCCAAAAGACAAGGCGCCCGTTGTGGTCTACACAGCAGCAGGGGACCCAGTACATTGCAGCGTTTTTTGCGCTGAAGATGAAGTGGTGAGCGACGTCATCAATCAAGCGCATCCATTTCTATTGGTTGAAACGCACGCCGGTGCCGTTTCCATGGTCAAAAAGACCCAGATCAAGAAAGTGGTGCCCGAAGCGGCGCAGAGTCTTGTGTTCATGATGGCCAGTGAGGAAGGCGAGCATATTGCCATTACCTTCCTGGACGGCACCTATAGTGAAGGCACTATTTATTTGCCGCCCAGCATGCGCGCTTCTGACATCGCCAACAGCTCGACCCCATTTTTCCTCTATCGGCCCGACGACGGTGCCCCGGAATATGTGTGTGAATATAATATCCAACAGATTGTGATCAATCCGCGCATGAATTAGCCTTTCTGTTCGGGATGAATGGCAAAAGGGGAGAGAGCCATGAAGATTTCACCAATCAAAGGATGGCATGCCTATACGACCCATATGGATGCGGAAACGGACCCAAAGCGTAAGGCGATGCTCGACAATATGCGGCACCATTTGAAGTATGAGTGCCTGGCTGACCCGGAAATATTCAACACTATGGTGCCGGAACCGGATTACCGCTTTTATGCCAGTTATGACAATGCAGTCATCAAAGGCATGCCCGATGTCCAGCAGTTCTATTACAATATCTGGGACACGCGCAGCAGCCTTGTAGAGTTGAACATTACCCATTGTGCTGCTGCCGATTGGGGTGTGGCCTGTGCGGGTGAATGGTATCAGCAAGTGCCAGGTGAAACGCTGATTGCCGACGGTACAGAGGTGCCAGACCCCGATGCGTGGTATTTGTCACGGGCGGACTTGTCGTGGTTTTTTCCGTTCGAGGAAATTGACGGCAAGATGTTGCTGGTCGGCGAGATCTGCTACATCGATGAAGCGGGAGCCACGCTTACCCAGCTTGCACCAGAAGATGTCCTGAGCATGGAAGAAGCACAGGCGGAATTCGACAGCGTCTGAATTCATCATTCTATGTAGGCTGGGTAATGGTGCCCCCGGGGAGAATCGAACTCCCACTCCCGTAAGGGAACTGGATTTTGAATCCAGCGCGTCTACCAGTTCCGCCACAGGGGCCCATGGGGTTGGAGCCGCGCATCATAGCCAAGCGCTGGCATTCGTCAACTACCCGTGCGTGGTGGTGCTGTTCCTTTTATGCCCGGGCTGCTATATGCAGGTCTGTCAATGAGCATGGATAGTCACCGGGCATGATACGTCGCCTCTACAATTGGACATTGGGTTTAGCAGAGCGCAGATCAGCCATGTGGTGGCTGGGCGGCGTTTCCTTCGTGGAAAGCTCATTTTTCCCCATTCCGCCAGATGCGTTGCTGATCCCCATGGTATTGGCGGCAAGGGCACGGGCCTGGCTGATTGCCGCCGTGTGTACGGCATCTTCCGTGGCAGGCGCACTGCTGGGCTATGCGCTAGGCTTTTTTGCCTTTGATGCTATCGGCCAGCCATTGATCGCCTTCTATGGCTATGAAGAACAATTCGCATCCTTTACGGAAGGATTTGGCGAATGGGGCGTTTGGGCCGTTGCCTTTTTTGGGCTGACGCCGTTCCCCTTCAAGGTCATCACCATCACCAGTGGGTTTGTGGGGATGGATGTGGTTCCATTCCTGCTCGCCAGTATTGTGTCGCGCGCCGCACGCTTCTATCTGGTCGCTGGCCTGTTGTGGAAGTTTGGCGACCCAATCCGCGACTTTATCGAGAAGAGACTTGAATGGGTGGTGCTGGGTGCCTCTGTTCTGATTGTATTGGGCTTCGTTGCCCTTAAATATCTCTAGAGGCAATTGGGAGGCATTCATGGCAAAGCAGGCAACCAATGCAGTCTTGAAACCAGCGCTATTACTGGTGGTCAGCCTCGTGCTGTTGCTGGCAGCCTATGGCTTCCAATATATCGGCAAGATGGAACCCTGCGAGATGTGCTACTGGCAGCGCTATGCCTATTATGTGGCGATACCGTTTTTGGCCATGGCGGTCCTGCTGGCGGCGGACACAGCGCAAAACATTTTGCCGCGGTTCTTTATTGGCCTGGCGACACTCGCCTTTATGACGGGTGCGGGCATTGCTGCCTATCACGTCGGTGTGGAGTATGGCTGGTGGGCAGGGCCGGAGTCCTGCACCGGCGGTGGCCTGGTAGCCGATACGGCAGAAGCGTTTTTGGAGGCGCTCAAGGGCACCAATATTGTGCGGTGTGATGAAATTCCATGGTCCTTGTTTGGCATCTCTATGGCGGGGTATAATTTCCTCGCATCGGTGGTGCTGAGCATCGCCGGGGCGATCTTCACATTTGGCAAGCAGGGTTAATCGCGTGCTGAACCAAACAGACAGACTAAAACCGCGCCTTCCCGGCCGCCGGAACAATACGGAAGAAATGATCCGTGTCGACCAGGCGGGCGAATATGGTGCAGTGCAGATTTATCGGGGCCAGATCGCCGTGCTCTCCAACCGGGCGTCGGGGGCAACCATTGCCCATATGGCCCGCCAGGAAGAAGAGCATCTGGTAAAATTCGATGCCCTGATGAATGCCCGCCAGGTGCGACCCACGGCTCTGTCGCCCTTCTGGCATATGGCGGGGTTTGCGTTGGGTGCCGGTACGGCCCTGATGGGTGAAAAGGCGGCCATGGCCTGCACGGTTGCCATCGAAGAAGTGATCGAAGAGCACTACAACGAACAGGCGGAAGAACTAGGGGTCCGTGATCCCGAGCTTTCAGCCCTGATTGAAGAATGCTGTGCCGATGAAGTGGCCCACAAGGAAACGGCGCTGGAACATGGTGCGCAGGAAACCCCCGGTTATGGGTTGATGAGCGCATTGATCAAGGCCGGTGCCAAAACCGCTATCCGGATCGCTCGTAAAATTTAGAGCATTGACCGTTCGTGCCGAGTGGTTTTGTGCGTCAGCGCAAAACTGTATCGAGGTGCGGACGTAAGTGGATAGGGCCTTGCCTTGGACCTCAACGGCTCAGCGTTCGCAAAGCGAACTGCCGTGAGCGTTGCTAAGGCTCCAACTCGGAATCCCAATACAGATAGTCGCGCCAACTTTCGTGCAAATAGTTCGGCGGAAACCGCCTGCCGCGGTCCTGCAGCTCATAGGCTGTGGGGCGGAAGGGGATCTGATCGACCGTCATGCCCGCTTCACCGGGTGTTCTGCCGCCCTTGCGCAAATTGCAGGGCGAACAGGCCGTGACCACATTTTCCCAAGACGTTACCCCGCCATAGGTACGCGGGATCAAGTGATCAAAGGTCAGCTCCTCGCCTGAGCCGCAATATTGGCAGGTGAAGCGGTCGCGCAGGAAAAGATTAAACCGCGTGAAGGCGGCATAGCGAGCGGGCTTCACATAACGCTTCAGCGATATCACGCTGGGTAGCTGCAGGGTGAAACTGGGTGAATGCACTTCCCGGTCATAGTGTTCGACAATATCGACACGTTCCATGAACACGGCTTTGACAGCATCCTGCCAGGACCAGAGGGATAGAGGGTAGTAGCTCAGGGGCCGATAGTCGGCGTTCAGGACGAGCGCGGGGCATTGCTCCAGCGAGACCGGCTTGACCGGTGCTTCAGTGTGATGCCCTGTACCCTCTTCCGTCATCATCAATCCCTCGATAGATGACAATACCATATGATGTGTTTTAGAGGTTGAAAACCCCTTTATCTGGACAGGTGTTCAAGATTCGATAGCGAAGGCCTTTTTCAGGAAGTTGCCACCCAATTGGATGCTGTCCGGGCCGATGCCGTGGCCCATGCCTTCCGACAGATGCGTCTCCACCTCAATGCCCTGTTCTCGCAGAAAACGCGCAGAGGCCGTCATCGCGGTGGGTGGGATCATATTGTCCATCGATCCGTGCATCAGCAGCACCGGTGGCTTGGAGCGAATATTTTTGGCCAGCAGCTCGGGTGCGGCGACAGCGCCGGAATAACCGATGATACCCGCCAGTGGGCGTTCACGCTGCAGGCCAACGAACAGCGACAGCATGGTGCCCTGGGAAAAACCGATCAGCACCAAATCTTCTTCGGTCAGCCCCGCTTCTTCCAGCTTCTGGTCGATATACATGTTCATAATGGGGGCCGCGCGGGTCACGCCTTCTTCCTGTTCTTCCTGGCTGAAGCTCTTGATCGCCCACCACTGAAAACAGCCCGGCATGCCAGGTGTCTTTTGCGGGGCGTCGGGCGAAAAGAAGGATGTCGTTGGCATGTCCTGTTGCCAATTAATGGCCAGGCCAATCAGGTCCTGCCCATTGGCGCCATAGCCATGGCACAGAATCACCAGTTTTTCTGGGGGCAGGTCGCCTAGTCGTTCCAGTGACGGGCCGTAGAGAGCGGGAAAGCTGGACATGGTGCCTCTTTCAGTTTGTTCAGCGCACAGGTTGTGATTTGATAGCTTATATGACTGACTTCGTCACCCGCTTCGCACCCAGCCCCAATGGCTATTTGCACCTGGGCCATGCCTATTCGGCGCTGGTGGGCTTTTATGCCGCCCGGCGGCATGGTGGGCGGTTCCTGTTGCGGATTGAAGATATTGATCTGGGCCGTGCGCGCCCTGAATTTGAGGCAGCCATCTATGAGGACCTGGCCTGGCTGGGCATCGAATGGGAAGAACCCGTGCGGCGGCAGTCTGAGCACTTCAGTATCTATGAGGCTGCGACTGCCAAGCTGACTGATGTTGGATTGACCTATCCCTGTTTCTGCACCCGCAAGGAAATGCTGTCGGCCGGGGCAACCCATGGGCCGGATGGCTTGGTCTATCCCGGCACGTGCAAAGAGTTGAATGCGCCAGATGTCGCTGCGCGGATCAACGCAGGTGAACCCCATGCTTTGCGGCTGGATGTAGAAAAGGCATTGGCGAGGATGGAAGCCCCTTTGTTCTGGCAGGAGGAAGAAGAAGGCCAGGTGCTCGCGAACCCGGCAGCCTTTAGCGACGTCGTGCTGGCGCGAAAGGATGTCCCCACGAGCTATCATGTCTCCGTCGTGGTGGATGATGCGCGGCAAGGCATCACCACCGTGACGCGGGGGCGCGACCTGTATGAGCACACGGCTGTCCACCGCCTGTTACAGGCCTTGCTGGATTTACCGATGCCGCACTATCACCACCACGCTTTGGTGACAGATGATGCCGGCCAGCGCCTCGCCAAAAGCAAGGGGTCAACCAGCCTGCGCGACCTGCGAGCAGCCGGTTATACGTGGCAGGACATTCTGGCGGCCCTGCCGCCGCTAGACTAACGACGTCTTAAAGCAGCTTGCTTTCCACAATGCCCCAGGCGCGTTCGGCCAGTGGCCTTGCGGTCTTGGCGGTCTCCATGGCCTCGGCATTTGCGGCAGTGCCGTTCTTGATACGGACCATGATGCCTTCAGCAATGGCTGACAGGCGGAACATGTTAAAAGCGGTGTAGAAGTCCCAATTGTCGATGCTGCTACGGCCGGTGCGCTCGCAATACATGGCGATATAGTCATCGCCAGATGGAATGCCCATGCCATCAATGTCCTGCCCCAACAGGCCTGAGAATCGACCGCCCAATGGCATCGAATATGGCAGGCAATTGTAGTTGAAGTCGGCCAGCGGGTTGCCCAGTGTCGATAGCTCCCAGTCGAGGATCGCGATGACGCGGGGCTCGGTGGGGTGGAAGATCATGTTGTCGAGGCGGAAGTCGCCATGGATAACGGTGGTCTTGTCATCGGCGGGGATATTCTCCGGCAGCCATTCCAGCAACCGTTCCATGGGCTCGAACTCTTCAGTCGCTGCAGCACGATATTGCTTTGACCAGGTATTGATCTGGCGGGCGACATAATTGCCTTCGCGGCCAAAGTCCTGCAGGCCGATGTCTTTGTAGTCTGCATTGTGCAGGCGGGCGAGGGCATCAACCATGCCTTCGTAAATGGCAGCGCGTTCACCCTTGCTGACTTCTTCCAGGTGCGGTGCCCAGAAGATGCGGCCCTCGCAATAGTCCATGATGTAGAACCAGGTGCCCAGCACGTCTTCATCGGTGCACAGGGCATAGGTGCGGGGGACGGGTACGTCTGTCTGGCCTAGGGCTGTCAGCACCTTGTATTCGCGGTCAACCGCATGGGCGCCCCTGAGTAATTGCCCAGGCGGTTTGCGGCGCATCACATAGGTTTTGCCGCCAGCTTCCAGCAGAAATGTGGGGTTAGACTGCCCGCCGCTGAACTGGCTGACCTCAATAGTGCCGGTAAAGCTTTCAACATTGGTTTCCATCCAGGTCTGCAACTTGCTGATATCGACCTGGTGTTTTTCCTGAACGGCCTGGGTGCCGGGTACGGATGATGTCTGGTTTTCTGTCATCGTCTTGCCTCTACTTCTGAAGAGCGCGCCAGCCAATGTCGCGGCGGTAAAAACCCTGCGGCCAGTCTACTTTTTCAACAGCGCCATAGGCGGCATCACGGGCGGCCTGCACATCGGGGCCCATACCCGTTACGTTCAGCACGCGCCCACCAATGGCCGTGATAGTCTCGCCATCCCTTGCGGTGCCGGCGTGGAAAATCTTCACATCATCTGATGCGCCAGCGCCGTCAAGATTACCAATCACACTGCCTTTTTCGTAGGAACCCGGATAGCCGTCAGCAGCCATCACCACCGTCATGGCTGCGGCGTCGTGCCAGCGTAGGTCGAGGTGAGCCAGGCCCCCATCCTTACAGGCCATCAGGGCCGGCAGGACGTCTGACTTCAGGCGCATCATCAGCACCTGGCATTCCGGGTCGCCGAAGCGGACATTATATTCGATGAGGCTGGGGCCAGTGTCCGTGATCATCAGGCCGGCGAAGAACACACCCTGATAGGGCATGCCTTCGGCCTTCATGGCCGCCACGGTAGGCTTGATGATTTCATCCATTACCTGTTCTGCCAGAGCGTCTGTCATGATCGGGGCAGGGGAATAGGCGCCCATGCCGCCGGTGTTCAGGCCTGTATCGCCTTCACCGACGCGTTTGTGGTCCTGGGCAGAGGCAAGCGGCAGGGCGTTGTCGCCATCGCACAGGGCAAAGAAGCTAATCTCCTCGCCACGCAGCCATTCTTCAATGACAACTTCGGCACCCGCATCTCCGAATTTTCCAGAGAAACTTTCGTCAATAGCGGTCAGGGCTTGTTCATTGGATTCGGCCATAATCACGCCCTTGCCGGCGGCCAGCCCGTCGGCTTTCACCACAATGGGGGCGCCCTGTTCTTCTACATAGGCTTTGGCACTGGCCGCATCAGCAAAGCGGCCATAGGCGGCGGTGGGGATGTTGTATTTGGCGCAGATATCTTTGGTAAAGCCTTTGGAGCCTTCCAGCTGGGCCGCACCCGCGCTGGGGCCAAAGCAGTCGATGCCTTCTGCCCGCAAGCGATCGGCGAGCCCATCAACAAGTGGCTGCTCCGGGCCGATGACAACAAAGTCGATGGCTTTTTCACCGCAAAAGGCGACTAGGCCGTCAATATCATCGCCTGAAATATTGACGCATTCGGCCACTGTAGCGATGCCGCCATTGCCAGGGGCGCAGTACAGGGCGTCGCACAGGGGGGATGCGGAAATTGCCCAAGCCAATGCGTGTTCGCGTCCGCCAGAGCCAACGACCAGAATGTTCATTGCCAGCCTCGTTGCAATATTTATGAACCATGTCCCTGCTGGTACTTTCAACAGGCGTGGGGCTCTTGTAGCATAGGCTCTCCCCAGCACAAGGGGGCAACCGCAACAAGGATCAACGCGTGTCCACAACCCAGGCCAATGCACCAGAATTTTCCGTCACCGAGGTTTCCTCGGCGCTCAAGAAGACGGTCGAAGGCGCGTTCAGCCATGTCCGCGTGCGGGGCGAGGTCTCTGGCCTCAAGCGGCCGCCGTCTGGCCATTTGTATTTTGACCTCAAGGACGACAAAGCTGTCATCAATGGCGTGTGCTGGAAGGGCGTGGCCAACCGGCTGAAATATCTGCCGGAAGACGGGTTGGAAGTCATCGTCACCGGCAAGATCACCACCTACGCCCCGCGTTCCAACTACCAATTGGTTGTCGAGACGATTGAGCCTGCAGGCGCCGGGGCGCTGATGGCCATGCTGGAAGAGCGCCGCAAGAAACTGGCGGCTGAGGGCCTGTTTGATGCCGAGCGCAAAAAGCCTATTCCGTTCCTGCCGCGCACGATCGGGGTGGTGACATCGCCAACGGGGGCGGTGATCCGCGATATCCTCCATCGGTTGGCAGACCGATTTCCCAGCCATGTGGTGCTTTGGCCCGTGCTGGTGCAGGGCGACAACGCCGCCCCGCAGATTGCGCGGGCAATCCGTGGTTTTAATGCGTTGGGTGACGGTGATTCTGTCGCGCGACCCGATGTGCTGATCGTCGCCCGTGGTGGCGGAAGCCTAGAAGATCTATGGGCTTTTAATGAAGAAGAAGTGGTGCGGGCCGCTGCCGAAAGCGACATTCCGCTCATTTCTGCGGTGGGCCACGAAACGGACACAACGCTGATTGATTATGCTTCCGACCTGCGGGCACCAACGCCGACGGCGGCAGCCGAAAAAGCAGTGCCTGTTCGGGTCGACCTGCTCGCCGGAGTGCACGATTTGGCGCGCCGCCGTCTGCAGGCGGTGAGCCGATCCATGGAAGAACGGCAGACGCATCTGCGCGGCCTGGTACGTGGGCTGCCCAGCCTCAATGACATTCTCGGGATGCGCCAGCAGCGGTTCGACGACATAGCCGAACGCCTGCCGCGCGCGCTGATGGCGAATACGCAGGTCCATCGCCAACGGTTGGCCGACAAGGGGGCGGGGCTGCGTCCGGCCTTATTGCAGTCGCGGCTGCAACAGATGGTTGGAATGGTGGATGGCCTGGGGCAGCGGCTTGTTCCATCCCTGCAGCGTCAGGTCACCAATGGCCAGCAGCGCATAGACCAATTGTCTGGCCGATGGCAACCGACCGTGCAGCGCAGGGTCGATCAGGCAGGTGACCGCCTGACACGCCCCGCAGAACGGCTGGCGCCGAATGTGGAGCGACGCCTGGCGGACGCCAGCCAGCGGCTGGAGGGTGTTGGTCGTTTGCTTGGGAGTCTGGGGTATCAGGCTGTGCTGTCACGCGGCTATGCCGTGGTGCGCAATGCGGATGATGCACCCGTGATGGCCTCTGCTGGGTTACAGAAGGGCGAGGCGCTTTCGGTTGAATTTGCCGATGGCCGCACGCATGTCCAGGTAATGGACGATGCAGTGGGTAGCCGTAAGAAGACACCCCCCAAGAGGTCGGCTAGAAAAGCGAAACCCAAGACGTCAACGCCAGATCAGGGAGATCTCTTCTAGCATGCGCGTAACATTGTCACTGATCGTTATGGTTCTGGGGTTGGCGCTATCAGGCGCGTCGGCATTGGCTGCGGGTATGGTGCAGGTGCCAGGCAGTGTCCAGCAGGGTCAATTGGTCATTGGCTGGGCACCGGGCAATACGGTCATTCAGCTGGGGGAAGAGGCCCTGCCGCTCACGGAGGATGGCCAGTTTGTTTTTGGATTTGGTCGGGACGAGGGTCCCAATGCTGAATTAACGATACGATATGCAGATGGGTCGACGGAGGTGTTGCCCATCAAAATCAGTCAACGGCAGTACGATATCCAGCGGATCGATGGCCTGACACCCTCCAAGGTGACGCCGCCACCGGAACGGGCCGCCCGACTGAAGCGGGAGCGAGGCATGGTAGCTGCTGCCCGTAAACCCGAGACAACAGATGATGCCTGGACAGGCGGGTTCATTTGGCCATCAAAAGGGCGCCTCAGCGGTGTTTATGGCAGCCAGCGGGTGCTGAACGGCATTCCCAAATGGCCGCATTTTGGTCTGGATATTGCAGCCCCCACAGGCACGCCCGTTGTGGCGCCGGCCGCCGGTGTCGTGCGTTTGGCAGAAGCGGACTTCTACTATGAAGGCGGCATTATCATTATCGACCATGGCCACAACGTCACCTCGACCTTGTTTCATTTACATAGTGTGGATGTAACTGTCGGGCAGGTGGTCAGCCAGGGTGGGCAAATCGGTACGATTGGGGCAACCGGTCGGGCAACGGGCCCCCATGTGGACTGGCGCATTAACTGGCGGGGCAGGCGTTTGGACCCGGCATTGGTGCTGCCTACAGCCGCGCCGCTACCGGTGATTGACTAAAAATTATTCACAAAATTCTATATGAGTAAAAATTAGGCATACGTTATTTGGCTCAGTGCTATTTTTTCATCTATGTGGTTTCATGACAGCCGTTCCATTTGCGGGAATTCCTTTTTTTCATAAGGCAATGCTTTGATTCTAAATGGAATAATTAGTTCACCTGTTATTTTTGTACACTTTGGCACGGAAATTGAATAGTAGTCGGGCGAGAGCAGCTTCTGCCTCCAAAGGAACAAGAGCCCTGATGGGCCAAGAAAGGAAATATCATGAACCGTAAAGCGATCGGCGTTATTGCAAGCGTCTGCATGGGCTTTGGCGCCCTGTTTGCCGGCCCTGTTGCCGCTGAGGAATCAAGCGACTGGGACTTCTCCGGTAATGTTGCAATTACCAATGACTACATGTACCGCGGCTTCACTCAGACCGGCGGTGATTTTGCTATCCAGGGTGGTTTTGACGTAGCTCACTCCAGCGGCTTTTATGTCGGTACCTGGGCTTCCAACATCGACTTTGGTGACTCCGCCAATATCGAAATGGACTTCTATGGCGGTTACGCTGGCGAGTTCGGCAATTCCATGTTCAGCTATGACGTTGGCGTCATCTACTATGCGTATCCGGGTGATCCAAAAGGCTCCAAGTACGACTTCGTTGAATTTGGTGCGACCCTTGGTGCCGATTTCGGTCCGGCTGCCCTGAGCGTTGGTGCCTGGTTCTCCCCGAACTTCTTCGGTGGTATCGGTGACTCAATCTATGTGCCGATCGGCCTTGAAGTTCCCATCCCCGTTGGTGACGGCCCGGTTGGCCTGGCTGCAAGCGGTACGGTTGCTTTCAATCACTTCTTCGATGCTGGTGGCAACTACATTAACTGGGACCTGGGTCTGACGGTTTCTGTTGAAGACCTGTTTGACATCGACCTGCGTTACCACGACACCGACATCCCCGATGTATTGTGTAAGGGCGTATGTGATGCTCGCTTTGCCGCGACAATCAGCCGCTCCTTCTAAGTTCTCAATCTTTCCTGTTTGAGAAACATCTTGCCCGGCCTGTTAAACAGGCCGGGCTTTTTGGTCTTATGAGGTCGCTGCTGGCGGCCACTTTTTTGCAGCAGGTTAGCCCCCCGGCGTTGAGGCTTTTTTGGGGATGCGCGGCTCAAATTCTTCCAACTTGCGGACCAGCTTTTTCTGCAACACGGGGTTTGCTGCAATCACGCTCTGATTTTTCCCGCCCTTGCCGTGGAAACGATAGGCATCACCCTGGCGATTGGTGCAGATGCCACCGGCTTCCCGCAAAATCAGTTCTGCAGCAGCAATGTCCCAATCATTTTGCGGCTTCAGGTTGATGCAGGCATCATGGGTGCCATTGGCAACCAGCATTACCCGATAGGCGATGGAATTGACCATTGCGATTTCGATCTTGGGCCAAGGGTTGCGCCAGTGTCGGTCGGCATACATGTCGCGATAGCCAATCATTTTGCAATTAGCGAGTTCGCGATGGTTACCAACGCTGATTGTGTCAGTATTGCAGGTGGCGCCGTGGCCGAGTCGGGCTTCGAAATATTCGTCACTGGCCGGGTTAAAGACAAAGCCCAGCTGCGTTTCCCCTTTCCAGACCAGCCCAACACAGATCGTAAAGTGAGGCTTCTCGTCAATGAAGGCGCGGGTGCCGTCAATAGGGTCGACAACCCAGACATAGTCGTTGGGTTCTGAGGCGTTATTCCCTTCATGCACGCTTTCCTCTGATAGCCAGCCGTCGTCGGGAAAGCTGTCTAACAGGCGTTCCTTCAATAAGGCGTCTATGGCCAGGTCGGCTTCTGTCACCGGGTCATTCTCTGCCTTGTCCCATTGTTTGAGATGCTGGCGAAAGAAAGTCATCGCCAGGGCGCCCGCGTCACGGACGGCCTGTCGTGCAATGTCTGCTCTGTTTTCCAGATCAGGTGCCGGCAAGTGTCAGTCCTTCCAACCGCAGGGTGGGGACATTGCTGCCATATTTGAAGACCAAATCGTCGGCTGCTGTCAGGTTCAGGAACATGTCTTTCAGGTTACCGGCAATGGTCAGGCCATGAACGGGGCCGGCGATCTCACCATTTTCGATCCAAAAACCGGAGGCGCCCCGGCTATAGTCGCCGGTAACACCATTGACGCCCATGCCGATCAACTCCGTGACATAGAAGCCCGATTCAATATCGGCCATCAACTCGCTTGGTGTTTGGTTACCCGCAGCAAGATAAAAATTGCTGGGCCCCGCGCCGGGTACGCTGCTGGTGCCGCGACTGGCACTGCCGGTGAGGGGTAGGCCGAGTTGGCGGGCTGAGGCTGCTTCGAGGAACCAGCTGGTCAGAACGCCATCCTTGATGAATTCTCGCTTCTGCGTGGCAACGCCTTCTCCGTCAAAGGCCTTGGACCGTAACCCCCGTGGTCGCAGGGGGTCATCGATGATGGAAATGTTTTCGCTGAAGATCTGCGTCTCCATCGCATCTTTCAGGAAGCTGATACCGCGGGCAATGGATGCGCCATTGATGGCCCCCGACAGGTGCCCCAACAGGCTGGCGCCCACACGCGGGTCAAAAACAACCGGTACTTTACAGGTTTCGTGGCTGCCGGGGTTCAGGCGCTTGATCGTCTTCTCTGCTGCTTCGCGGCCAATGTCTGTGGCAGCATCCAGGTCTTCCAGATGCCGGGCTGAGCTGAACTCGTAATCTCGTTCCATGCCCGTGCCTTCGCCTGCGATGACAGAGATGCCACGAGAATGGCTGCTGGACTGATACCAGGCTGCGAAGCCGTCGCTGGTGACCAAAGCAACGGCGGAGCGTCCCCAACTGGCGCTGCCACCCTCAGAATTGGTGATGCCGTCAACCGCCAGAGCGGCCTCTTCAATCTCTTTGGCCGTGGCGAAAAGCGTCTCCGCTTCAGGTCGCGCGTCGTCGCACAGGTCCAGTTGCCCACTTGTTGCTATCGCCGAGGCGCTGTCGGCCAGCATGTCGGGTTCAACCAGCCCGCAATAGGGATCTTCAGGCGCATAACGGGCCATGGACACGGCACGGTCCGCCATTGCTTCCAGCGCCTCTGCGGACAGGTCGCTGGTCGAGACAATGGCTTGTTGCTTGCCGATGAAGACACGCAGGCCAAGGTCGCGCGCCTCTGACCGTTCCAGGTCTTCCATTTCGCCAAGCCTGCAGGAAACACCAAGGCTGTCCGATTCAATGATCACGGCGTCAGCCGCATCGGCCCCTTTGGCCCGGGCTGTTTTCATCAGGCTGTCGAGAATGGAGAGCTGTTGCTCTTGTTGATCTTGTGCGCTCATGGAATCCGGTTCTATGCGAGGTGGACCCCTTGTATAGAATAGGTTTTCGGTCAAGAGCAACGGTGCCGCGTATTTTGGGTCAAATCTGTCGCCAGATCAGGGCCTTATCGCTATAAAGGCACGCACCTGCCTCAAAAAGCCGGGGCGGGAAAAGGACACTACCCCATGGCCCAACGGGACTCGGAAACAACCAAACAGAATATTCTCGACGCTGTTGGTCGCGTGTTGGAGCGCGACGGCTTTCGTGGCTTGGGCATCAATGCCATTGCCAAGGAGGCCAATGTCGGCAAACCCCTGATCTATCGTTATTTTGGTGGCATGCCACAATTGCTGGAAGAGTTTGGCAAGGACGCCGATTTCTGGATGGGCCTGGACGACATGCTCTACGAGGCCGATCAGGAAATCGGGGGCAAGCGCTCCAAGGTATTCTCCGAAAATATGCGGCTGGTACTGATTGTCTATGCTCGGATTTTGCGGAGCAGGCCGCTGTTGCAGGAAATTCTGGCGTCGGAACTGACGGCCCCGGCTGGCCTGGTTGAACCCCTGGCTACCGCCCGGCGTGACCGCGCCCGTGAAGCCTTGTTGGATTTTATGGGCGATATTGAATGGCCAAAGGATTTTGATGCCACGGCCACCTTTGCCATCCTGTTGGCGGGGGTTCAGTACCTCACGCTTCGTACCCGTATTTCAGAAGATTATTGGGGTGTGCCGTTGAAGACGGAAGAAGACTGGGAGCGTTTTGAGGCCGCCGTCGGCCGCATTGCGGACCTGGCCTTTGCCAGCGCAGAGCAGGACAAATAGCAAAGCGCCCCGCTCATGCCGCCTATTCTTGCCCTCAAAGATGCCGCTGTCCGGTTCAGCGTAAAGCCGTTATTCGAGCATGTTGACCTGGCGATAGAGCCAGGCGACCGCCTTTGTCTCGTGGGTCGCAACGGCACGGGCAAGACAACCCTGCTACGTGCCCTCATGGGTGATCAGGAATTGGATGAAGGCTCCCGTTTCGTTCAACCCGGCACCCGTATTACCTGGTTGCGGCAGGAGCCTGAGGTACTGGAAGGCCAGACAGTCGAGCAGTTTATCGAAGCCGGGCTCGATGACGATGAAAAAGACCTGCGGCAATATCGTGTCCGCGATTTAGTGGGCACGCTGGGGTTGGAGGCGGATGCGCTGGCCGGGAACTTGTCTGGCGGCGGCTTGCGGCGTGCGGCCATTGCGCGGGCCTTTG
Source organism: Alphaproteobacteria bacterium (assembly GCA_030836535.1). GTDB lineage: Bacteria > Pseudomonadota > Alphaproteobacteria > SMXS01 > SMXS01 > SMXS01. The sequence continues at coordinate 46,394 of JAURPT010000148.1, forward strand.
TATCGGACCCCGACGTGGTGCTGCTGGATGAGCCGACCAACCATCTCGACATCGCCACAGTTGAATGGCTGGAAGGCTTTTTGAAGCAGAACCCCGCCGCCATGTTGATCATCAGCCATGACCGGGCCTTTTTGCGCCAGATGAGCCGCAAGACCCTTTGGCTTCATGGCGGCACGCTGCGCGTTAACAACCAAGGGTACGATGCCTTTGATGACTGGGCAGACCAGATCCGTGAAGAGGAAATGGCCAGGCGGGCGCGGCTGGAAAAGAAAATTGCACAGGAGACAGCCTGGCTACAAACGGGGGTGACGGCCCGTCGCAAGCGGAACCAGGGCCGGCTGCGCAATCTGTATAAAATGCGGGAACAGCGCGCCAAGCAGATCAAGGCGTTGTCGGCACCCAAGATCGATTGGGAAGATGGGCCACCTGCCAGCCGCAAAGTGATTGAGACGCGGGCGATCTCCAAGGCATTTGGCGAAAAACAGATTGTGGATAAATTCTCTACCCGCATCATGCGGGGAGACCGCGTTGGTCTGGTCGGCCCCAATGGGGCGGGCAAGACAACACTGGTACGGCTGTTGACAGGGGAACTGGTGCCGGATTCTGGCCGCCTGAAGCTGGGTGGCGATATCGAGCTTGTCTATTTTGACCAGAACCGGGACAGCCTGAACCCCAAGCACACCCTTTGGGAAACGCTGATCGACAAGGAACATGGCGGTGGCGGCGATTCGGTGGTGGTGCAGGGTCGATCGCGCCACGTTGTTGCCTATCTGAAGGATTTTCTCTTCGATGAAAAACAGGCCCGCCAACCGGTGGGGTCCCTATCTGGCGGCGAACGCAACCGGTTGCTGTTGGCCAAGACGCTGACCAAACCATCAAACCTGCTGATCCTGGATGAGCCGACCAATGACCTCGACATGGACACGCTCGATGTTCTTGAGGAACTGCTCGAAAATTATGACGGTACGCTGATCCTGATCAGTCATGACCGTGACTTTCTCGACAGGCTTGTGACAAGCATTATCAGCTTCGATCCGGACGGTAAGGTGCGGGAATATGCGGGTGGTTATACAGATATGATCGACCAGCGCGGTACCCGTTTTGCCAAGCAGCCTGAGGTGGAAGAGGCCAGCACTGTTACAGACGCCAAGACGCAGCAACCACGCCAACGCAACCGAACCCAGAAATTGTCCTATAAGGAACAGCGGTTGCTGGATGTTCTGCCGGATGAGATCGACGCGTTGGAGCTGGAAGCGACAGATATTGAAGCACAGCTGGCTGATTTGAGCGATGTGGCCAAGATTACAGAACTAGCCGAACGGTTAGAGACCATTCGCAATGATATTGATTCCAAGCAGGAGCAATGGCTACTATTGGAAGAGAAGCGAGAGACTATAGAACAATCAAAGGTTTAGTTAGTGCGTACCAGCCCTCCAGGCAGCGAATATGCCTTTATGGAAGCCGCAGACGGTACGCGTCTGCGGGTTGCATGCTGGCCCGGTGCCGAAGGCAAGCCGACGATCATTCTGCTGCCCGGCTTTCGCGAATATATTGAGAAACATTTCGAAACTATTGAGGACCTGCAGAAGCGTAGCATGGCGGTCTATACAATAGACTGGCGCAGCCAGGGGCTTTCCGACCGACCGTTGGACAATCCACAGAAAGTCCATGTTGAGGACTTCGACCAATATATTGCGGACCTTCACCAGTTTATCTCAACGGTAGTTATCCCGGACACGGAAGGCGAACGGTACATCTTGGCCCATTCCATGGGCGGGCATATTGCCCTGCGCTATCTGCATGATCATCAATTTGATGTGGATGGCGCTGTCCTGAGTGCGCCGATGGTGGAAATATATACCCCGACGGGGTTTCGCTGGCTTGCGCGCCTTTTGGTTAAAACCCTCAAGGCGATGGGTTTGAGCAAAGCTTACTTCCCGGGGCGCAGGGATTACGGCCCCAAGTCGTCGCGGTTTGAAGGTAATAAGTTAACGTCTGATGAGGCGCGATTTGCTGAAGACCATGACCAGCAGGCTGCCAACAAGACCTTGCGCACCGGCGGCCCCTCTGTCGGTTGGGTGGCTGCGGCCCTTCGTTCCAGCCGTCGCCTGAAGGACGAACGCTATCTCAAGGCGATCAGTGTGCCGATCTATATTGCGCAGTGTATGGAAGACCGGATGGTGTCCAACCGGGCACAGGATCTATTGTCGTCCCGTATCAACCGGTCACAGCTCTTCCATATCGACGGCGCAAAACATGAAATTTTGCGGGAACGGGATGAACTGCGTGACCAGTTCTGGGACATCTTCGACCACTACTTTGAGGTTCGCAGCTAGCGCCCAAAGCTTATTGGCTCAGCAGAACCATCGCCTGTTCATGGATGCGGGCATCACCCGTGGCCAATATCTGGCCGCCATCCAACACCGGGTTTCCCTGCCAGTCTGTCACTTTGCCGCCGGCGGCTTCAACGATGGGGATCAGCGCCTGAATGTCATAGGCCTGCA
>JAURPT010000149.1 GCA_030836535.1 Alphaproteobacteria bacterium
CCTGCTGCGGATTACGCGTGAAGTCAGGCGCAGCCGTCATCGGACTTTCCCTCCCATTCTTTCACGCGGGCAAGATGGTCATAGTCCCCCCAGCCGCGATAGGTCGGGTTGGGGTTGGACCGATAAGGTGTGTCGGCATCAGCAAATTTGTCTACGAGCACTGACAGGCCTTCTTCGGCCTCTGCGATCAAATCCGGCACCGGTGTCTGGTCGCGCCTGCGAGACAGGCTAGCAATGCGACTGCCATCTTTGCCGCCCCGTAATTGCCAGTAGGACATTTCGCCGACATCGCCGTCAGGAATTTCAGGAAAGCCCCCTGCTTGCAGGATCATTCCTTCGACGGGTAGTTGTGGTGCGTAGCCGGCGTTGACCTGCTCGATAGAAGGGGGTTGGCCTGTTTTGTAGTCAATGATGTCAAATGTGCCATCAGCCATCCGGTCGATCCGGTCTGCCTTGGCTGTGGCGGTGAAGCGGTGACCCTTGGGGGTCGTCAGTACATATTTGCCGGTGCTTTCGATGGCTGTTGGAACGAAATCACCTTGCCGCTCTTTCTGTTGTTCGATGAACCACGCGGCAATCTGTTCGAAACGGGGCCACCAAAAGGCACGCGCCCCGGCCTGCAAACCGATGGAATCAAGCTGCTGCGCGCCAATTTCCAGCAAGCGAGCCAAGGCATCTGGGTTGTGCGGGTCGTTCGTCTCTTCCAGGAACAACTCCAGGGCGTCGTGGACAAAAGTACCCTGCTCGGCGGCACCCGGTTCTTCGTCGAGATCTGCCAATACGGGCAGCTTCAAAATCTTCTGAGCATAGATGCCGTAGGGGTCGCGCATCCAGGCTTCGATACGGGTTGCTGACAGTTCTGTCGGGCGCAGTTCAACAGGTGGCTTTGGCTCTGGTGGGCTTACAGGGCTGCCAGGTCCCGCTTCCTGCAGAATGTGTGCCCAAATCGCGTGAGGCGCTTGGGTCCATGCGTGTTCAGGGATTAGTGCATTGAGCCGTAATAACCAGCGCGACGGTAGCGTTTCAGCGCCGCCCTGGCGGATGGCTCGGCCGAAATAGACGTCTCCGGCGCTGGCCGCATGGACGAAGTCATGCGCTGAAAGGCCAATGCGTTGTTCCGGCTGCGGCAGTCCAACCTGATCTTTCATCGGGCGGCTCAGCCAGGGGTCGTTTCCGGCATCTGGTGGCCAGCTGCCTTCGTTCAATCCGCCCAGGATTGTCACATCGGCATGGTGCAGTCGGGCTTCCATGGGGCCTAATATGGAAAGTCGGGGATGCGTGCCCCATTGCGGGCGTATCGTCTCGCCATGCAGAGCGCTTTCCAGTAACGCCAGATAGTCATGCGGGGCAAGAAGGGGGCGTATGCTCTCTCGGTCTTCCAGGTTGGAGGCTAACCCCATCAATTGATCAAAGAAACGCGCCAGCGCTTCCCCATCCTGACCGGCCCAAAGTCTCTCTGAGCCTTCGGTTTCGTTGGTTTTGGCCAGTGTTTCGCAAACCTTGATATGGGCGGTCGCCATGGCTGTTAAGGGTGCCTCATCCTGTTGCATCAGCTCAATGAGCGGGTTGCAACACTTCGTGAAAGTCTCCCACCATTCTTTGGTGGTTTCTTCAATGCGAGAGGCGCCGGGGGCTGTAAGGATGCCATTTGGTCCTGGTGCAGGGCGCGGCCCACGCAATACATGGCGTTCCATATCCATGGCGTAGCGACGAACCTGTCCCGGTTCCAGGCCCATGGTGCAGAATGGATGCTTGAGGCAGGCCAATAGGGGTATGGGGGCAAAGTCCTGCTGCACCATGTCGATAACAAGGCGCAAAAAGATTGCCACAGGTGCTTCAACAAGGGGCGTACCGGCGGAATCATCAATATTGATGTCCCAGCGGCGCAGGCTTGCTGCTGTACGTCGGGCTAGGTCACGGTCTGGCGTGATCAACACGGCTGTTTTGCCAGGTGTCTCCAGCGTCTCTCGCATTACAAGAGCAATGGCTTCTGCTTCATGTCGCGGGCTTTCGGCATCCAACCGGTAAAGGCCTTGCATGGCCGAGGGGGTGTCATTTTGTGGCCATTCAGACCATTTTGCCGTGGTCGCGGCCGGTCGCATGGCCTCGTTCAGCAGAACCTGCCGGGCTAGGTAGGTGTTGTCTTCTTCTGCGTCCTCCAGGCCGGGCCAAAGCAAAACCTCTGTTCGGTCAACCTGCAGGCTTTGCAGTAGGTTCTGCATGCCTGCCTGGGGATGGGTTGGGTCGAGTGCGTTCCAGCTTTTTTCATCCATCGACTGGTCAAAACCGGGCAGGATAACCTGGCCCTGAGGCATATGGGCGATGGTATTCAAAAGCGCAGCTGTTGCCGGAACAGAGCCTGTTGAACCCGCGGCGATCACCGGGTGTTCAGGCGGGTCCTCTTTCCAGTGCCGGGCCAATGCTTGCAGGATTTGGTTGCGGCGTTCGACAGCGTCCAACCTGTTTTCGTCTGCCAGAATGGCGGGCCATGTATGGCCAATAATCTTCAGGAAATCGGTTGTTACTTGCCAATGGGCTGTGAAGTCTTCATCCACAATATCGGACAGGGCGGCGACGGGCCTGCCCTCTGTCTGCAGGCGGTCGAGCAGGCGCCCCAGTTCTGTCGCGAGAAGAAATGCCTGTGGCAGTTCCAGTTCCCGTCCGTCCGGGTGGCGATGGGCTCTGCGAACAAGAGACGCCAGCATAAAGCTGCGCTCCAGTGGTTCCATGGCCGGTGGCAGGTTTTCACCCTGGGCACCCGGCAGGACGCCGGCCAGGGCAGGGTCGTCATCTTCAATACCGCCTAATGGCAGAATGCGAGGCAGGATATTGGCGTTGCCTTCGCCTTGTCGCAAAAAGGCTTCCCGTAGCGTTCGGGCGGCACGGCGGGTCGGTAAAAAGACTGTCAGGCGGCCCAATGCCAGTGGGTTGTGGCCGTATTGCACCAACAAGCCCTTGGCAAGCGTATCGACCAGCGATAGCCGGGCAGGGATGGTAAAGATGGCCGAGTCCCTGCTCATGGTCCTAAGCCTTGCGTTGTTTTTGGAGCATGGCTTCTGCTGCGTCGCGCCCGGCTGGTGTGCCGACGTCGTGCCACCTTCCCTGGTGAACGAGGCCATGGAGACGGCCAGCCTCACTTGCCCGTTTCCACAAATCCGTCAGGCGGAAGGCACCACTGGGGCTGTCAGCAAAAAGGGCCGGTTGGGTGACGTGCAAGCCGGTATAGACATAGGGGGCTGTGGCTGCATTGCCGCGCCAGCTTAGGGTGCCCGTGTCTTGGTGGTCGTCCAAATGCAAAAAGAAATCCCCATTCCCCGGATGCTCTACTGCCTCTTCCCGCGGGATAAGCAACAATAATGCATCCATCCTATCAGGATCGAAGCTCTTGGCCAGTCGGTGCAGGGCATTTTCACCCCCATTGGTCCAGATGGCGTCACCATTGACGACAAAGAAGGGGCCGTCGCCCAGCAAGGGCAGTGCCTTGACCAGGCCGCCGCCTGTCTCCAGCAATTCGCCACTTTCGTCCGAGATTGTGGTGACAGGGGCGCCCGAGCGCGCGTCGAGATGGGCAATCAGCTGTTGTGCCAGATAGTGCACATTGACCACTGCCTCGTTGATGCCTGCCCCTGCTACATGATCCAGCGCATGGTCGATAAGGGGTTTCCCATCCACTTCCACCAGTGCTTTCGGTCGGTTGTCGGTCAGTGGCCGCATGCGCGTGCCTTTGCCTGCGGCCAATACCATGGCCTTGTTGGGCAGGGGCGCACTCATGCTGGCGCTCCGGGCAGTGGCTGGCGACGCATGTCTTCGGGTATATACCTGGCAAGCCAGGCCGCCAGGGCATTCAATGCCGGGTGCTGCAGCGATCGGTCCAGCAGGTCCCAAATGTAGGGGATCATTTGTAAATATCCCGGTTTTCCGTCGCGCTGCCACAGGCGCACAAAGATGCCGACAATCTTGATGTGCCGTTGGGTGCCCATCACCCTATAGGCTGTTCGAAAGGCTTCCTCATCAAGGTCTGGCCTGGCAGCAATATATGCATTTAGCATTGCCTCTTCGACCTCTGCGGGCACGTGATATCGGCAGTCCTGCAGCAGCGAGACAAGGTCATAGGCCGGTGGGCCAGCCAGGGCGTCTTGATAGTCTAGCAGGCCGACACAGCCGTTATGGGTCATCATGAGATTGTCGACGTGGTAGTCCCGGTGCACCAGCACATCATCGCCGACACGGCACAGGGGGAACAAGTCGTTCCAGATAGCCTCATAGTCTTCCAGAACCCCTTGGGTTGGTGTTATGCCTGCTGCAGGCATGTACCAATCAGTGAACAGGCGCGCTTCGGTCATCAGGGCGTTGTCATCATAGGGCGGCAGGTCAAAAGTTGGGCCGGCCTCGGTGGCGATCTGGCGGGGCGGTGCGTGCTGATGTAGCCTCAGCAGCTCGTCGACTGCAGCCTGATAGAGCGTCAATGCAGCTTCGCCCTGGCTCAACAGGGTGGTGAAGGTATTGTCGCCCAGATCTTCCAGTAGCAGAAAGCCGTTCTCAAGGTCGTGCGCCAGCAGGGCAGGTGCGGCCATCCCCAGGCTACGCAGATGCTGGCCGACGGCGATGAAAGGGACAACGTCTTCTTTATCAGGTGGGGCATCCATCAACACGCGCGGCGGGGTGCTGTCGATACGGAAATATTGGCGGAACGACGCATCGGCGGCGAGCGGTCGTATGGCGTCAGGGTCCAGACCATGGCCAGCGACAAATTGCGCCATCTTGTCCATGCGGCTCATGTGACAAGCTCCGATAACTCGCTGGTCAAAGCGCCCAGCCGTTGTGTCCAGTTGGCGCCACCATCAAGCGAGGCAAGCCGTTCACCCTCGTTCTCGGTCATGCTCAGATGCAAATGCAGGCAGTCCTCCGGCAGAAGCTCGCCGAGCTTTTCGGGCCATTCCACCAGGCTGATACCGCTTTCAAAGGCATCTTCAATATCAAGCTCATAGGCTTCTGCCGGGTTGTTGATGCGGTACATGTCAAAGTGCCAGATAGCGTCTGCCGCATGATCTTCAAGTGGGTAGGTCTGCACCAAAGTGAATGTGGGTGAGGGGACTTCTTCATCCAACCCCAGCGCCTGGATGAACTCCCGAGCAAAGCTGGTTTTCCCCGCGCCCAGCGTCCCATGCAGGGCGACAATATCGCCCGCGTCACAGTGCTGGGCGAGCCTTGTTGCAAGCTGGGCTGTCGCCGTCAGATCGTCGAGCAAGAAGCCGACACGAAGTCTTGAATGTGATGAATAAGCCTGCATGAGTGCTGTTGTACCGGCTCTCACCTCATGCTTCAATGGCTCTCGGAAAGGGGACACAATGCAGGTGCTGGCCATAGATTTTGAAACTGCCGACAAGCGCAGCGACAGTGCTTGTGCGCTGGGCCTTTCCGTCGTCGTGGATGGTGCGGTTGTCGACAGTTGGTACAGTCTGATCCGCCCGCCTCGGCGCGACATTTTATTCTCCTACATTCACGGCCTGTATTGGGATGATGTGAAGGACGCCCCTGTCTTTGCCGACGTCTGGCAAGAGGTTACGCCTTACCTGGATGGGATAGACTATTTCGCGGCCCACAATGCCGGGTTCGACAGGTCAGTGCTTTATGGCTGTTGCCGACGGTTTGACGTGGCGCGGCCACTTCCCCCGTTCATTTGTACGGTGCAACTTGCCCGGCGTTTTCTGGACCTTGAACGCAACAACCTGGCAGCTGTTTCAGACCATCTGAATATCGAACTGGACCATCACCATGCCTTGTCAGACGCCTTGGCGTGCGGTGAGATCATCGCCCATATGCAACGGGAAGGACACGACATCGCCAGCTGTGTGCTCAAACCCTATAAAGACAAGCCGGATGCCTGACCTGGACAAGTTGCTGGCCGATATTCGCGCCTGCACCCTGTGTGCTGATTTCTTGCCGGAAGGGCCGCACCCGGTGGTGCAAGCGCATCGGTCAGCGCGAATCTTGGTGGTTGGGCAGGCGCCGGGCATCCGGGTCCACGAAACAGGTATTCCCTTTAATGACCCGAGCGGTGACCGCCTGCGGGACTGGATGGGAATAGACCGAGAGATTTTCTACGACGCCACGAAAGTAGCGTTGGTGCCGATGGGCTTCTGTTTTCCGGGATCGGCAAAATATGGTGATGTACCGCCACCCCCGATCTGCGCGGAAACCTGGCGCGATAAACTAATCGCGCAGTTGCCGAATGTTCAGCTGACATTGGTGATGGGGCAGCACGCCCACAAATGGCATCTGCCCAAAAGGCACAAGACCCTGACGTAAAATGTCCGGGCCTGGCGCAGCTATGGTGACGAACTCATTCCCATGCCGCACCCCAGCCCGCGCAACAATATCTGGCTCAAAAAGAACCCGTGGTTCGCAGAAGACCTGCTTCCTGTGTTGAAGGCGTGGGTGGGTGAGGCTTTAAATGGAACCGCTCATCCTGAGTGAGGTCTTTTAGTACCGGTAGTGATCGGGCTTGAACGGGCCTTCAACCGGCACGTTGATGTAGTCAGCCTGTTCTTTTGACAGGGTCGTCAGCTTAACGCCCAGACGGTCGAGGTGCAGCCGGGCAACCTTTTCGTCAAGGTGCTTGGGCAGCACATAGACCTTGTTGTCGTAATTGTCGTGATTCTGCCATAGCTCGATTTGCGCCAATACCTGGTTGGTAAAGCTGGAACTCATGACAAAGCTGGGGTGGCCGGTGGCGCAACCCAGGTTCACGAGGCGACCCTTGGCCAAGAGAATGATGCGCTTGCCGTCGGGGAACTCAATTTCATCGACCTGCGGCTTCACTTCTTCCCATTTCAGGTTCTGCAGGGCAGCGACCTGAATTTCAGAGTCAAAGTGGCCGATATTGCACACAATGGCGCGGTCTTTCATGCGGCGCATGTGCTCGATGGTGATGATGTCTTCATTACCCGTGGCGGTCACAAAGATATCGCCCTGCTCGGCAATGTCATCCATGGTGACAACTTCATAGCCTTCCATGGCGGCCTGCAGTGCGCAGATGGGGTCGATTTCGGTGACCATCACGCGGGCCCCCTGGCCGCGCAGGCTTGCAGCACAACCTTTTCCGACATCGCCAAAGCCGTTCACCACGGCAACCTTGCCGGCGAGCATGACATCGGTGCCGCGCTTGATGCCGTCGATCAGGCTTTCACGGCAGCCATAGAGATTGTCGAATTTAGACTTTGTGACCGAGTCATTCACATTGATACAGGGCACAGGCAGGCGACCTTCCTGCTCCAATTGATACAGGCGCAGCACGCCGGTGGTTGTCTCTTCCGAGATGCCTTTGACGTCGTCCATCAGCTCGGGGAAGTCCTGAATCATCATGGCTGTCAGGTCGCCACCATCGTCGAGAATAACGTTCGGGCGCCAGCCGTCCGGACCCACAATAGTCTGTTCAATGCACCATTCAGCTTCTTCTTCTGTTTCGCCTTTCCAAGCAAAGACAGGAATTTCAGCGGCGGCCATGGCGGCGGCGGCCTGGTCCTGGGTTGAGAAGATGTTGCACGAACTCCAGCGCACTTCTGCGCCCAGTGCTGTCAGCGTTTCCATCAGCACCGCGGTCTGGATGGTCATATGCAGGCAGCCGGCAATGCGGGCGCCCTTGAGGGGCTGTTCGTCGCCATATTCATCGCGCAAGGCCATCAGCCCCGGCATTTCGGTTTCAGCAATGGCAATTTCCCGGCGGCCCCATTCAGCGAGGGAAATGTCGGCAATCTTGTAGTCGTTGAAGTCTGTCATGGCGGCCATCCTTTGGTTTACTGGCCGCCCTTTTATCAGGCCCGAGGTTTCGCCTCAAGCATAAAGATATCTTTATATTGTTATGTTGAGGTCAGGCGTCTTCTTCAAAACGACGCTCAACAAGGTCGGCCAAGGCATCCACAGCCTGCTGGGCTTCGGCGCCCGTGGCATTGATGCGGATTGTGCACCCCATAGCAGCTGCCAGCATCATCAGTCCCATGATCGACGTACCACAAACCTGTTCCCCATCCGGGCCTTCGCTCTCATTGGAGACTTCGATGTTGGCATCGAATGTTTCGGCCAAGGCGACGAATTTTGCCGACGCACGGGCATGCAGGCCGCGGCGATTACAGATCGTGGCGCTTTTGGAGATGGTGTCCTGGGACAATATTATTCCTTGCCGGTCAGGAGTTTGGAGGCAACGTTGATATATTTGCGGCCCGATTCCTGCGCCTGATTGACGGCTTCTTCGAGAGAATCGGCATCCCGCAAGCCAGCCAGCTTGATGAGCATGGGCAGGTTGATGCCGGCAATCACTTCGACCTTGGCTTTGTCCATGATCGAGATCGCAATATTAGACGGCGTGCCGCCGAACATATCGGTCAGCAGAACGACGCCAGTGCCTGTGTCCACATCTGTTACAGCCTGGAGAATATCCTTACGGCGCTTTTCCATATCGTCATCGGGGCCGATGCAGATGGAGCAGACATTTTCCTGGGGACCAACAACATGTTCCATGGCGGCAACAAATTCTTCCGCCAATCGTCCATGCGTAACAAGAACCAGTCCGATCATTCGTGTTTTTCCCAGCCTGCTGTTTCTACGGTCAAGATTATGAGTCTTGATTCTTTATATCACGATGTGTCGTGCGCACGGCAAAGCCTTTTTCGCTCAACAGGTTGGAGATTGTCTTGGCCGAAAAGATAGAACGATGCTGTCCGCCTGTGCAGCCAAAGGCAATGTCGAGGTAAGACTTGCCTTCTCGCCGGTATCTCGGGATCAACCAGCCCAGTAAGTCGATCAATCGGTCGATAAACTCTTCATAATCAGGGTCGGCACCAATAAAGAGCCCGACATCTTCGTCGAGCCCGGTTTTGTCGCGCAATTCATCTTCATAGTGTGGGTTGCGCAGAAAGCGGGCATCAAAGACAAGGTCGGCTTCTTTGGGCAGGCCGCGCCGATAGGAAAAGGACATGACGGATACGGTAAAGACGGCGTCCCGCATGGCCCCGAATTTCTTGTCGAGATATTGTCGCAGGTCCGGGTTGTACAGCTCAGACGTGTCGATCACCATATCGGCAATTTCTTGTAGTGGGGCCAGCATCTGACGTTCCAGGTCAATGCCAACCTGTACGGGATTGTCACCAGACAGTGGGTGCCTGCGACGGGTTTCCTGATAGCGGCGGTGGAGGACGACGTCGTTGCAGTTCAGGAAAAGCAATTCGATGGCCAAATCTTCCCGATCACCGAGGGAAGCGAGTTGCTTGAGCAGCCCGTCGACAGAAAAGGCACGTGAGCGCGAATCTATGCCGATCGCCAAACCAGCATAATGGTCCCGGCTGGCTGGCAAGGCTTCTTTGCGCACCAGTTCACTCAACAAGGGCAGGGGAACATTGTCGACTGCTTCAAAGTGCAGGTCTTCCAGTGTTTTCAAAGCCAGCGTTTTACCAGCACCCGACATGCCGGTTACCAGCAAAACGCGGTTCTTCTCACTCTGGTGTCCTGTGTCGGTCATGCATTGATGCTCTACAATTCTGTCCGCAGGTTACCACCGGCAAGGGCATAGATGCCAAGGCGAATCTTTTCGGGGGCCGACGCTTCAAAAGAATTGAGATAGAGCAGGGGCAGCGGCTGGGTGTCCGTCAGCAATGTGGCATGGCAGTCTTCCGGGTCGGGCAGGCGTGGAACGTCATCCCTATCGACGAGATCGACAACAAGGCGGATAGTTGCCTGCGGTAAAAAGGGGACGGTGACCAGCCCCAGACCGCGAACTTCTATAAGGCCCTCAATGGTAGGTGGCGGGCTTGCCAATACATCATCGCCTTGCGCGGAAAGCGCGACATAGTCATCGCTGACCAATGCGGCACCCGCATCCATCATCCGCAAGGCCAGGTCAGATTTGCCACTACCGGAAGGCCCGCGCAAAAGCACGCCGGTATTGTCGATTGCGATGCAGGTGGCGTGAACGTTCATGGTGTGGTCCTGTGAATTAGCATCCTATCATGCAGCAGAGACGCGGCAGACGCTACACAACAAACGGGCCCCCGCGCAGCGATTGCAGTAAGCCTGTTGTTTAGCGGTGCTGCGGCAAACTAACAACAAACCGGGCGCCCAGTGCGTCCTGATCCTGATCACCTTCGGCATAGATGTTTTCAGCCCAGATCTCGCCGCTATGAATGGCGATGATCTGCTTGCATATGTTCAGTCCGAGGCCCGAATGGTTGCCAAAGTCCTCGGCCTCGGGGCGTTCTGAGTAGAAGCGGTCGAATATGGATTCGAGTTTGTCCTCATCGACCCCTGGGCCTTGATCGTCGACGGTTAGCTGGATACGCGTGTCTGTTGCCTGGGCCTGAATTGTGATTGTGCCGCCGGACGTATTGAAAGAAATGGCATTATCCAAAAGATTGCGGATGACCTGGGCGATATGACTGTCGATACCGGCAATATTCATTTCTTCGTCCGGTATAATCAACGAAATGGTCATATCCTCGGGCAATGCCGTTTCTTCATAGACCTCGGTGATGGTTTCCAACATTTCGCCAAGATCAAATGGGGTCATGTCGCCCCGAAGTAATTCGGCATCAAGCCGCGAGGCGTTGGAAATGTCACTGATGAGCCGGTCCAGCCGCCCTATGTCACTCTTGAGAATATCAAGCAATTTGCGCTGTTGTTCCGGGTCCCCATCCAGGTCCAGTGTTTCAATGGCGCTGTGCATGGAAGAAATGGGGTTCTTCAGTTCGTGTGAAACGTCTGCAGCAAAGGCCTCAATGGCGTCGATCCGGCGGTAGAGGGCGCGCGTCATTTCCTTCAACGCGCGTGACAGATCCCCCAACTCGTCTTGCCGGGTCGTGAAGTCCGGCATTTTTACTTCGCGCCCGCGCCCCTGACGCACCTGATGGGCAAAGTCGGCCAACCGGCGGACTGGCCGTGCAATAGTGCCTGCCAGCAATAGCGACAGTAGCGCCGTGACGATCAGGGCAATGCCGAACACTTCGAGGATGGCAAGCCTTTCCTGCCGCACTACTTCTTCGATTTCCGTCGTTTCAGCAGAAACCAGAACCGCACCCAGCACCCGATGCAGTCGTTGAACGGGAATAGCTGCATGCAGCATCAGGGTTTCATCATCCGTTTGCCGCACAGCGACGGCAATTTCTCCCAGAAACGCCTGGGTGACTTCAGGATAGTCTTCAGCCTGCTGATCAACACGTTCCATATAAGCGGGATAGTCTGGCAGGCTTGAAACCAGGCGGATGAACCAGCCTTTGATGCGGTCCCAGAGTGGGCGAATGCCGGGGCTGTCCTCTGGTGGCTTTAAGGGGGTTTCACGCACCTGGCTGTTGGGAATGATATTGCGGCTGTCCAGCATCAGGCTGCCGTCGATGCTGAAGAGACGCGCCCGGTTCCCTTCGCCGCTGATCAGACGCTGCAGAATAGGACGGGCCCGGTCGACATCGACACTGATGGCATCGGCACCACCGGTGGCTGATTCACCCAGTGCGGCGGCGACCATTTCTGCCTCGGATACGAGAACCGACAGGCGGGTTTGGACTAGCCCGGTGCGGAACTGGTTCACATAAAGGATACCCCCAACCAGCATGGCTAGCGCCAATATATTCAGCGCTAAAATACGCCCGGTCAGGCCGGAAAAGGCCCGACGCCGCAGTCTGGTGCCGGACTCAGCGGGCATAGCCTTGTTGGTATCTTCGGAGGGCACGCCTTACTCTACTTTCCGCCACGTTGCCGATCAGGTCTCAACGACATATTTGTAGCCGATGCCATAGAGTGTTTCGATGTTGGCAAACTCTGAATCGACAGTACGGAACTTCTTGCGCAACCGTTTGATGTGGCTGTCAATGGTCCGGTCATCCACATAGATCTGGTCGTCATAGGCGGCATCCATCAGCTGGTCGCGGCTTTTGACGATACCGGGCCTGTTGGCCAGTGCTTCGAGGATCAGGAACTCTGTGACAGTGAGGTCTACGTCTGCGCCGGACCATGTGCAACTGTGACGTGCCGGGTCCATGGAGAGTTTGCCCCTTTGGAGGGCACGCTCTGCGCCCTCGGCGCCGGCGAGGCCTTCGGCACGCCGCAAGACGGCGCGAATACGTTCGACCAGCAGACGCTGGGAAAACGGCTTTTTGATATAATCATCGGCACCCAGCTTCAGGCCGAGCACTTCATCGACTTCATCATCCTTGGACGTCAGGAAAATGACGGGCATGTCTGTCGACTTACGAAGCCGCTGCAATAACTCAATGCCATCAATGCGTGGCATCTTGATATCCAGAACAGCAAGGTCTGCTGGCTCGGTTGTCAGAGACGACAGGGCGACTGTTGGATCGGAGAAGGGGCGCACATTCAGACCTTCTGCCTCAAGCGCCATGGCAACTGAGGCGATAATATTCCGGTCATCATCAACGAGTGCGACAGTATGGGTCATGATCAAACTATTCTCCCAAAATAAGATGTGCTGCCATCCCCCGATTGGTGCGACTCGAGCATAACACGACAGTCTTCTGAAAAAAGACCTCTGTAGGGCCAGAATTTTGAAGATTTTGGCAACTTCTGGGGTGCTGAAAGTCGCAGTAACAGCGGCACTTGTCATATTTTTGTAAAAAAGGGTGAATCTTCAATTGCAACCGAGGAAAGCTGTCCCTATACCGTTCCGACAAATCGGCCACGGGCTTTTACCGTGGCTCAGTTTTTTCTCCCACTGAACGAGGCAGGAGAATATCTGTGCACCACACAAGCGGCACACGTGCTGGCAAGACCGGTCTGGACCAGCAAGGAATTAACCCCACCAAGAATGTAAACTGGAACCTCGACTCGGCCACATTGGCCGAAGAGGCTGTCCGTCGTCAGGAAGGCAATCTGTCTGCTGGCGGTGCTGTCGTCGTCAAGACGGGCGAACATACGGGTCGTTCGGCCCAGGACAAATATATTGTCCGTCGCCCTTCTTGTGAAAACGACATCTGGTGGGAAGCGAATAAGGATATGGCGCCGGAGAAATTCGACGCCCTGTGCGAGAAAGTCCGCGCCTATCTGGGCGAGCAGGAACTTTTCGTTGCAGACCTGTATGCCTGCGCTGATGCAGACTACCGGTTGCCTGTTCGGGTTATTAACCAGCATGCCTGGCACAATCTGTTCCTGCGGCACCTGCTGATTGAGCCGCCCGTTGAAGACCTGGCAGACTTTATCCCCGGTTTCACAATCCTGCATGCGCCGGACTATTTTGCGGACCCCGAAGTCGACGGCACCCGCACAGGCACTGTTGTGGCGCTGGACTTTGAAAAACGCATCGCGCTGATCTGCGGCACCAGCTATGCCGGTGAGATGAAGAAATCTGTTTTCTCCATCCTCAACTACATCCTGCCCGGCGAAGACATCATGTCCATGCATTGTTCTGCCAATGTTGGCGAAGATGGCGACTCAGCCGTTTTCTTCGGTCTGTCCGGCACGGGTAAGACTACCCTGTCTGCCGACCCCAACCGCACGCTGGTGGGTGACGACGAACATGGCTGGAGCCCGACATCACTGTTCAACATCGAAGGCGGTTGCTACGCCAAGATGATCCGCCTGTCACAGGAAGCCGAGCCTGAAATTTATGCGACCACGCAGCGTTTCGGCACGGTCCTTGAAAATGTGGTGATGGACCCGGATACCCGCCTACTGGACCTGGACGACGACACACTGGCTGAAAACAGCCGTGGCGCCTACCCGCTGTCATATATTCCCAATGCGTCGGAAACCGGTGTCGCAGAACACCCGAACAACATCATCATGCTGACGTGTGATGCCTTTGGTGTCATGCCGCCGATCGCCAAGCTGACACCTGAACAGGCCATGTACCACTTCCTGTCCGGTTACACTGCCAAGGTTGCCGGTACCGAGAAAGGTCTGGGCAATGAGCCGCAGGCAACATTCTCTACCTGCTTTGGTGCGCCGTTCATGCCGCGTCATCCGTCGGTTTACGGTAATCTGCTGAAAGACAAGATCGCCAAGCACAATGTGGATTGCTGGATTGTGAACACTGGCTGGACCGGTGGTGAATTCGGCGTCGGCGAACGGATGCCCATCAAGGTAACCCGTGCGCTGCTGGCTGCTGCCCTCGATGGCTCACTGAGTAATGCAGACATGGTCGTTGACCCGAACTTTGGTTTCCTGGTGCCGACGTCCTGCGCCGGTGTTCCTGATGGTATCCTCAACCCGCGCTCTACGTGGGCCGATGGTGAGGCCTATGACGCCAAGGCCCAGGGTCTTGTGCATCAGTTCATTGAGAACTTTGCCAAGTTTGAAAGCTATGTAGACGAAGGCGTTCGTGCTGCTGCACCTAACGCCGCCTAGATAGTTTTCCATAAGATGTTGAAAAGGGCCGGTTTTCCGGCCCTTTTTTCTGGCCATCAACTTTGTCCGGGTGCTGGCAAGTGCTGGTCACTATTTGTTATAATGGGCCTTCGTGCAAAACGCAGGGGCAGAATATGCCGCAGTCAAACAGTTGGGGATTTCCGCGTTGGGGCGGCTACGGAAAAGACAGCGAAGCTGTTACCGTCCAACTGTGCGAGTGGGAAGGCTGCACCGAAAAGGGTGACTGTCCGGCTCCCAAATTCCGTGACTCCAAAGAGCGCTATTGGTTCTGCCAGGAACATGCGGGCGAATATAACCGCTCGTGGAACTACTTCAGCGGCATGACGGAAGAAGAGGCCAAGAAGGCAGCCGAAAAGGAAGAGGCTTACGCCCGCAATTTTCGCGATGGCAATACATGGCAATTTGCCGATATCAGCCTGACCAAGGAAGAACGTGAAAGGCGGACCGCCCTCAAGGTGTTGGACCTGGATGAGCATGCCTCACAGGCTGAGATCAAGGAATCTTTCAGGACGCTGGCCAAGCAGCATCATCCGGACACCAACCCGGGGGACGAAGCGGCAGAAGAACGCTTCAAGAGCGTTTGTGCTGCCTATGAAATTCTGAAAACCTGAGGCGTATCAGCCCAGCAGGAAGTTCACATTTGCCATGGCGATGGGCTTGTCGCGGCTGTCCTGCCAGGCTGTGGCCCGCATATTGACCACGCGACGCCCCACACGTGTTGCCTTGGCGACAGCAAACGTATCCTTGGCAGCACCAGAGCGCATGTAGTCAACGGTGATGGTAACAATCTTGGGCATCACATCCGGTTCGAACTCGCAGGCCACCTGAAACAGCGATGTCATTTCCAGCAGGGCGCTGAGTGTGCCGCCATGCAGCGCGGGTAATTTCACATTGCCGATCAGCATGTCGCTGTAATGCATGGTTGTCAGAAACTCGTCACCTTCCTGTTTCAGGCTCAGGCCCAGAAAACCCGCATAGGGGACAACCTCATGCAGGTTGGAAAAGTCGCCCTTGTCCTTCATTTCTTTCAGGGGAACAACAACGGCCATTACAGGTTCTCCCTCGAGTCCGCATGGGAAGACCCGGTGAACATGAAGGTGGCCGTTGCGTTGGCGATGGGCTCGTCCCTGCTGTCCTGATAGGCGATGCCGCGCACAAAGGCGATGCGGCGGGTAATCTTGTAGCACTCTGCAAAAGCAAAGACGTCCTCACCCACCTTGGCAGGCTTCATATAGTCGATCCGCAGGTCGAGGGTGGCGAACATGCGCTCGCGGTCGGTCCTGGCGCTGACAGCATAGCCGCAGCAATTGTCGAGAAAGGCCGAAATCGCACCGCCGGAAAACAGCCCGTCTTCCGGGTCGGCAACCAGATCTTCGCGATAGGGCAGTCGGAGGATGACACCTTTAGGGCCAAACTCTTTAAGGTCCACGCCCAAAGCATGGATATGCGGGATGGTTTCGAGAAACTCTCCCCGTTCTTTGAACAATTTCTTCAGGCTGGCTTTAACCATGGATCCCCCTGCTCCTGCGGCAAAGATTATGCATCACGCAGGAAGGGCTGCAAGGACAAACCTTGTAATCAGTTGATCTGGTGATCAGCCGTGAACCGCTGAATGCGCTGAACAACAGGTGCGCGTCGCCGGAAGGGCGGCGCAAGGGCCAACACCGTACCGGCATGGGTCAAATTATTGAAAAGTTCCACCTCTGCCAGAATACCGTGTGATTTCAATGCCTTGGAGAGCCGGAAGGCGTTACCAGGCCGGACCACAATATCTCGTTCACTCGAGATCAGCAGGGCAGGGGGCGCATGCGCGCCTGCATAGTGAATGGGCTGGCTTTCCATAGAGGTCGCCTTGTCGCCAAAGACAGCAATCACGTCCTCATCGGTCATGGGTAGAAAGTCATAAGGGCCGGACATGCCGATCAGCCCCCGAACTTGATGGCCGGCTTCATCGAAGGCGGGCCTGAAGGACGGATTCAGCGCCAACATAGTGGCAATATGGGCGCCAGCAGAATGGCCCATCAGGAAGATATTGTTCGGGTCGCCGCCAAATTGTTCGACATGTTCTGCCGCCCAGGCCAGGGCGTGGCCTGCATCATGCATGAAGGCAGGAAATTGTACGTCGGGGAAACGCCGATAGTCAGCCACCACGCAGCAATAGCCGTGACTGGCCAGGCACTGGGCAACGAATTTGTAGTCGCGCCGGGAGCCGCGCTGCCACCGACCGCCATAGAAAAACACAATGACCGGTAATGGCGCTTCGCGCCGGGCAGGGGTGTAGACATCTGCCATCATATGCTCGTCGGCCCCATAGGGCTGGTCGACATGAATATGAAGATGCCGTGTTGGCAGCGACCAGTTCAAGGCGGCCAATGGCCAGTCGGAGGTCAGTTTTCGGTTGATCCGGGCCACAAGGCCGGGTGTGCGGTCCGCAGGCATGTTATTGCGCGGCAACGTCCTGTTCGGCCTTGAAGGCTTCCAGCAGCTTGAACTTTTGCACCTTGGTAGAGGACATCGGCCACTCATCGACGAAACGCACATAACGCGGCACCTTGAAGCTGGCGATCTGCCCTTTGCAATGGTCAATCAACTCTTGTTCAGTTGCACTGGCACCCGGGTTGAACTCGATATAGGCGGCGGGCACTTCCAGCAGACGGTCATCGGGCACCCCGATCACCTGTGCCAGTTTGACTGCCGGGTGTGTGGCCAGCTGGGATTCAATCTCGATGGCGGCCACGTTTTCGCCGCCAACCTTGAGCATATCTTTGATGCGGCCATGGAATTCGATGGAGCCTTCTTCAGTCAGGGCACACAAGTCGCCGGTGCGGAACCAACCATCCTTGAAGGCCTCTGCATTCTTTTCCGGTGCCTTGTAATAGCCGTTGAATACAGAATAACCGCGGATAACAATTTCGCCCTTTTCACCAGCGGGCATGTCTTCAAATGTATCCGGGTCGACGACGCGAATCTCTACACCGGGGAATGGTTTGCCACAGGTATGCAGGCGCGTCTCCAGGTCTTCATCCGGGTGGTTGTAGGAGATAACGCCGCCAGCTTCCGTCAGGCCGTAAGCGCCAGTCTGCACCGCCTGCGGAAAGGCCGCCTGGAATTTGCGGAGTACGTCCGGCGGGGCAACATTGTTGATGCGACGCATCTTGCTGAGGTCCCGGTCCTTAAACGTTGGGTGTGTGATCAGCTCGTTGGTAACAGTCGGGAAGCTGGGGAAGGCCAGGGTGACGCCTTCCTGCTCCATCATGTCGAGGGCAATACCTGCATCAATATAGGTCATCGACATAAAGGCCGCCCCTTCATAGAAGCAGGCCATCATGGGCAAGAGGCCGGCCATATGAAACATGGGTAAGGCGGCCCAGAAGCGGTCATCCTCTTTCAGGAAGAAGCGTTCTCGCGTCATGTTGATGCCAGTGCGTACCAGGGACTCATTGCTCAGCGGGCAGCCCTTGGGGTTGGCCGTGGTGCCAGACGTATACATCATGATCGCCGGGTCGCTCAGACGCACACAGACGCGGCTGTCATCAATGGTTTTGCGGCCGGTGCCGCTTGAAAGTGCTTCAAAGGTCGTGCGGGTCATGAAACCAGCGGGTTCTGACGGGCCCATCATCACGATGGACTTCAGTAGCGGGGCGGCCTGGAGATTCAGATTGGCCGGGTCGCTCTGCTCGGGC
>JAURPT010000150.1 GCA_030836535.1 Alphaproteobacteria bacterium
AATTCTTCCAGCATCACCGTGACCTTGATGCCATTGGGCGTGGCCAGGGAATAAAGCTGCAGCGGGTGCTTGCCGATGGGCAGCACTTTTTCATGGGTCGGGCCGGCGATGGGGCGGTTGATATTGGTAAAGCGTCCGCCGTCTTGCTTTTCCCACTTCCAGACTTTGGGTGGTTCGTAGGTTGTCGGGTTCGTCATGATACTATTCCATTTCACTGTGGCGTAGAGTGTGTGTGCTTTGTCTATATTGCATGGGGGTGGCCCGGGCAAGGCAACTGGTCATTCAACCAAGACCTATCGGGCGTTGATTCTGGCTTGCAGGCCACTAGAATTATGCGTGCCCCGGTAGCAGGGATGCCTGCCGGGAGAGGGGGAAATTCATGGACCAACCAGAATCAATCGCGAACCTGAAAGCGCGTATGCAGGCCGAGATCGACCGGGCTGATGCCGGCCATGGCGCGCCGGAAAATTTCCCGGCCCTGCCGCCACTGCCGCCAGGGCGTTATACGAGTCAGGCATTCTTAGACCTGGAGCGGGAGCATCTGTGGCAGAAAGTGTGGCTCTATGCGGGTCATGTCAGCCAGGTGCCCAAGCCGGGGGACTATGTGCTGCTCGACATCCCCGAGGCCGCCATTTTCATTATCCGAGGCAAGGATGATAAAATCCGCGCCTTCTACAATGTTTGCCAGCACAGGGGTGCGCCGTTGGTGAGGGAGCCAGAAGGCCATGCCAGCCTGTTACGCTGCACCTATCATCAGTGGACTTACAACAGCGAAGGCAAGCTGGTCAGTGTCATGTATGAAGATGATTTTGATGCCGACTTCGATAAATCCTGCCTGGGCCTGCCAGAAGTGAAGTGCGAGATCTGGGGTGGGTTGATCTTTGTGAATGAAGACCCTGATGCTGAGCCACTGCAGGACTGGCTGGGTATGATCGCCGATGAGTTCCAGCAGTTCGAACTCGATCAATTACGCCCCGCAGCTATTCGATCCTACGAGTTGGACTGCAACTGGAAGCTGACCATGGACGCGTTCCTGGAGGTCTATCACGTCAAAGGCATTCATCCTGAAACAGTCGGGCCATCGCTGAACGAACGGGGTGCCGTTATGGGCCTGTTACCCAATGGCCATACGCGGATGACCTGCCCGACTAACGCCTCGCCGGAGGAAGAGAAGATCCGCCGCGGTTATGCAACGGATGAAAATTCCCTGCCGCCGATCCCGCAGGGTGAGATCGCGCTGAATTACCATGTCTCGCACAATATCTTCCCCAACATCATCACACCGGTGAGCGAAGGTGCGCGCCAATTGTTGATGTTCTGGCCGCTGGCCAAGGATCGTACGCGGGTTGACGTTGTTCATTACGGGCTGGATTGGGGCGAGGGCGAACGGCCTGCTGCCTGGGGTCCGTTGCTGGACTTCTGGGAAGTCGTGATGCAGGAAGACCTGCAATTCCTGGAGTGGCAGCAAAAGGCCGTGGTATCGCCCGGCTTCAAGGGCTACCGCCTGTCCTATATGGAACGGCGCATTTACTATGCCCATGAAAGCCTCGACCGTATCATTGGGGTGGAAAATATCCCTGAAGAATTGCGGGCTGAACACGTGCTGGCCGACTGGCAGGAATATCCCGAACACAGGGCCGCA
Organism: Alphaproteobacteria bacterium; assembly: GCA_030836535.1. Lineage (GTDB taxonomy): Bacteria > Pseudomonadota > Alphaproteobacteria > SMXS01 > SMXS01 > SMXS01. The sequence continues at coordinate 1,643 of JAURPT010000150.1, forward strand.
GACCCCTATATTGCGAACCGGCAAGCAGCCGAATAACAAGAAGAACTGGATACTGATATGAAACAGACATCTCCCATGGAAGTGGGCATTCCCGTTATCGACGTCGACAAGATGTATGCCTTTTACACAGAAGTATTGTCCTGCAAGGAAACCCGCCGGGCCGATATTGCCGTTGAACTGTCACAGGGCCTGACGACCAGTGCCAATGGCTATCTCAATATCTGGCTGCAAACGCCGGGCGGTGAAGTGATAAAGTTGATGAGCCCGCCAGATGCCCCAAGCCTGAATCCGGCGCCTGAGCAACTCTCTATGCGCACAGGCATTGCCTATTTGACGTTTTATTGCAGTGACCTAGCGGCCACGCTGGCAGCTGCGGAAGAACGAGGTGCGGTATTGCGGTCTGACCGGGCGCTGATTGGTGAAGACCAGCATCCGCTGCGGCTCTGCTTCTTTGCAGACCCTGAAGGCAACATTATCGAACTGGTCGAACTTAACAGTTAGACCTGCTGTTCCTGCTTGAACTCACGAATATTCAGCGTGCCGTCGAGTACGTCTTTCAGGCGATCGAGAGACGCCAGTGTTTCTTCATGTGCCTGATGGGCGCGCAGGTCTGCCTCTGACTCGAAGTGTTCAATGGTGATGAACTCTGCCGGGTCATCGGTCCGATAGGTGCGGAACAGGATACAGCCCTTGCGGTTGGCCTCGATATGGCGGCCAAACTCGCCGCTGATACGGGCATAATCTTCTTCGCGGCCTTCTTTGGCGCGCACGGTGACAACCAGTGAAATCATCATTTCCCCCCCAGATTGATTGATGCTCCAGCCTAACGTCATTGCCATTAGCCGCAAATGATTTTCCGGGCATTGGCCTCGCCACCGGTCTGAACGGTCCGGGCGATATGTACGAGGTCTGCCCGGTCCTCCTCGCTTTCAACGGCAATCGAAAACTCTACATGGGTGGCAAGGTCACCCCAGCGGTCCAGCAGTTTCTGCCCGATGGCTTGATGCGTACCGATGACAGCGAATTGTTCCAGCATGTCGTCATTGATCAAAGGCGGCAGGTCATCCCACTGCTGGTTCTTCGACAGAGCCTGTGCTTCTCTCGCCAACGTCTCCAGCCCCAAATGGCTGAAGGCATCTTCATAGGCCGGGGTGGATGCATAAAAGGCAATACGTGCCCGTGCGTCACGTATTTTGGCCGCCAAGATTTCATCATTTGGGGCGGTGGCCACAAGCGGCTTCATACACAGGTCAAAATTCTCCAGACTTCTGCCTGTCTTGACCGCGCCCTCGCGCACTGCGGGGAGCATCACATCTTTGATATAGGATGGCGTGCAAACCGGGTGCGGGCGAATGCCATCTGCCACTTCCCCGGCGACGCGGGATAATACGGGTTTGACGGCTGCCAGATGAATGGGAATGTCAGGGTGATCAATCGGCCCGGCATCAAACAGCGGTACCATCAGGTTCAGATTGTAATGGTCGCTTTCATAGTCCAGCCGGGTGCCGTTTTGCCAGCAGTCCCACAGGGCGCGGATAGCACCAATATAGTCCCGCACCCAGGGCCCCGGGGCGCGCCAATCCATGCCATAGCGGCGCACAATATGGCCGCGTACCTGGGTGCCCAGGCCCAGCGTAAACCGACCTAGGGACAGCTTTTGGATTGTCCAGGCGGACATGGCCGTTACCGCCGGGCTGCGGGGAAAAGCGATCACCACACCCGTGCCAAGACGCAGGGTCTTCGTCGTTTGGGCTGCCAGCGTCATGATGACGAAGGGGTCGTCTTTTGTTTCCTCTGTAATCAGCCCGCTATAGCCAATGTCTTCCAGCAATTTGGCTTTTTCGCCAATGGTAAACAGGTCCAGCGGTTGTTCCGGTGTGCGCAGGCCGGGGTCCACCTTGCCCAGTGGCAGCAATGTCTCGAGTTTCACAGGCTATGTCCCATCATCGTCGTGTTCTGATCAAACGGTAAATGGGTCGGGCAATCAAGGGTATGAATTTGCGCAACGGCGGCTTGCAAGATGCTTGTGAAAACCGCAACATGGCGACAGGGAATTCAAGACCGCCAGTTCTTGGCGGGGCATGCCAGATAATAGGCCAATTAGTAGGGAAGTATATCCATGGATATGGAACTGACGCAAGAAGATCTCGACTTCCAGATGGAAGTGCGCGCATTCCTGGAAGAAAATCTGACGGATGAATTGCGTGATGCAGGGTGTTTCGCCACGTCGATCTGGATCGACCCGCAATATTCTCTCAAATGGCAGAAGGTACTGAATGAAAAAGGCTGGGCAGCCCCTGGCTGGCCGGTAGAATATGGCGGCACCGGTTGGACGGACATGCAGCGCTATCTCTATTCCATGGAATGTGTGCGGGCGCATGCGCCGCTGGCAGCCCCCATGGGGTTGGGCATGGTGGCCTATTGCATCATGGGGTATGGCACGCAGGAACAGAAAGACCACTACCTGCCGCGCATTCTTTCTGGCGAAGATTATTGGTGCCAGGGCTATTCGGAACCCGGCGCTGGGTCCGACCTTGCGTCACTGAAATTGCAGGCGGTGTCTGATGGCGATGATTATGTCCTCAATGGCTCTAAAATCTGGACGTCGCAGGCCCATTGCGCCAACAAGATCTTCATTCTTGTGCGAACGCGCAATGAAGGCAAACCGCAGACGGGCATTACCTTCCTGCTGATGGATATGGACCTACCGGGTATCGAGGTTGACCCGATTATCAACATTGCCGGCGAGCATGAGCTGAACCAGGTATTCTTTACCGACGTGCGGGTGCCCAAGGCCAACCGGCTGGGTGAAGAGAATGACGGCTGGTCTGTGGCGAAATATCTGCTGGAGTTTGAACGGGGCGGCGGCTCCTCTGCGGGTATTGAAATGTCGCTAGCCAAGGCTAAAGCGATCATGAATGACGTGGCGCCGGATGATGAAGCAGCCCAGTTGAAACTGGCTGCGCTGGAAACACGACTTGAGGCCATCAAGATGACCGAAAAGCTTATTCTGTCTTCGCTGGCAGCAGGTGGTAGCCCCGGTGACAAAGCCTCCATGCTCAAGACCATTCGGTCGGAGTTGGGGCAGGAAATCTCGCAGTTCTCGCACGAAGTTGCCGGCATCTATGCCTATACGGTGCAGAAGGACGCGCGCCAGCCGGGCACCAATGTGGAACCGGTAGGGCCTGCGGAGTATCTCACGCTCATGCCGAGTTATCTGACGGGGCGGGCATCAACAATCGCTGGTGGTTCTGCAGAAGTGCAGCGCAATATCATCGCTAAAATTATGGGACTTTAGGAAGTTTTCGGGGAAGAAGAATGGAACTCAAAGGGAAACGTATCATCGTTACTGGTTCAGCCCGTGGTATGGGGGCCGCGACCGTGCGCGCCTATGTAAAAGCGGGGGCTGATGTTGTTGGTATGGATGTCATGGACGACATGGGTGCTGAGGTGGCCGCTGAAGCCGATGGCATGGGGCCGGGCTCGGCTTCTTATATGCATGTAGACATTGCTGATCGCGCCAGTGTGGAGGCGAGCTTTGCCGCCGCTATTGAACAGCTGGGCGGGCTGGATGTGTTGGCACACCCGGCGGCGATCCAGCGGTCATCCAGCGCCAGCGATGTTACCGATGAAGACTGGGACCTGATGTTTGCCGTTAATGTACGCGGCACGATGGTCACCAATCAGGTGGCCGCACGCTATATGCGTGAAGGTGGCAATGGTGGCTCCATCATCAATTTTGGGTCAATCTCGGGCCAGCGGCCGGAACCCTCAGCGGCGGCCTATTCAGCGGCCAAAGGCGCGGTACATTCCTGGACGCGGACAGCGGCAGGGACATGGGGTGCAGACCGCATCCGGGTGAATGCGATTCTGCCCGCCATGGCAACACCCATGTATATGGAAGCCCGTGAGCGTTCTACCGAAGCGCAGGAGGAGGTGGCCTATTGGCTGAACCGTCATTCCATTGCGTTGGGGGAAGAATATGGTGACCCGGATGAGGATCTGGGCCCGGTCATGGTGTTCTTCGCCTCCGATGCCTCTGGCTTCATCACGGGTCAGATGGTGCCGGTTGATGGCGGCCAGACGAATGTGAAATAGCCGTCGCGGTTGAAGGGGTTAAGAAAGTTCTGATTGCCGGGGCGACCGGATATTTGGGCAAGTTTGCGGTGCAGGCATTCCGCCAGGCAGGCTATGAAACACGGGTGCTCGCCCGCAAGGAAA
>JAURPT010000151.1 GCA_030836535.1 Alphaproteobacteria bacterium
AGCTGATGGCCCCGACGGCTGGGCTGAGGTCGCCCAGAGTGCCCTGGAACAATATATCGGTACCCAGCATCTCATTGGCACACAGCTGACAGACGTGAATGGCGACGAAGGCGAGATGGAAAGCTATCTGAATGCCTGGCACAAATTCCCGGACAATTCAGTTTACTACTTCCTGGGCACCTATATTTCCAAGGTGCGCCGTGGCGAGAATGGCTGGCAGATCTATGATATGACCCTGCGGCTCGACACCAGCGGCGTCGCCCAGATGACGTGATGGGGCCTGCCAGATCCCCCTGTAAGATCGACCCGTTGCTATGCCAGCGCGGCGAGAAGCTACTGCGTTGACTGTTGGGGTGTCTTTCCCGCTGTGTCGATGCGGATGATGTCACCGCACCAGGGCTCATAATCATGCCGGGTTATGTCCTGCCATGTAGGCAGGGCCAGACCTTTGATGTCGACATGCCGGTTTTGAACGCGAGACTGGTGCTCTTCAATATCTGAGCAGACGATCTCGACCTCTTTGAAGGGTGCATTTGCAGCCATTGCGACATCGCGCCAGGCCTGGCGGGTGAGGGTAATCGGGTTAACCGAATCTGCGATCACAATATGCCCCAGCATCAGATTGTCTGCAGCGAGCGCATAGGCAACTTCATAGCCTTGCCCCCTCGACACATCACACCCAACATCGCGCAAGCGTTGTTCAATCGTATCGATGCGTAAATGTACTGCCCCCAGGGTGCGCGCCAATTCCCTGGATAGGGTTCTTTTGCCGGTGGCTGGCAGCCCGCCAAAAATGATCAGCACTATACCTCTCCCTGATGTGCCCGCATGGGCAGGGAAAGGATAGTGTAGATTACAGCTTGTCTTAAAGACGATGGATGCGGAAAACGGGGATCTGGCGCGGGGCGGCAGATTCCACATAACCTGCAAAGGTCTCATTGTTGGAGGCTGTCAGGTCGCAGGCGGCCTTGGCTTCGTCTGCGGGCAGTTCTTCAATGCGGGTGGCAAATTTCTCCGTGCCCACTTCCACATCAATTTCCGGGTTGGCGCGCAGGTTGTGCGCCCAGGCGGGGTCGTCCTTGGCGCCGGCGAAGGAGCCAAACAGGATCATTTCACCATCCTTGCGCACGGTCAGTACCAGGGGGATCTGCAGGATATTGCCGCTTTTGCGACCAATGGTGTGCAGAACGATCATCGGCATGCCGGGGAACATGGCAACCTTGCCTTCATTGGCACGGAATTCTTCGATGATCTTGTCGTTAAAGGCTTGCATTTCGCTGGCCATGATATTTGTCCTCTACTCGTTTGTGTGGTGACTTACTGGTCCATCTGCAGGAACTCTACCCAGTTCCCGTCGGGGTCTTCCACCATGGCGATACGGACCCCGGCCTGAATTTCCAGCGGCGGGACCGCCACATTATAGCCGGCGTCTTAGCAGGTGCTGACAATCTCGTCGAGATTGCTCACCGTCATGGTCCAGTAACGATAACCAGTGCCGCCTGCCAGGCCGCCACCGGCTGCCTCGGTCGGGGGTTTTCATCGTGCTGGATAATCTTGATCATGCTGGTGCCGCACATCAGCCGCCAGGTGGTTGAACCAGGGCGTTAACCCTTGGAGTGGAAGGAAAAACCCAGCACGTCCTGATAGAACTTCAGGGATGCCTCGGCATCATTTGTTACAATGCCCAGGTCGATGGAGTCTTTGGTCAGGGATACGGTCATGGGTTCAGCCTCAGATGGTGTTTTTACAACGTGTTATACGTAGTATTGATCTGCAGATCGGGCGTCAAGCGCGTTCGGCTCAACGGCTCTGTTCTTCCTGTGATGTGCCTTGCTGGGTGCCCAGACTGGCAATAACGCCGTCAATTTCGGCCTGAAAGCGGGCACTGTAATGGTGCCGCAATTCCGTCCAGATAGCCCGCCCCGCCGGGGCAGACATCAGCCAGACCGTATTGGCTTTCAGCTATTCCCATTGGTGGTCTGCTAGGTTGCCGTCGACCCAATTATAGTAGTTCACTTCGCCTTCGCGGATGACATTCTGCGACCATAGCAGCAGGCGCAGCCTGTCGGCGCCTTCGGGCATTGCCGCTGTACCGTCCAGCAACGGGGCCAGCAATTCGGCCATGTCCTTGTTGGCGATGATGTCGCGATTTGTGGCACTCCATGATGCCACCAGGCCCTGACCGGCAGCAATACGCAGGGCGTTGGTGTTCTGGCGCATCTGCAGACCGACAAATAGCAGCGATGCCACCACGGCAAAGGCGGCGACAATCTCTGCCAGCAGATAAAAATTCTGAAGATTGATGCTCTGGGCGTCCATAATTCCCTCCCCAATAGGTTGGGAAGAGCCTAGCGCAGGAAGGGTAGCCCTGGCCAATGTCTGGCGCAGTCGCTGGGCCTGTTTTTGACGATAAAAACGGGCGATGGTAGCCCCCGGCTAGCCCCAGGCGTAGTTGAAGCTGACACTGATGCGGTCTTCTTCGGCCATGTTCAGGGTGACTTCGTGTCGTAACCAGCTTTCCCACAGCAAAATATCGCCCGCCTCTGGCGTCACATAGTGAAAGCTGCGCAGGTCGGGCCGGGCGTCGGCCCGGCGGGTCGGGGCCGCCATCATCATCGGCAGGCGCGGGTCTTCAAACTTGATGGTGCTGGCCCCCTTGGGCACGCTGACATAGGTGGTGCCGCTGATGACGCTGTGCGGGTGCACATGCGATGTATGGATGCCGCCTTCCGGCAGGATGTTGATCCACAGGGAATCCAGCGTAAGGGGCCTGTCGTTCAGGTCGAATTGCAGGTCGTCCACAAAGGCGGCGACATGCTGGTCGAGCACGCCCTGAAGGTCCTTGAAGATGGGTAAGCGCCAGGGCAGATCGTCGAGCGAGGCATAGCTGGTATAACCGGCATAGCCATTTTCCTCGCACCAGGTCTGGCCAGCCTCGTCGTCTTCGGCGATCGACAGGCAGGAGGCTTCAAGATCAGCCTGATCAAGGGGCGCGCCGTGTTCAGCCAATTTGGCCTGGTACAGGCGGGTAACGAAAAGCGAATCTATCTGTGACATGCCCCTTCATAGCACCCCGGCAATTTCTTCTGCACCAAGTTTCAGCGGTGACATTGCCGTGCGCATCCCATTGGTTCTGGCCATTGGTTCTGGAAGTGTGAGGCCCAGGCCTATTTCATCTCGACCATGATCTCGCGATACAGCCCGGGGCCAACATTATGCGCGTCATGGGTAGGGGTGGTCGCCAGCTCGCCAGCCCAGGCCGTGCCATCCTTGACCGTGAAGTAAAACGTGTCGTCTTTCTCCAACGGCGCGTAATTGACATTACCCTCGGCGTCGGTGGCACGCAGGGTCGAACCCTCGATCACATGAACCATATAGTCATATTCATGGGTGTGTATGCCGGTGCTTTCGCCCGGTTCCAGTACCAGTTCCCACACAATCATGCGGTCGTTTTCCAGCAATTTTTTGGTGGCAACATCGGCCATGGTTCATCCCCCCTTTGGTCGTGGGGCAGTGTTTCGCGTGTTGCTACCAATGTGAATTCTGTTGCCTCATCGCCCAGCGGGCGGCAGGCTCATGCGCAAGAGGGGGAACGCTCCATGCCGTCATTTGCAGAATTGGTCGACAAGGACATCATTGCCGCCATGCCCATGGGGATGGACCGTATGTTCGACGCCATCGGGCCGCACAGCATCGGGCCTATCCGCGCTGACCGCCGGCAAGCGCTGGAGGCCGCCATCGCTGAGATGCCGCCATTCCCGGGGCGGCAGGAAAACATCACCATGCCCGGGCTGGACGGCGAACCCGATGTGCCCGGTATCTTCTACCAGCGCGACGATGCGCTGCACCCGGAGGCTGTTTTTATCTGGCTGCATGGTGGTGGCTTTGTGATGGGTGAGGTGGAAGACCTGACCGTGCATCGCTACACCCCGCTGATGACCGTGCTCTCGGTCGACTATCGCCTGGCGCCGGAACATCGCTGCCCCGCAGGCGTCATGGATGCGTGTGCGGCCATTGAGTTTGTTGCCAATAATGCAGCGGCATTGGGGATCGACCCGGCGCGTATCATTGTTGGTGGCCCTAGCGGTGGGGGCGGTCTGGCAGCCGGTGCGGTGCTGATGAACCGGGACAGGGGCGGGCCACAGCTGATGCATCAGTGGCTGCTCTACCCGATGATCGACGACTCGCACAACACGCCCTCGGGCCATCTGGACATTCCGGCCCAGTTCTGGACCCGCGAGGTCTCATTGAAGGCCTGGTCGCTCTATGTGGAAGAAGACGGCGCGTCGATTTATGCCGCTGCCAGCCAGGCCGAGGACCTATCCGGCCTGCCACCCACCTATATGATGACCGGCGGGCTGGATTTATTCCGCGATGAAAATATCGATTATGCGCAGCGGCTGATGGCCCAGGGCATTCCGGTCGACTTCGTGCTGTTCCCTGGCGCGCCACATGGTTTTGACATGCTGGTGCTCGATGCGCCGCTCGCCCAGCGCTTCCTCGTCCACCAGCAAGAGGCGCTGAGACAGGTATTGGCGGGGTAGGGGGTTTAGGTCGTTCATGCCACTTTGCCATTCATCCGTTCGTGCCGGTTATCCTGATTTGTCACCCCGGACGCATGGCCACGTGTGGCTGATGCGAGCCGGGGTCCATTTGTCGGCAAAAAACAGGCAGCATGGTAATTGAGGCGATGTTTCATGGATCCCGGGTCAAGCCCGGGATGACGCGGGGTTGGAAAGCGATCTAACCTTTGAGACATGTCCTCCCCACACCCCCGCTACGCGCTATTTCCACTTTCCAAAACCGACCCCCGGCGCTACATAGTGGCCCAGGCAGGCGCCATACCGTTTTGGCAGGGCAGGCGCAGGCGCGATGAGAGGAAGAAAGACCATGAATATCAACGATTTGGTAGGCCGGAAGGTAGGCATCTGTGTCTCGGGTGGGCTCGACAGTAAAACGGTTGCCCATATCCTGCGCAGCAGGGGCGTTGACGTCCTGTGCTTTACGGCTGATCTCGGCCAGCCCGATGAAGATGATATTTCAGGCGTGATCGACAAGATGGCCCCCACCGGAGTAGAAACATTTGTTGTCGACCTCAAGGAAGATATTGCGCGCGGCTGCTTCGAGGTCATCAAGGCCCAGGCCACCTATGATGGCGGCTATTGGAACACGACCGGCATTGGCCGGGCGGTGATGCTCGAAGGGCTGATTGCAGCCATGCAGGCAAAGGGCTGCGACGTTTTGGCACACGGTGCCACCGGTCGTGGCAACGACCAGCTGCGGTTTGAACGCTACACCAATGTGTTTGAGCCCGAGATGGATGTGTACGCCCCCTGGCGCGATGCTGAACTGCTGGAAAAATTCCCCGGCCGCACAGAAATGGTGGCCTATCTTGCTGAACAGGGCATCGAGGCCGAAGTGGGGAACCGCAAGCGCTATTCGACCGACGCGAACCTGGCGGGCCTGTCGCATGAGGCTGAAGACCTCGAAGAGCTGGATACATCCTGCCAGATCGTTGACCCTATCATGGGTGTGTGGCCGGAACAGGCGCCAGACGAAGTTGAAATCGTCACGCTGCGGTTTGAGAAGGGCGAATGCGTTGCCATTAATGGTGAGGCCGTCACCCCGCTTGAGGCCATGCTGGCCGCCAATGACATTGCGGGCCGTAATGGTATCTGGATGCGCAATGCGCTGGAAAACCGGGTGATCGGCACCAAGAGCCGCGGCGTTTACGAAGCACCGGGCATGGAGCTGCTCGGCTTTGGCCTGAAGAACGTCTATGAAGCCACGCTTGACCGTCGAGCCGGTGCGCTGTTTGCCTATCTGTCAGACCTGGTGTCGAACCAGCTCTATGATGGCCGCTATTTTGATCCCGCCACCCGCGCCGCCCAGGCTGCCATTAACGACTTGGCGGCAGACGCAACGGGCACGGTGGAATTGGGGCTCTACAAGGGCAACATCTATTCCCGCGCGCTGCGCGACTGCCCGGCCTCGCTCTACTTCCCCGAACATGCCTCGATGGAAGCCTCCGACGGCCTTAACCCCGTCAGCTCTCAAGGATATGCGGAAGTCCAGAGCGTGGAAGCCAAGGCGCTGGCCCATGCGGGGCAAATCCGCAAGTCATAGCGGGTGGGCGCTTAAAGCCCTTCTAGCACCAGTACTGTGCTGTCTGCATTCGCATGGCGGATGGGTTTAACCTCGGCATAGGCCGGGTCATCCAGAAAGCCGTGGGCATCCTCCATGCTGGGGAATTCAATCAGCACCATGCGGGTAGGGGCCCACAGGTCTGTCTCGCGAATATCCATGGCCCCGCCACGGGCGCGGTAGACCCCGCCATATTTGGCCACAAGGGGCGCAGCCCCGACCTTGTAGGCTTCATAGGCGTTGGCATCTGTAATTTTGGTGTCGACTATCAGCCATGCGCTCATGGGGGTGTCCTTTATTAAGGTCTGGTCTGCGGAATGGATAATACGCCGCCACCTACCTGATTAAATAGTTTCTCCCGCCTGCCTTCAGCACTAGATTGGCGTGTGTTGCGTAATCAGCATGCAGAAGGGGAGACTATGCAAGACTATACCGGTATTTGGCAGATTGGGGACATTCGCGTCACGCGGGTGCTGGAAGGGGAAAGCCTTGGCCCATTGGTCATGTTGCCAGAGGCGACGCCAGAAGAAATCCTGAAAATGCCATGGCTACAGCCGCATTATGCCGATTAAGAAGGCCAGGCGCGCATCTCCATCCATGCGCTGGTGATCGAGGCTGGCGGCAAGGTCATCGTGGTCGATACCTGCCTGGGTAACGATAAAACACGCATCTTCCCGCATTGGAACCAGCTGCAAACAGACTTTATGGACAAGATGCGCGCCGCTGGCTACCCGCCCGAAGCAGTCGATTACGTGCTGTGTACCCATATGCACACCGACCATGTTGGCTGGAACACCATGCTGGTGGATGGGGAATGGGTCCCGACCTTCCCGAAGGCGCGCTATCTGTTTGGCCGTGAAGAATGGGACTACACCAAGGAGCAGATGGATAACCCGATGATGGCGGAATTCATCGTCGACAGCCTGCAACCCATCGTTGACGCCGATTTGGCCGATTTTGTGGAAATGGATGCCGATATCTGTGACGGCGTGCGGTTGATCCCCACACCCGGTCATACGCCGAGGCATGTTTCTGTCGTGCTGGAATCTGGCGGTGAAAAAGCGGTGATAACCGGCGACATCATGCACCACCCGTGCCAGGTCACCCAGCCGCGATGGAAGTGCGATTTCGACTGGCAGCGTGAACCCGCAGAGGAAACGCGCGAAACCATGCTCAAGCAGTTCGCCGAGGAAGGTACATTGGTGTTTGGCACTCACTTTGCCACGCCGTCTGCCGGCCGTGTGATCGACAAGGACGACCATTACCGGTTTGAGGTGTAGGCGATACAGAGCTCGGCGCTCATTTGACATGAATAGAAAATGACACTATGTTTTCGTCAATTCCGCTCGTTAGATTCGTCTACGAGTTGCAGGGCTCCGTAAGGAGCCCTTGCTTTTTCTGGGGTATATTTTGAAAGCAATTGTATATGTCGATGGTTTTAATCTGTTTTATGGGAGTTTGAAGGGAACCCCACACAAGTGGCTCGACCTTTTGAGCCTTTTCGAAAAGGTTCTGGGGCTGATAACGCCGGGGGCAAGAAAAACTTCTCAGCAATTGCGGCAGCATGCGCATTTTGTGCGTACCATCAGACCAGCGGCATTGTCACATTCCCAGTTACCAGATCGAATTCCAGGAACAAGTTTGTATAAGCCGAAAAGCTGGTAGGCAGAATTGACGCTACCGTCTTTTTTGTTGCCACACATGGCCGTGGCAGCAAGGATTGCTGTTCCTCACAATGAAAGACGGTGGCATGAAATATCTGTTGGCGGCCCTGTGCCTTTTCTTTTCATCTTCTTTGACGGCGTTGGCGCAGGAAGACGAAGGCGATGGCCTGACGCCTGACCAGCACGTCGCCAAAATGTTGGTGATGATTGAGAACGGCATCATCAGCATCAGCTATGCTGCGCCCTGGTTCTACGAAGTAGGCACTTATTCTGCCAGTCTGGGTGACGTGCTGTGGGCGGAAATGGTGGTGGCAGATGCTGAATGCAAAGCCTTAACCGCCATGTTGGTCGCCAGCGACGATGCGGGCCTTGGCACAAAAACCGCAGCCATCATCACCAGCCTGGGTGACAAGGGCACCATCAGCAATGACAGGGTGTTGAGTTCCCTGCTGGGGAAATATGCCAAGGATACGCCGGTGGATGCACAGACAGCCGCTAACAAGGGTACGTTTACGCCGATTACGGCCAATTTCTGTACCAATGCGCATAAGGACGACATGGGCATGCTGGAGCAGATGTTCCCGCAACCGCTCAACCCGTTTGCGGTGGGTGGGAGTGTCTGGAATGTGCGCACCTGTGATGCAATTGAGCAGGTGCGAAAATGCGTGCAAGGCGTGGCCGATACGCACCTTGCCAATCAGGCGTTAAGGAAGCTGAGCCCTGCGGATGAATCGGTGAATTTGGATGCCGCCACCCGGTTTACCCTTGTTCGAACCCATGTGGCGGGCCAGGTACCCAAATAATCTGAAAATTTCAGCAAAAAAGTGACGGGCTTGATTTGAATCAAGGCCCCGATAGGGGCGGTGTGAGATCTTCCAATTGTTCTCTTCATCCGGTTTTTCACTGTGGCTGGATGTGGTAACTTACTCCTACAAGGGCGGTGTTCCTGAACAATCAGGGCGCCGCCCTTATTATTTGTGGTGTCGCAATATTGACGGTTTGCGAAGGCTTTGACAGAGTAACGACCTGCGCCGATTTAGCGGCCAATACACGACCAAAGGGGAAAGCACGTGGGCCAGATCAAGGTTGTATCGGAAATTCCGGGCAAGGTTGTTTCCATCGACGTTTCTGTCGGTGAGGAAATTGAAGAAGATGATGATCTGATGGTGCTGGAATCCATGAAAATGGAAATTCCCGTTGCGGCGCCTGAAGACGGCACGGTGGTCGAAATCCTCGTTGCTGTCGATGATATGGTCGAAGAAGGCGACGAGATCGCCATTATCGAAACCTGAGGGTTAAACTCGCCTCAATAGATACTCATGCGGCTGAGTTTGCGGACCAGGTAAAAACCTGCGTCGTCCAGCCTGGTGTCGCCGGGCAGGGCCGCTACCGCACCGCCAGACGCAATAGACCGTAGCATACAGGGTTCGGTTTCATCGTCCCGTGGTCCTGAATCGGCGCAGTCCCCCAGCCAGTGACTGGCGATATAGGGGCTATCGATCGTCCCTTCCATGTTCAGAATATCATTGGCTTGCTGCCATTCCGCCACGGTTGGAAGGCGGTAAATCTTGCTGGATTCAAGGCTCAGCCAGTCTGCATAGGCCTGGGCGTCGTCCCAGCTCAGGCAATGCACGCCTTCTGCGGGTGACTTCATGGGGCAGGGGGGCAGCGCGCGGCCCGTATCCGCTGTGAAAGTATGAAATTCCGCAAAGGAAATCGGGCGCGTTGTAATGCCCAGGCGGTCAATTTCGCCGTGGCCTTCGCTTTCCATAATGGTCACGGGTGGGCAGGTGCGGCAGTCGATCAGTTTGGCGCCTCGCCATCCTTCCTTGGCTGGCTGTGGCGCGGTTGCGGCAGCGGGGTCTGGTGTTTCCGTCACAATATCCGGCGCGTCCGCCACATGTTCCGCGGCTGCCTGGTCCTGCACGGTGGCATCGTCAGTGGTGGCGTAGAACAATGCAAAACCAATCAGCATCGCAAAGGCAGAAATAACCGCATAGGTTACCTGCCGCCGCTTGGCGCGCTGGTCGGCGCGCAGGCGGTAATAATACGGATAGGTGCGCTGTTCGGTCAGCGAACGGATGAAGTCCCGGATCATGCCCATGGGGGAATTGTTCATCAATTGCGCCGCCTGTGACAACCCAAAATATTATAGGCCTGCATATTGTTGGCTGAAACAAAACGGCCCCTCCCATGACGGGAAGGGCCGGTTAATCCCAGTCTAGCCAATCAGGCCGGTAGGGGGGAAGTTGTCGTTAGTTCAATTAGTCCATGGGCACCTGGTGTTCGCTGCCACGAACAATATAGGCCACGCCGGACTGGTCGTAACACATGGTCGCTGCCATGCGGACAATATCGCCACCATGGTCTTCATCGCGATAGGCAATATGGCATGGCTTGGTCGCAGAATACTCGCGGGCATCGCCGTAATTGCGGTCCTGCCGGTTGTCGTAGCGATTGTCATGCCGGTTGTCATAGCGACGATTATTGTTGCTGGTAATGGCATAGGTCAGGGCTGCTGTACCCAGTACGGCGAAGGGGATCCAGGCCCCGCTGCTGCGATGACGGTGGCGATAGTGGCGATGACCATGCCGATAACCGTGACGATAGCCGCCACCATAATAACCGTAACCACCGCCATAATAGCCGTGGCCGTGGCGGCCGCCTGCATAAGATTCCGTCGGCATCATGGTGGCCAACATGCCAAACACGGCCAAGCCGGCCAGCAGCTTCTTGGCAAAGCCGGGCGTCTTTTTGGTGGCCTGGCGGGCGGTATTATCGGTCGTCGTCAAGTCTGTGCTCATGGTCTCTCTCCGCGTATTTCGCGTCTGGGTGATCATTGCCTGAAACAATAACCATCTCAACCTGAATGAAATATGAACGATATTCAGATTAGCAGGAATAAGTGCTTAGTTGAACAAGTAGGGGCCTGACAAAAAAAGCCGGCCTGTGTGGTACAGGCCGAATCTTGGTTGTTTATGGTTTCCCGCTTTTGGCGGAGCTCAGGCTCTCTTAATAGCGGTAGAGAACCTGGCGGGTACCGCGAACAACATAGCTGTTACCCCAGTCGTCGTTGCACATGGTGGCACCAACCAGGCGGGCATTGTGGCCATAGCCGCGAACCCGAACAACCGGGTGACATCCATTGGCGCGATCCCAATCAGAGATGTAGAAGCTGCTCCACAGGCCACCGAAATAGGGCTGCCACGTCTGGAAGTGGTTGTAGTTATTGTAGAAGTACCAGTGGTTCGAAAAGTGCCGATTGGCATGGTGCCAGTGGGACTTGCGATAGTGCTTCCGATAGTGGCGGTTATAGTGGCGGTGGTTATGCTTGGCGTAATACCGGCCATAGTTGTGCCGCTGCGCCTTGCGATAGCCCTTGTGGTAACCCTGGTGATAGGCCCGATCATAGTGGCGGTGGGCGCGCTTGTAACCCTTGCGATAGGCGCGTTCATCAGCACGGCGCTGTGCGCGGTTATACGCCCGGTTATAGGCACGGTTTTCCGCATGCTGGTGACGGCGGGCTTCGCGGCGAGCATCCTTGCGGGCATCACGGCGCGCTTCCTGACGACGGTCTGCACGACGCTCTGCGCGGCGATCGGCTTTGCGTTCAGCGCGGCGGTCTTCACGACGGGCTTCGCGGCGTGCGTCCCTGCGGGCATCTCTGCGCGCGTCCTGCCTGCGTTCAGCCCTGCGGTCGGCGCGACGTTCTGCCCGCTGATCTGCACGGCGTTCGGCGCGGTTCTCTGCCCGGCGCTCAGCGCGGTCGCCATCACCCGGGGCAGCGCCGGCATCGATTGAAAGGCCGAGGCTGGCAACACCCAGGGTCATGACAGTGGCGAGGGTGGTTATCGGTCGTCTGATCATTTTCTTCTCCTGTTTGTTGGCCTTCGGTTTTTCGCTACGCGGTGTGCTAACGAATCACCAGGCCGTTTCAACAGGGCCTTTATGGCCTAGCAAACCTGCACGAAACCTGAACGGCATATTCATAATGGGTTCAGATTGGATAAATGGGCCTAAACAGGGTGGTGCACGAGGTCGCGGTCCAGCGCGACAGACTTTACCAGCGCGTGGACATGCAGGCCTGGCTGCAGGTTCAGCACGGCTACAGCGCGGGGGGTGATACGGGCGCGCAGGGCCTGGCCGTCTGCTAGTCGCAATAATACATGCACGACGGGCGGGGTCTGTGGGTCAATCGCCTCCACCGTCGCGCTCAGGATATTCTGCACCGAGATATCATCAGGCCGGGCCAGCGCCAGGGCAACGTCCCCGGCATTGATAAACAGGCGCACCTGGTTTTTTGGCGCCTCGCTGATCTGGGAGATGAACAGCGGGCCGGATGCCGTCTCCAGCTTCGTCAGGCCCGCCTCTGGCAAGTGCTCGCTGACCTGCGCCTCTATGACGGCGCCGTCGATCCCCATGGCGGCAGGGCCTGCTTGCCCGGTCAGCACATCGGCCAGTGGCCCCTGTGCTGTGATACGGCCATTTTCCATCAGCACCAGTGTGTCGGCGAGACGGATGATCTCATCCCAGCTATGGGTGACATAGAGAATGGGCAGGTCGAAGCGGTCGCGCAATTGCTCCACCATGGGCAAAATGGCTGCACGGCGGGGTGCATCGAGATTGGCCAGGGGCTCATCCAATATCAGCAGGGACGGATTGGTTAGAATCGCGCGGCCCAGCGCAACGCGCCGTCGTTCCCCGCCCGAAAGCTGGTGAGGGCTGCGGTCCAGCAAGTCAGTGATGTCGAGCGTACTGGCAACGTCGTCGAGCGAAAAAGGGGCGGCTTTGTCGTGGCCATAGAGCAGGTTCGACCGTATAGACAGATGCGGGAACAGCAGGCTGTCTTGCAATACGTAGCCCAGCTTGCGCCGCTGCGGCGGCAGCCAGGTTGAGGCGTTGAAAAAGATGGTCTTGCCTAGGGATATATTGCCGCTGTCGGGCCGTGTTGCGCCGGCAATCACACCGGCTAGCGTTGACTTGCCGGCGCCCGATGGACCGGTCAGCACCGTGATGCCGGGGCCAATATCCAGCGTGGCCTGCAGGGAAAAGTCGCCCTGTTGCAGCGCAATGTCGAGTGAAAGCGTCTCAGATGCCATGGACCGCCCTCGTTACGCGCCGGGCTGCCAGTTCCGACAGGCCCAATGCCATCAGTGCCAACAAGATAGAGATCACGACAATGCGCCCGGCTTCCGTCTCCGCCCCGGGTGTGTTGATGGCGGTGTAGAGCGCTAGCGGTAAGGTGCGGGTTTCACCGGGAATATTGGCAACAAAGGTAATGGTGGCACCGAATTCCCCCAGACTGCGCGCGAAAGCCAGGGACAGTCCGGCAACGATGCCGGGCAGGGTCAGCGGCAGGGTGACAGTGGCCAGCACCCGCAGGCGCGAGGCACCCAGGCTGCGGGCGACAAATTCCAACCGGGGATCGACGGCCTCCATCGACAGACGGATGGCCCGTAACATCAGCGGAAAGGCGATGACCGCAGCGGCAATGGCTGCTCCACGCCAGGTGAAGGCGATGGTGATGCCAAAGACGTCCTGCAAAAACGGACCCAGCGCGCCATTCTGTCCAAACAGGACGAGCAACCCATAGCCCACGACAACAGGCGGCACCACAAGTGGCAGGTGCAGCAGGGCATTGAGGATGCTTTTACCCCAAAAGTCATGCCGCGCCAGTAGCCATGCAAAGCCAATGGCGAAAGGCAGGCTGGCCAGGGTCGCCCACAGGGCAACCTTGAAAGACAAGCGCAGGGCCTCGCTTTCAAACGGTGTCAGACTGGTCAGCCAGAAATCCATTTGGTCTTACGGTTCCGTCAGCCCATTGGGGGGCAGGAACCCGGCCATGATCAACAGGCGTTGCGCGGGCGCGCTATCCAGGAAGGCCAGAAAGGCCAGCGCCTCATTATGGGCAGGGCCATCTTTCAGCGTTGAAATTTCGTAGATGATGGCATCGTGAAGCGCGTCGGGAACCAGCAGTACCAACTGTACTTTGTCGTTGCCGGTTGTCTCGCTGGCATAGACAAAAGCACCCGCAGCTTCGCCTCGTTCAACCCAGGCCAGGGTGGCCTGCGCATTGGCCGCGGGCAGGATACGAGCCTGGTCCCAAATACCCAGTGCCTCCAATGTTTGACGGGCATAGATACCGCAGGGGACTGCCGTTGGCTCGCAGATGGCGATGCGTCCCCGATTGGACAGGTGCAGGATCTGGTTTTTCAGTCGGTCATTCTCTGTCAGTTCATCAATGGTGAGGTGCAGATCGGGCACGTCTGACGGCTGTTCAGCACCGGCCGGAATGACCAGTGCCAGCCGGTTTGTTAACAGGGCCTTGTGCTCATGATCTGCTACCAGACCCTTGTCGACCAGATAGTGGCCCCATTGCCGGTTGGCGGAGATGAATAAGTCGGCAGGCGCCCCGTGTTCTATCTGCCGCGCCAGGGCCGAAGAGGCGGCGGTTATGATAGTAATGTCGACCGCGTGATTACTTTCATAAACATTGGCGATGTCTTCAAGTACCGGGGCGATTGAACTGGCAGCAAATATGCGGATATCGGGACCGTCGCCGACCGGCACATTTTGGGGTACTGCGTGCGGGTCTGGTAATTCGGCAATGGTAGGGGCATCTTTCTGCGGGTTGGCGGCCTGGGCACGGATCGCCTCGCGCTGAGGATCAATCTGCCACAAGCTAATGGCAAATAGAGCAATTGCCAGGACAAGGGCCAGCACTATCCAGATACGGTGGGTCATTGCTTTTCCTCCAGCTCGACCAATGCCTTAGTCCTTATTGCCATAAAGGTCGTCCGGGTTGGTTTCTACCTCGGCAATGGTTTCCCATTCACCCGCGCGTGCGGCCAGGAAGAAGCAATTGCGCCGTCCGGTGTGGCAGGCCACCCCTTTCTGGTCGACCAGCAACAGAATTGTGTCGCCGTCGCAGTCGAGCCGCAGGTCAACAAGGGTTTGTACCTGGCCGCTGCTTTCGCCTTTGCGCCACAGAGCCTGGCGGGAACGGGAATAATAACAGACCCGCCCGGTCGCCAACGTGTCTGCCAGGCTTTCGGCATTCATCCAGGCCATCATGAGTACTTCGCCGGTGTCGTGTTGCTGGGCGATGGCGGGCACCAGCCCATCTGTATTGAAGCTGACTGCCTGCAGGGCTTTTTCACTCAGGGTTTGGCTTTGTAATTCGGTCATTGTCCTGCCACGCTTTGGCGATAATTTGCTGTTTCTTTAAGACAGTCTAACCCAATTTGGTGCCGCCGTCTTGGACCTGCGTCTGGCTGGCCTACTTTTTGATGGCTCAAAAGGGCGCGCGTGCTAGTATAGGCACCAATTCACCAGCCTGATCGAAGGATAGGACATGAAAAGCCTTGCCAGCCTGCTCGCAATAGCGGCGTTGTCATTCATAGTGACCAACCCGACGCAGGCCTTTCAGGTATTCACGCAGGATCAGCTTGCCAATGGTATCGGCGTGCGTGGTGGAATGGGCTTTACGGACCTGATGCCTGAAGAAGAAAGTAACTTTCAGGTGGAATTCAGTGCGGCTGACCGCGGTGGCATGAACCGTACGTCTCTGTTCGGTGGGTATTCTGACCAGAACAATTGGTGGGGTCGGCGTGATGGCGGCGGCCGAAATTACGGTGATCGCAAGACCAATTGGCAAAGCTGCGGTAGCACAGACAGTCAGGTGGGTATGCTCAACGCCTTTGGCAGCGGCTCGGGTGGGTCATATCCGTGCCAACGATTTAGGTAGCGGCCTCTCTGAAAACCTCGACAATCTTCTTTTAATCTTGGCTCGTTTGGCTATTCTGCACCCGCGCTGGTTTGGCGTTGGATAAAGGAATTTACTGCATGATCACATTCGGGATGATTGGTGCCGGTGGCATGGGGTGCGAGATGGTGCATCTTGTGCCCTATGCGCTGAAACAACGTTATCCCGATCTGCAGGATGATGACTATCGGATTGTCTTTGCGGAATCCGAGCCCAATAAAACCGAATATGACGGCTATCCGGTTATCTCCGTCGAGGATTTTATTGCCGGCGCCGACGAAAATACCTTCTTCAACATCGCCATAGCAGACCCTTACGCCCGTGAACGTCTCGCCGGGCAGCTCGAACGGGCTGGGCTAGAGCCCCTGGCGCTGCAACATCCGACAGCCGAAATTCGCGATGGCAATGATATTGGCGCAGCCAGTGTGTTCGGCTTTATGGCTCTGGTGACGGCGCGTATTAAAATCGGTAAATATTTCAACTGCATGCCCTTTTCCCAGGTCGCCCATGACTGCGAGATTGGTGACTACGTCTCCTTCTATTCGCGGGTGGACTGCAATGGTCATATTGTCATCGAAGATTATGTGACCATCGGCAATGGGGCCTGCATTCGCAATGGCACACGGGAAAAACCCCTGCGTGTCGGCAAGGGGGCAACTATTGGTATGGGTGCTATTGTCACCAAGGATGTGCCTCCCGGCGCGACGGTGGTGGGGAACCCGGCCAGTGTGGTGGTGAAAGACTAGCGCTGTGGCTTTCATCGACTGGTTCTACGGATATAGAATTCAGGTAATTGGGGGAGGGACAGCGTGATCACATTTGGCATGGTAGGTAGCGGCGGCCTGGGGCGGGAGATGATGTATATCGCCATGCCCTCGCTTTTGCAGCAATTTCCCGGGTCGACGGAAAGCGACTTTCGCCTGGTCTGGGTAGAAAGTGAACCCCAGAAAAGTACGGTGCACGACCTCCCTGTTTTGTCGGTGGATGATTTTATCGCCGAGGCCGATGACAACACCTGTCTCAATATCGGGATCGGCGACGGCTATATACGCGAGCGGTTGGCGAACTAGATTGAGGCGGAAGGCATTCGCCCCTTACAGCTGATGCACCCGAACTCTGAACTTAGGCCTGGGAATGATGTGGGGCCTGGCGCGACAATCAGTTTTCAATGCCTCATTTCAACTGACATCACTATTGGTGAGTACTTCATGTGTATGGCCTATTCTATGGTCGTTCATGATTGTGTCATTGGCGACTATGTGACCTTCGCAACCCGCGTTTCCTGTAACGGCCATGTCCATATTGAAGACTATGTAGACGCTGGTAACGGGGCCATGATCCGCAACGGGTCTTACGAGAAGCCGCTGCGTATTGGCAAAGGGGCCAAGACCGGCATGGGGGCTGTGGTGCTCGAAGATGTCCCCGCAGGGACAACGGTAGCGGGTAACCCGGCATGCATTCTCAGCAAATAGGCCAGGCCTTTGGGGCGGGCAACGGCTATGCATGAATTGCAATTGATTGTGCGCTTCAATCCTTTATCAAGGCGCTCAACAGTTTAGTCCTTTACAAGATTGGTATCCGTCCCCGTGACAAAGTCGATGCTTGCCGCGTTCGCCGAACGCTTTTCCCTTGCCCCTGACCCCTCCAGCTATACCCCGTCGCGGATCAAGACGGAGTTGCTCTCTGGTCTGACTGTCGCGCTCGCGCTGGTGCCAGAGGCTGTGGCCTTTGCCTTTGTCGCCGGCGTTCACCCGCTGGTCGGGCTGTATGCCGCCCTCATCGTGGGGCTGGTCACCGCCTGTATTGGCGGGCGCCCAGGCATGATCTCTGGTGCTACTGGCGCCTTGGCTGTGGTGATGGTCGCCTTGGTGGCAACCCACGGGGTGGAGTATCTCTTCGCCACCGTGGTGCTGATGGGCATTCTGCAGATATTGGCCGGGGTGTTTCATCTGGGTAAATTCATCCGGCTGGTACCGCACCCGGTGATGCTTGGTTTTGTGAACGGGCTGGCGATCGTGATTTTCCTGGCGCAGCTGACGCAGTTCCAGATTCCCGGCGCTGATGGCACCAAAGAATGGATGTCGGGCATGCCGCTGGCCATGATGCTGGGGCTGGTATGCCTTACCATGGCTATTATCTGGCTGATGCCGAAGATTACCAAGGTCATCCCTGCACCACTCGCTGGCATTGGGATTGTGGCCATCCTCGTGATTGCCTTTGGTATCGATGTACCCCGCGTGGGCGATATGGCCTCGATCAAGGGTGGGTTGCCCGAATTTCATATTCCCATGGTGGAGTTGAGCTGGGAAACCCTGCAGATCATCCTGCCTTATTCGATCATCCTGGCCGCCATTGGCCTGATTGAAAGCCTGCTGACGCTGAACCTTGTGGGTGAAATCACCGGCAAGCGCGGTGGGGCCTCGCAGGAATGTGTGGCCCAGGGCATCTCAAACACCATCACCGGTTTCTTCGGGGGCATGGGCGGCTGTGCGATGATTGGCCAGTCCATGATCAATGTAAAATCCGGCGGTCGTACGCGGCTATCCGGCATTTCAGCGGCACTGTTCCTGCTGGTGTTCATCCTGTTCGCCTCCGGGCTGATTGAACAGATCCCGCTCGCGGCCCTTGTGGGCGTGATGTTCATGGTCGTGATCGGTACTTTCGCCTGGCAGACATTGCGGATCATGAACCGCATTCCGCGCATTGATGGTGCCGTGATCATCATCGTCACCGCCGTGACGGTTTATGCCGACCTGGCTATTGCCGTGGTCGTGGGTGTGATTGTCTCTGCCCTGGCCTATGCGTGGAACAACGCCACGCGCATCCATGCCCGTCGGCAGGACTATGACGGCGGTACGCGCATCTATCAGCTTGAAGGGCCGTTGTTTTTCGGGTCAACCGATGGGTTTGCTGAACTCTTCGACCCGGAGTCTGATCCCAAGACGGTGATTATCGACTTCATGAACAGCCGCGTGGTTGACCAGTCTGCCCTGCAGGCGATTGAAGATTTGGCCGTTAAATATGAAGCCCATGGCAAAATGCTTCAATTGCGGCACCTGTCGCCAGACTGCCACCGGGTGCTCAAGCGCGCTGGCCAGTTGATGGTGGATTCCGACGACGATCCCGATTACGGCCTCGTGGTCGATTATGGTGTGCGCACAGGCAGCTTCGGTGGCGCGCATTAGCCTCTGGCCGAACTGAGTGAAGGTGGCTAATCTGCATCCCATGATTGATGTAGATTTTGTCATCTGGGACTTTGACGGCGTGATCAACGCCAATGTTGTCGACGGGCACTTCACCTGGATCGACACTTTTCAGGAAGATTTGGGGCATTCACCCGAGCTGTTCTTGGAACACATGTTCAATGACAGCTTCCGTGAGGTACTGCGCGGTGAACGCGACATCATGGACCAGCTGCGAAATTGGGCCAGCCATGTGCAGCTTTCGGGCTCCCTGCGCGAGATTTACGATTATTGGCTTAAGAAGGACTCCATGGTCGACGAGCGGGTGCTCGACGTGATGGCCGAGGTCAAAGCGCGCGGTGTGGGCAACGCCATCGGCACCAATAACGACCCCAAGCGTGCCAACTATATTGAGCGTGACATGGGCCTGGGCGCGCATATTGACCATATGTTTGCCGCCGGGCGTATGGGGGTGCTGAAGCCCGATGCCGCCTTCTTCGAGCATATCAGCGAGGTGCTGGGCATTGCCCCGGACCGGCTGATTCTGATTGACGACTTCCCGGAAAACATCGAAGGCGCCGACGCTGCTGGTTGGCACACGCACCATTATACCAGCTTTGAGGGCCGACCCTAAGAGCGCGGCTGGGGTTGGGGTGAGATTATCCGTCCTACCCTTCGATACAATCCTTCCCTTTGGTCAGGATCACTCAGGGTGAACGGCTTTTTTTCTTTCCGTTCATGCTGAGTGATTTCGAGTGGAATGAGAAATTGTATCGAAGCATTGAACGGCCAATGTCTTCCTAAACCCCGATCCGTACCAGCATGTCATGGACGGCCTTCAGGCTGTCGGCCTCAAAGCCCGGATTGGTGGGCGCATCGGTAGGCCAGGTTGCGCCATTGGGCACCCACATGCTTTGCATACCGGCCGTTTGCGCGCCGAGAATATCGGCTTCCGGATTATCGCCTACAAACAGGCATTCTTCGGGCTTGAGGGAAAGCCGCGAGGCTGCGCGCCAGAAAATCTCTGGGTCGGGCTTGCGGATGCCTTCTTTCTCCGACACCAGAATGCCGTCGACCAGCAGGTCGAGCTTAAGCTTGTAGATATTGCGCATCTGGTGGTCTTCACGCCCATTGCTGATAATGCCCGTATGCAGGCCCTTCTGGCGTAAATACAGCAGCAATTCTTCTGAGCCTGCAACCAGTTGCACGAATTGCGGGAAGCCATCTTCATATTCGCCGTGCATGGTGTTGGCGAGGTCTTCATCCACCTGGCCAAGGTGGCCCAACAGGGCTGTATAAGTCTCCAGCTGCGGCTTGGTGCCACGGGCATCGAGCGTCAGGAACAGCTCGGTATAGTCCTCCACCGATACATGAGCGATAGCCTCGTGCCGCTTGTGCTGGTCGGTGAGGAACAGGCGCAACGACCCGGTGCGGTCTAACAGGGTTTCATCGAGGTCGAAAAGAATGGCGTTGATCATGCGGTGGGTATAGCGGGGAAATTGTGCTCTGATCAATGGCTAAGAGTAGCGTTGTCATCCCAGCGTAGGCTGGGATCCACTTTGGCGGTGGGGGGAAAGGAGCGGACTGCCGCGTCACAGTTAAACCAGCTATATGTCTCAAACCGATGAGTAGATTCCTGCCTTCGCAGGAATGACAAAGAGGTTTTAGATTTCTTTACCCAACCGCTCAAAACCGGCGTCGAGGTCGGCAATCAAATCATCTGTATCTTCCAGCCCGATATGGAAGCGGATCAGCGGGCCGGGGGCATCCCAGGGCACGGCCGTGCGTTCGCCGGTCGGGTCGGCGGGCAGCACCAGGCTTTCAAACCCGCCCCAGCTATAGCCCATGCCAAATAGCTGCAGATCATCGACCATGGCGGTGACATTGTCGTCGGTATAACCCTCTTTCAACACGATGCTGAACAGGCCAGAGGCCCCGTCAAAGTCGCGCTTCCAGACGTCGTGGCCCGGGAAGCTTTCCAGGGCAGGGTGGCGCACATGGTCCACCTCGGGCCGGCCAGCCAGCCAGTTGGCAACCTTCAGGCCGTTTTCCTCATGCTGGCGCATCCGTACCGCCAGTGTGCGCAAACCGCGCGAGGCCAGATAGGCATCATCTGGCGCAACCGCCTGGCCCATTACAAAGCTTTGCCGCTGGAAGACATCCCAGCTCGCCTCATTACACACGGTAATACCCAGCATGGCGTCAGAGTGCCCGACGATATATTTCGTGGCGGCGTGGATGACCATATCGGCCCCATGTTCCAGCGGGCGGAAGAACAGCGGCGTGCCCCAGGTGTTGTCGACCAGCACTTTGGCGCCGTGCTTTTTGGCAACGCGGGCGATGGCTGGCAGGTCTGAGACTTCAAAGGTCAGGCTGCCGGGCGTCTCCACAAACACGACCGAAGTATTCTCCTGCATCAGGGATTCCATCCCTTCGGCGGTGATCAGCGGGTCATAGAAGGTTGTTTCCACACCGATTTTGCGCAGCGCGATGTTGCAGAAGATGCGCGTGGGCTCATAGGCCGTGTCGGGCATCAGGATGTGGTCGCCCGCCCGGCAAAAGGCATAAAGCGCCGTGGTAATCGCCGCCAGGCCAGAGGGGTGCAGCAGGGCGTCATGGCCGCCATCCAGCTCGACCATGGCGTCGCGCAGGGACCACTGGGTCGGCGTGCCGCGCCTGCCATAATAGAAATTGCGGTTCTTGTGTTTAGTGGCGAATTGCAGGTCTTCGACGCTGTCATACAGGATGGTCGACGCCCGGTAGACCGGCGTATTGACCATTTCCTTGTCTCGGCCACGATAGCCCGTCGCACCAGACTTTGGCCGCCCCGCATTGGTAATGGCGGTGTCTTTAGGCGGTGATTTTTTGGCGTCGTCACTCATGGCTGGGACGGTAGCAGGTGGCCCAAAGGGGGGCAATGTCATTGACATGGCTGGGAATATCGTTCGTGCCGAGTGATCCCGAACAAAGAGAGGGATTGTATCGAGGTGCGGGCAAATGAAGGTCGGCCAAGAATGACGCCTCTGTGTTCATCCCTCGATAAAACGTCTCGTTCCACTTGCCGCCACTAGGGATGAACGGGATTGCATTGAGGAACGACCTAATTCTCTACCGGCAAGTCTTCCCGCGCGCCCCATTCCGACCAGGAGCCCTCATAAAGCGCCACGTTGCCATGCCCCAGCTCTGCCAGGCCAAGCGACAGCACCGCCGCCGTCACACCAGACCCGCAGGTGGTAATAATGGGCGCGTCCATGTTGACGCCTGCAGCCAGATAGGCCTTCCGCAGGGCGTCGCCTCGCAGCATCAACCCATCTGCGTCAAACAGCTTGTTGAAGGGCAGGTTCAGCGCCCCGGGCATATGGCCGCCGCGCAGCCCGGCGCGGGGTTCCGGGTCGGTACCGGCAAAACGACCGGCCGAGCGGGCATCGAGCACCTGTGCACTGGCATTATCAAGCGCGGCTTTTACCTGTTCTGCGCTGCGGACCATGTTGTCCAGAAAGCCTGGTGTGAAATGCTTTTCGCGAACATTTTCCGGCAGGTTGGAGAGGGGCTTACCCTCGGCCAGCCAGCGGGGCAGGCCGCCATCGAGCACAAAGACATTTTCATAGCCAAAAGCGCGGAACATCCACCACACCCGCGCGGCAGAGGACAGGCCGGAGCCGTCGTAAATCACAATCCGGGTGCCGTCGCCCAGCCCCAGCTTGCGCACCCGCAGCGAGAACTTCTCGGCAGAGGGCAGCATATGCGGTAGGTCGCTGTCCGTGTCAGCAATCTCGTCGATATCGAAGAACACGGCGGAGGGAATGTGCCCCTCCGCATACTCTGCCAGCGGGTTGCGGTTCAGCCCCGGCAGGTACCAGCTGGCATCAACGACGCGAATGTCGTCAGCGTTCAGGTTTTCAGCAAGCCAGTCGGTAGAAACAAGGGGGCTGGTCATGGTCTATTCCATCCAGTGGGGGGCAGGCAGCCCCTGTTCGCGCAGGAAGGCGGGGTTATACATCTTGCTCTGGTAGCGGGTGCCATAGTCGCACAGCATGGTCACGATGGTGTGGCCCGGGCCCATTTCCTTGGCCAGACGCATGGCCCCGGCGATATTGATGCCAGACGAGCCGCCCAGCACCAGGCCTTCATCTTCAATCAGATCAAAGCAGATCTGCAGCGCCTCAGAATCTTCAATCTGGAAGGGGTGGTCGATCTCGGCCCCATCAAGGTTCGCGGTGATGCGCCCCTGGCCAATGCCTTCGGTGATCGAGGAGCCTTCGGCTTTCAATTCACCATGGGCATAATAATTGAACAAGGCAGCGCCCATTGGGTCGGCCAGGCCGATCTGGATATCCGGGTCCAGCTCCTTAAGCCCCATGGAAACCCCGGCCAGCGTGCCGCCGGTGCCCACAGCGCAGGCAAAGCCGTCGACCTTGTGGTCGGTCTGTTCCCAAATCTCGCGGGCGGTGGTCACAATGTGAATATTGCGGTTGGCCACATTGTCGAACTGGTTGGCCCAGATGGCCCCATTCGGGTTTTCCTTGGCGATGTCTTCTGCCAGGCGGCCGGAATATTTCACGTAATTATTCGGGTCCTTATAGGGCACGGCGGGCACCAGCCGCAGGTCGGCCCCGCACAGGCGCAGCATGTCGAACTTTTCCTGAGACTGCGTCTCTGGCACCACGATGACGGATTTATAACCGCGCGCATTACCCACCAGTGACAGGCCAATGCCGGTATTGCCAGCCGTGCCTTCCACAATCACGCCGCCAGGGGCAAGCAGGCCTTTTTCTTCTGCGTCCTTGATGATGCCCCAGGCGGCGCGGTCCTTCACCGACCCGCCGGGGTTGAGGAACTCTGCCTTGCCGAGAATTTCACAGCCGGTGAGCTCCGACGCCTTGTTCAGGCGAATGAGCGGCGTGTTGCCAATGGCTTCGACAAAATCTTTACGTATCTGCATGGGTTCGCGTGCGTCCTGCTGCGCCTTCAGGCAGGCCAACAGCCCACCCGGATGGAATGGATATGATTGCGCGCTAACTTAGAGGAGGGGGGCAGCGGGGGCAAGGGGGTGTGAAAATGAGGACGTCTATCATTGATGGTGATAACGAGCCGGTTGCGCTCTTTGGGCCGCCCCCTTATCAAGGGAGTGGTATTCATAGTCAAAGTACGATTTTCTAATGCCCCAAACACTCAAATTTGACCTTGATGGCACCATTTCTGACCCCTTGTTGGGGATTGTCAATTGCACCAACCATGCCTTTGCCAAGCTGGGGCATCCGACCTTTGATATGGAAGATATTCGCCCGTGGGTGGGGCCGCCGTTTGAAGTGATGTTTCGTGGTCTGCTGGGGCCGCTGTCGGATGCGCAGGTGATAGACATCGTCACCCATTATCGAGCGCGCTATGGCAAGGTCGGCTATGCGGAAAACAAGCTTTATGACGGTATCCCCCAGGCGCTAGAGGTTCTGGCGAAGCGGGGCTATCGGCTCGGGGTGTGCACCTCCAAGAAGGTCGAGTTTGCAGAGAAAATTCTGGTGCATTTTGGTCTGCGCGACGCCTTTGACTTTGTCGATGGCGGCGATGTCGGCATCAAGAAGGTCGACCAATTGGCCGGGTTGGTTGCCAGGGGTGCAGACAATGGCGGCGTGTCTGCAGCAGATGCCATCATGATTGGTGACAGGGCCGTCGACATTACGTCTGCCCAGGCCAACGGCATTGCCTCTATGGGCGTGCTGTGGGGCTTTGGCGACCGCGCCGAGATTGAAGGTGCTGCCCCGGATATGATTGCCGAGGCACCGGGTGATTTGGTGGGGATGATTTCCTAGGGCCGTTCTACCCTTCGATACAAATTCTCGTTTCACTCGAATCCACTCAGGGTGAACGGTCATTATAGAAGCCGTTCGCGCCGAGTGATCCTGGCTAAAGGGCAGGATTGTATCGATGTATGAACGCCGTAGTGTGGAAGCTCACCTACATCACTGTGTTCATCCCTCGATACAATTTGCTCCGCAAATCACTCGGGACGAACGGAGAATGGGCGCTCAAAAATCCTTACAAAGCGGGCATTTCCCCGCCTGGCCCTTGTCGTTACACTGCGTTCAACATCATCATAATCGAGACAGAAGGCCATTCATGTCGTTGGACGAAACATTCATTGCCGCCTTTCACGCGCACCAAAAGGCGGGGGACCTGCTGCACAAGGACGCGCACCCGAACCATCACCACGCGCATGAGGTATACCAGACCTCGACCATCAACGCGCTGCTGGCCGGGATTTATGACGGCCAGACGAGCTTTGGCGACATGGCCGCCCATGGCGATTTTGGCCTCGGCACCGCTAATGGGCTCGACGGCGAGATCACCATTGTCGATGGCGAGGTGTATCAGATCAAATCCGATGGCAAGGCCTACCCGGTCGACCCGTCCCTGCAGACGCCCTTTGCCGTGGTGATGAATTTCTGCCCGTCGTTGCAGGTGGATATTGACGAACATCTGGATTTTGAGAGTTTCACCGCCGCGCTGGATGCCGCTGTGCCGTCGAAGAATGTGTTTTATGCCATCAAGGCGCACGGGCATTTTCGTGAAGTTCAGGTGCGCAGCGTACCCAAGCAGGAACCGCCCTATAAGCCGCTGGTCGAGGTGGTGGAAAGCCAGCACGTCTACGAACACAAGGATGTTGAAGGGGTGCTGTTGGGCTTTCGCTTTCCCGACTATTCCCAGGGCATCAATGTGCCGGGCTGTCATCTGCACTTCCTGACGGATGACCGCAGCGCCGGCGGCCATGTGCTGGGTTTTCACACCCACCATGCGCAGGTGGAAATCGACATCACGTCGGAATTCCACATGGAATTGCCGGAAACCGGCGACTTTCTTGAGGCAGCGCTGGCGGGCGACACGGGCGACGACATCAAGAAGGTTGAGAAGTAGGAGAGAAGCGCCGTTCGTGCCGAGTGATCCTGACCATTGGGAAGGATTGTATCGAGGTATGAACGTGTTGCGGTAGAGGTTAATCTGCCTGCAAGTATCCGTACCTCGATACAACGCGTCACTGCGTTCCGCGCCACTCGGCACGAACGTTTAACTCCAGCCCCTAGTGCTGGCGCTTGCCGGTGGCCATGCCGCTGGCGGCGTCGCGGGGGCGGGTGGCCGCACGGCTGTCACCCATGGCATTGGTGGCGCGGGTGGGTGCCGTGTTCGGGTCGCCCGGGTTCACCACCGTACCATTCACCGAGCAGGGCGCGTTGGCGATGGTGCTGGTTTCATTGCCTTCATCATCCAGCAAATACAGGCAAGGCGC
This sequence comes from Alphaproteobacteria bacterium, assembly GCA_030836535.1. GTDB lineage: Bacteria > Pseudomonadota > Alphaproteobacteria > SMXS01 > SMXS01 > SMXS01. The sequence goes on from JAURPT010000151.1 coordinate 26,035, forward strand.
GTCGGCGGGCTTCAGTAGCTGCATTTTCTTGCCTTCGGCCGTGGCACCTGTTGAGGCAATGCCCAAAGCCAGGCCAATGGCCAGGGCCGCGGTCATCTTTGATGTGTTGTGGCGCATGATTGTCCCCTTTTCTGCGTCTTCCCGTGTTGAATATGCCTATCTTAGCCTGCTTTCCTGAACCCCCGCTGAATTTCTGCTAGAGGCGCGCGGCAGAATTGGTCATAAAGAGGGCCGTATAAATTCACAGCATGCAGGGAGTTTACCATGTGTGAAACCGTTACCCTTACCGCCGCAGACGGCCACAGTTTTTCCGCCTACCAGGCCAGCCCGGCTGGCGCGCCCAACGGCGCCGTCGTCGTGATCCAGGAGATCTTCGGCGTTAACATCCACATTCGTGAAGTGGTCGACGGCTATGCCGCAGACGGCTATTTCGCCATTGCCCCGGCGCTGTTCGACCGTGTCGAAGCCGGTGTTGAACTGGGCTATGAAGACGAAGACATGGCCGCAGGCATGGGCTATGCCTTTGAAAAGCTGAAGCAGGAAGATGCCCTCAAGGACATTCAGGCCGCCATTGATGCGGCGTCTGCCCAGGGCAAGGTTGGCGTTGTTGGCTATTGCTTCGGCGGGCTGATGACCTGGATGAGTGCCTGTACGCTCAATGGCGTCTCCGCTGCGTCGTCATACTATGGCGGTGGTCTGGTGAATGTCGCTGATCTAACCCCGCAATGCCCGGTTATCATGCATTTTGGTGAGCTGGACGCCTTCATTCCCATGGATGATGTTGAGAAGATCAAGGCCGCCAATGAAGGCACGCCGGTGTACACCTATAATGCCGACCACGGCTTTAACTGTAACCATCGCGGATCTTACGACGCCGATGCCGCCGCAACGGCCAAAGAGCGCACACTGGCCTTCTTTGCGGAGAATTTGGCTTAGATAGCTTTTTGTCGTTCAAGGCCGTTCGATACAATTTCTCGTTTCACTCGAAATCACTCAGCATGAACGGCCCATCAATCTATCCGTTCCTCCTGAGTGATCCCTAACGCAGTGAGGGATTGTATCGAAGGGTAGAACGGATTCAGTAGGCGAGCCCTAATCCGCAATCGACCCGCCACCGTCGCCATAGACGCTGGGTTCGTGGCTATAGGCCTGGTTTTCTTCCACCGTCACCAAGAGGCTGCGGAAGAACCATTCGCCATTGTGGCGCTCATATTCTTCGTCATAACGGCCAATGATGCGGTGGAACTGCGTGTCACCGCCATTGGTCATGTCGCGGGCGTCTTCAGGCACATTGCCCGTATACATCATCACGAATTTCCAGCGGCCCGTGGCTTTGTCGCCCTCCACGTCGATAATCGGGTTGGTAAACTGGTGCGAAGACCGGCGCAGGCGGCCAGAATTGCGCACGCTATACATAAAGGCCTTGATCTCTTCATGGCCATTGCAGGGGGGCAGGGTGGTCTGGTGCCAGACGCCGTCCGGCATAAACAGCGCGGCTACCCGGTCGCCATTATGGTCGTCGTCGCAGGCTTCGGCATATCGGGCCTTCAGCTTGCGGATTTCTTCAATATCTTCAAGCCGTTGCAGGCGTTCTTCAACAGATAGATTTGACATGGTTCCCCCCTTTTATGGGGGAAGTGTAGGGCAGGGCGTCAGCGACGCCAAGTGCTTCCGGCGTGGCTAGTAGCCGAAATGGGCAACATCTTTTTCGTAATCGGCGCGGTTAACCCAGTCCCAGGCAGAGAAGTCGCGCCGCACAGAGGACACGCGTCGGAAGCCGGTTTTCAGGTTGACCGCCTTCTGGTGAAACAGGTGTTCCAGCAGCTCGATATTGTCGTCGGCTTCGCTGAGCCGGATGATATGGCCGTTGGGTAGCGTTTCTGCAGTGCGATAGACCTTCACCCAGAAACGCATCAGGTCTTCGACCAGCATCTGTCGTTTCTCGTCGTCCAGGTCATAGAAATGGTGCGTATTCACGCGCAGAATCTTTGACCAATAGTAAATGCCGCCATAATTAAAGAAAACCCAGGACTGAACAGTGCTGAAATAGTCAAAGATGGACCGCATCCAGTCGCTGGGGTCGCGGATCATGAACACCATATTGTCGTCGGGGAACATCCTGGATAGGCGTTCTGCATGCAGGGCGTGATAGCCGAAGGATTCGCATTTCAGGTTAAGCCAGGCCTTGCGGCGGTGCATAAAGTCCGGGTCATGGCCCCACCGCATGGTCGGGTAGGGGATAGGCTCATGGCGTGCATGGGCCGGGTCAAAGATGTTCGCCACAAAAGTTGTGCCGGTTTTGTAGGGGCTGATGCAAAACCCCGTGCGCAGGTTCGGGTTGGGTTCTGTTGCCATGATCTCCCGATATTGCCAGGCAGACTGCAGCTTGAGCAGCGGCCCGTGCAACGGGGTCTTGGCCAAACCCCTTTTTATTCTCCCGGTCAACCGTGGCATTTTTAGTCTATATTTATCAGTCCATTAGGCGCTGTTCTTAACTTCGTATGGAAGCCCGAAGAACAGTCTCCTGCTCCATAGTAGGGCGGCTGCTGCCCCTGTCACGATATTTTTTGTAGGGGCATATCAGTCTTTATTGACGCAGGTAACAGGGCTCTGTATAAAATCTAAACGAACGTTAAGTTAAATAATATACGATCAATTGGATCTTTCGGAAAACAGGCATGTCACAACAGCCGGAACAGGACAAAAGGCGCACAGCAACAGGCGAGACAATTCTTGCCATTGCGGCCGAGCAATTTGCGGAACATGGCTATGCCTCTGTGTCCATGCGGCAATTGGCGCAGGCGATTGGCGTTACGCCGGCGGCGCTCTACCACCATTACCCGGACAAGGATGCGCTTTATCTGGCCGTTCTGCGGTCTGTGTTCGGGCGGGGTACGGATATGGCGCTCGATATGCTGCAACGTGAAGGATCGCCGCAGGACCGGTTGGCACGGGTCATGGGCGTATTGGTACGCATGTTTGCAGAAGATGAGGTGATGATGAAACTGCTACACCGTGAGCTGTTGGACGGTGACGAAGAACGCCTGCGCACCCTGACAGAAGACATCATGGTTGGCCCGCTCGAGGCCATTGAACAATTGGTTATCACCCTGTTGCCAGAGCGCGACGCACGGCTGACGACCATCTCGATCATCGCGGGCATTATCGGGCACTTCCAATTGCGTCCCATGCTAGCGCATGTCCCCGGGGGCTGGACGGTCACAGACGACCCGGCAACCCTGGCGCGGCACCTTGTTAGCTGGGTGTTGGGGAATGATGCCCCCATACAGGCGCAGCTGAGCCTGGGGTTGGGAGAGGGCGAATGAAGCGTTATGCATCCATCGCTCTGATTATGGCGCTGATCGTGGCCGGTTGTGGGGAAGATCCGGCCCCTTATGACGCGCCGGAACCATTTAGCCTGTCCATGCCGGTCAAGATTGTGGCGGTTGAAGACGTCCCAAGCCTTTATACGGTACCCGGCAAGGTTCGCTCGGACGAGCGCCTGGCGATCAGCTCCCGCATTACCGGCTTTATTCAGGCCATTCCCGTTGAAGAAGGCCAGCAGATCAGCCGTGGTGAGGCCTTGGTGTCGATCGATGCCGATGAGGTTGAAGGTGCCATCGCCCGCGCCAAAGCCAGCCTGCAGGCAGCCCAAGCTGCGCATGGTGATGCAGAAGAAGATGTGACACGCCTGGCAGGTCTGCGCAAAAAGGGTTTTGTTGCCAACGAAACCTGGCGCAAGGCTACTGTGCGCCGCGATGTAACCGCCGCCAGCTTGCAGGAAGCCAAGGCTGCGCTGAACACCGCCCTGGCGGGTCGGCGCTATGCCAATATCACCAGCCCCATCGACGGGGTCATTGTTGCCCGCCACCAGCGGGTGGGGGATATGGCAGCACCCGGCATGCCAATCCTTACCATTGAAAGCCGTCAGCAACTGGTATTCCGCACGGCGGTGTCTGAAGACCAGATACAGCACATCAGTAAGGGTGATGTGGCCCGCCTGCAGATTGATGCCCTGGAGGGTGATGCTTTGGAAGGCGTCGTCATGCGGGTAGTGACGTCCGGTGATGCTGTGACCCATCGTTATGATGTAGATATTGCCCTGCCGGACGTGCCGGGCCTGTTGGCCGGTATGTTTGGCCGGGTGTCCTTCGTGATTGGGGCAGAACAGGCCACACTGGTGCCACAGAGCGCCATTGTTGAGCGAGGCGGGCTGCAAGGCGTCTTTGTATTAGATGCGCCACAAGGGGACACCAGCCTGTCCGAGGGCAGCCAGGCGCGATTCCGTTGGGTGCGACTTGGGGCGGCGGGTCCGGAAGGCGTCATTGTTACTGCCGGGCTTGAACCCGGTGAGGTCATCCTGACCGAAGAAGACCATCGTATTCGCGATGGCGACATGGTGCGGGTTGTCCTGAAAGCTGCGCTCTATGACTGAGCAGACCCCGGCAGGGCAGGAATCCAGTCATCACGGCACGCTGGCGTGGCGGCTGGCGAACACATTCACTACGTCGCGCCTGACCATGCTGGTCATTGTCGCTGTTGCGTTCTTTGGGTTGTTTGCGCTGGTAGAGACCCCGCGTGAGGAAAATCCGCAGATCGTCGTGCCGTCGGCTCAGGTGCGGGTGATGATGCCCGGGGCCAGTAGCGAAGAGGTGGAACACCTCATCGTCACACCGCTTGAAGGCATCATGAGCGAGCTGCCGGGCGTCAAGAACACCTATGGCCTCGCGATGAATTCGGTCGGCGTGGTCACCGTCGAATTCTTTGCGGGGGAAGACAAGGAAGACAGCCTTGTCAAACTCTATGACCGCATCCAGACCAATATGGACCGTCTACCCGCCGGGGCATCGGAGCCGCATATCCGGTCGCTCGATGTGGACGATATGCCCATTGTCACGGTGACGCTCGCCTCGGCCATCTATGACGACTATGCTCTCAAGCGTGTAGCTGACCGGGTGGGCGAGCGCCTGCGCAGCCTGCCATCGGTTTCCGTTGTTTCTGTGCGCGGTGGGCGTGACCGGGAAGTACGGATCGATCTGGACCCTGAGCGCCTGTTTACCTATGGCATCCCGCTGTCCAGCGTGCAGCAGGTTTTGGCGGCCAGCAATCTGGCCATGCCGGCGGGTAACGTCGTGCGCGACGGTCAGTTGGAAACGGTCTTTGTCGCGGGCCGCATGCGCGGGGTCGAAGACGTACGCCAATTGGTCATCGGCCAATATGAAGGCCGCCCGGTCTATTTGGGTGACATTGCTGATGTCGTCGACGGCCCGCCTATTGAACGGGACAAACACGGCTGGTTTACCTTTGGCGCGGGTGACCCGCGCTATGTCACCCACGGCCCAGAGCAGTTGGCCTCGGTGACCATTGGCGTCGGCAAGAAGCAGGGCTCCAATGCCGTGGTCATGGTTGATGAGGTTATGAACCGCATCCATGACATGGAAGGCAGCCTGATCCCCCACGATGTCTATGTCGAGATCACCCGTAATGACGGCAAAAAGGCCAATGATGCGGTCAATTTGTTGGTCGAGCACCTCGGCATTGCCGCTTTCACGGTATTCTTGGTGCTGGTGGTGTTCCTGGGGTGGCGGGCGGCGCTGATCGTGACCATTTCTGTGCCTCTGGTGTTTTTTGTGACCATTGGTGTTGACCTGTTGGTGGGTGTCACCATCAACCGTGTGTCGCTTTTTGCCTTTATCCTGGCGTTGGGCTTGCTGGTGGACGACGCCATTGTGGTAATTGAGAATGTCCATCGGCGCTATGAGATTGAAGGCCGCAAGGCCCGCAATATGGCTGAAAAGGCCCGGCTGACGGTAGAAGCCTGTGCTGAAGTAGGCGGGGCGGCCAATTTGGCGACAGCGGCCGTTGTAGTCGTGTTCCTCTCCCTGTTCATGATCGAAGATATGATGGGGCAATATTTTACGCCGGTGGGCGTCAATGTGCCGACAGCCATGATCGCCTCGCTCTTTATTGCCTATACCGTGGTGCCCTGGGCGGCACGGCGGTGGCTACCGGTTCCTGAAACTGATGCTGAGGGGCATTCTGGGGAACATACCCATGAGGAAGGAAAAGTAGCCCGCCTGTTCCGTAAAATCGTGTCCTCTTCCATCAACAGGGCGGGACCGCGATGGATGCTCTATGGCGGGGTCATCGTCTTGATGCTGGCCACGGCCATGATGCCGGCCTGGCAGTTCATGCGGTCGGAAGGCGTTGCCGGGCCCAAGTCACCCCTGGGGGTGGCGGTGGCCTTTCTGCCCAAGGATAATACCAACACATTTACCGTGGCGGTTGAAACGCCACATGGCACGCCGCTGGAGGAAACCAACGCCCTGGTGCGGCGGATCAACGCGTTCATTGTCGGCCAACCTCAGGTCGTCAATACCCAAAGCTGGGTTGGCCAGATGGGAGTAGTGGACTTTGTTGGCCTGCTACGCGGTTCTGGTGACCGGCAGGGTTCTCATGTGGCCGAAATTCGCGTCAATCTGGTCGATAAATCAGAGCGCGCCACCATCTCGGTTGACCTGGTGCGCCAGCTAAGGCCCGGCATTGTGGAGATTGCGCGAATGATCCCCGGCACGGACATTCAGCTGTTGGAAGACCCGCCCGGTCCACCGATGCGCGCTACCATCTATGCTGAGATATATGGCAAGGATTTATACATGTTGCGGCAGTTGTCGGATGAAGTGACTGAAGCTTTCCGCAACAGTTACGACATGGTCGATGTGCGCCCCGAACAGCCTGAAGACGTGCTTGAGCACCGCATTGTTGTGGATAAGGAAAAGGCGGCGCTTTCCGGTGTGTCACACCTGCAGGTCGCGCAGATGCTGCGCTTGTTGTTTGATGAAGCGGTGCTGGGCCATATCCACCCGACGGGCGAACGCCACGGCGTGCCCGTGCGGGTGCAGGTGCCGCAACAATACCAGTTGGACCCCACACGGCTGGACCGGGTGTTTGTGGAGAACGCTGCCGGTGATGCTGTCCCCCTGGCCACACTGGTCAGGCTGGAACAGGGCGTGCAGGCCCGGCCGATATTTCACAAAAACAATGAACGCGTGACCTTCGTAGGCGCAGAACTGACACAGACCGCGCCGTTCTACGCGGTGGTTGACCTTGACCAGCGGCTCGACGGGCTGGACCTGTCGCATTTGGAAGGCGGGCAAGGACTAAAGCTGAAGACAGATAATCTGGGAACCGAACGCGCCGTGCCGCAGACCATCAACGGCTACACGCTGTTTTGGGAAGGCGAGCTGCGTTTCACGCTTGATGCCTTTGGTGACATGGGCTTGGCCACCATGCTGGCGATGATTGCCGTTTTTGCATTATTGGTGGGCTATTATCGGTCGTTCTCGTTACCCGCCGTGGCCATGGTGTCCATCCCCCTTGGGTTTATTGGCATCTTCCCCGGCCACTGGATTACGGGGCAGGATTTCTCGGCCACTTCCATGATTGGTATTATCGCGCTGGCGGGTGTGGTGATCCGTTCTTCCCTGTTGATGATTGATTTTGCGCGGGAAAATGTTGCCCGAGGCATGGATTTGGAAGAGGCCATTATTCAGGCCGGTATCATCCGGGCTCGGCCTATTCTACTGACCACATTGGCGGTGATATTGGGTACGGCGGTGATCCTGATGGATACAGCCTTTGCCGGACTGGCCGTGGCGCTGATGTCTGGCGCAGGCGTGTCGTCGGTCTTAACGGTGCTGATTGTGCCGGTGCTCTATTGCCGGGTGGAACGCTGGCGGCAGCGGCGCGACGCGAAGGCCGCCGAAAAAGATGCCTTACAGGCGAAAGCTCAATAGCCAAATTCGGCAATGCCGTCTGCAAAGTCCGCCTTGTTGACATAGTTCCAGGCAGAGAAGGACTTGCGGCCTTCATTGATCCGTCGGAAACCTGTCTTCAGGTTCACCGCCTTTTGTTCAAAAAGGTGTTCCAGCAGCTCGATATTGTCGTCAGCTTTGTTCAGACGAATGATATGTCCGTTGGGCAGGTCGCGGGCTGCTCTATACACCTTGAGCCAGAAATTCAGCATGTCACTGATGTACTCATGCTGGTCCTTCTCGTTCAATTCGAAAAACTCACTGTGACCATGCCGACTGATCAGGTTCGGGTATTGCTTGTCTGAGCGGGTATACATCCGAGCTCTCACGACAGGCACATAGTCCAGCACCGAGCCAATCCAGTTGCTTGGATCTCGAATCATGAAAACCATGTTGTCCTTTGGGAACAGTTATCCGTATTCGCGGGCGATACTTGCCAGAAAACCCGATGCCTCTATGCGTGCGTCCAGGTAGCTTTTCCGGCGTCGCAGAAAGTCGTGGTTCGAAAGATTGCGAACCGTGGATACTCGGAGAGGTTCATGGGCCGTCACCGATTGGTCAAATATTTGAGAGATAAATGTCGTGCCAGTCTTATGGGGCGATATGCAGTAGTTCGTTCGGACATCCCGAATGTCTGTTCTTCTGATTTGTCTGGCTTGCCAGTCGGATTGTATCGCCAGCAGTGGGTTATACAGGGGCGTTCTGACAAGAACGGACTTGGTTTTGCGTAGCAGGCTCATTGGATTATCTTGGCTTTATATATTCTGTTGGCCGGTTCACGCTAAATGGCCTCGTTAAAGATTAGTAGCCGAATTCGGCAATGGCATCTGCGAAGTCTTCTTTATTGACATAGTCCCAGGCAGAGAAGGGTTTTTTCTCTTCGTTGACACGTCGGAAGCCCGTTTTCAGATTCACCGCCTTTTGCGCAAAGAGGTGTTCCAGCAGCTCAATATTGTCGTTGGCTTCGTTCAAGCGAATGATGTGCCCGTTGGGCAGGTCGCGGGCTTCCCCATAGACTTTCAACCAGAAATGCAACATCGCAGTAACATAGTCATGCTGTTGTTGGTCGGTCAGGTCATAGAAGTCGTTGGCATCGTAAGGGGTTATCCGGCGCCAGAAGAAATTTCGGCCGAAAATATAGTTCACCCGGCGGGCGACAACAGGCGCGTAGTTCAGGTGTGAGCCGATCCATTCGCTGGGGTCACGGATCATGAACACCACGTTGTCCTCGGGGAAGAGCTCGCCAAAATCCTTGGCGACATACGCAAAAAAGCCCGATGCTTCCACCCGAAGGTCCAGATAGGCCTTGCGCCGCCGCAGAAAGTCTGAATCTTGGATATGCTTTAGCGTTGGGTGATGCAACGGTTCGTGGGCCGAGACAGCCTGGTCGAACATATGTGCAATGAAGGTAGTGCCGGTCTTGTGAGGCGAGATGCAGTAGGCCGTGCGCACGTCGCGAATGGGCGTGCGTTTGACGCGTGCAGTTTGCCAGGCCGACTGCACTTCCAGCAAAGGCCGGTGAAGTGGCGTTCTAACCAGTACCTGTTTTGCTTTGCGAACGAGACCCATGGAAAATTGTTCCTGATATGTTTGGTTAGTAGCCGAATTCGCCAATGGCATCTGCGAAGTCTGCCTTGTTGACATAGTCCCAGGCCGAAAACGGTTTGCGCCCCGGGCTGGTGTTGCGGTGGGCGTGTTTCAAGTTAACAGCTTTTTGGTTAAACAGATGCTCTAACCATTCGATTTTCTCTTCCACCTCATGCAACCGAATGATGTGTGCCTTGGGCAGCGTGCGGGCGGTTCGATAAGTACGTACCCAGAAGTTCAACATATCGGTGACATATTCGCATTGGGCCTCATCACCAAGCCTGTAGAAGTCGTTGCTGGCATAGCGGGTGACCTTGCGCCAGAAAAGTTTGCCGCCGAAGTGGTAATGAATTCTTTGCTGCATGACAGCGGCATGGTCGAGGCAGGACCCAAGCCAGTCACTGGGATCGCGGATAGTGAACAGCAAATCGTCGTCCGGAAACAGTGCGGAGAATTCCTTTGCCATGATCGCGAAATGGCCGGAAGCTTCCACGCGCAGGTCCAGAAATGCCTTGCGCCGTTGCAGGAAGTCCGGGTTGTGCATGTGTTTGAGTGTCAGGTGATAGAGCGGTTCATGCGCGGAGACAGACAGGTCGAACATATTGGCGATAAAGCTCGTGCCAGTCTTGTAGGGCGATATACAATAAGCCGTCCGCACATCGCGAATGGGCGTGCGCATCACCTGCCGATACCGGCGTGCCGAATTCAGCTCCAACAGCGGGCGGTGCAGGGGCGTTCTTGCCAGAAATTTTTTGGTTTTGACGGCTAGGCCCATAACAGCTGGTTCGACGGTTTTGTTGAGGAAGAGGAAGAGTGACTAAGCAGTCCGCAACAATATCCAGATTGATTGATACCGTGCAACAGCTGCAATTTACGGCCACACCCTTGGCCGGGGATGACATGCTGGAAGCCGTCGGACTGTGTTTTGTTCGGGTGACACTGTGCGATCAGGCATTCGACCTGCTGCTCGACAATGAATATGGCGATGTCGATGACCTGGCCAATCTGCCGCTGGTGCTCAACATGGTGCTCATGGCCATGGACGATGTTGAAGAAGAAGGGGATGCCTTTTCCTGGGCGCAGGCATTGGGCCTGCCGGCAGGGGACCCCAAAACAGAAGAATTGTGGGCAAACCAGCAAAAGGCCTGCGTGGCGATCAAGCCATTACTGCCGCCAGGGCTGGAGCCTATTTCTTCATGGGATTGGAGCCTGGGGGCAGGTGATGCCCCCACACTCCGTGGTTTAAAGGGCGCTGACTGACTGCCTAGAGCGGATAGTCGACAGCCGGGTCTACGCCGCACAGTTCAATGAATTTGCGAACCTTGACGACCATGTCCTTCGGCAGGCTGTGGTGGACATGCTCGAAGTTGACTTCGTGGCCATTCATGCTGACATGCATCTTGCCCTTTTTAGCTTCAGAGATTTCTGCACCCATATTTCCCAGCACACTGATAACTTCGTGCATGCCAAGATTGGCATTGATGGGGTGTGCAAAAATGGCATGAAGGATCTTCCTTTGACGATGGTTCATGCTGTCCTCCTTTCCTCTGAGTCTTACAGGTAAAGAATAGGCTTTTGGGCTCTCATCTCATTGATGCAAATCAGTTTTTAGGGGTGATTTAGCTTGGTTGACTAGTCCAGAAGGCAACAAATTCTTTACGCCGTAAATAGATGGTGGAAACCACGCGTCTGCCTGCCTAAACTGGCTGCCAACAAACGAGGAACAGTATGAATAATCCATCTTCAGGCGTGTTGGACGCCATTGTCGTCGGCGCCGGTTTCGGCGGCATGTACACCATGCATCTGCTGCAACAGAAGGGTTTTGGCGCCCGTGGTTTTGAGCGCGGTGGCGATGTTGGTGGTACCTGGTATTGGAACCGTTACCCCGGCTGTCAATGCGATGTCGAAAGCATGGAATATTCCTACCAGTTCGATGACGATTTACAGCAGGAGTGGAACTGGTCGCAGCGCTATGCGGGGCAGGGGGAAATTCTCGACTATGCCAACCATGTGGCAGACCGATTCAACCTGCGTGACAACATCACCTTTAATGCCGAGGTAACCTCTGCCGACTGGCTGGATGATGAGCAGCTCTGGGAGGTTTCCACCAATGGTGGGGCAGGCGCTGGGGGTGAGACGGTCCGCAGCCGCTATTTCATTATGGCCACTGGCTGTCTGTCGACCACGAATATTCCGGATTTTGACGGGCTGGAAAGTTTTGAAGGCGACACATATCATACGGGTAACTGGCCGCATGATGGCGTTGATTTCACCGGCAAACGTGTCGCGGTGATTGGTACTGGGTCCTCTGCGATCCAGGCGATCCCGCTGATCGCCCAGCAGGCAGAGACGCTGACTGTCTTCCAGCGTACGCCGAATTACACCATTCCGGCGCGCAACAAGCCGATGGACCCGGCGGTCGAAGCAGATATCAAAGCCAATTATGCAGACTTCCGCGCCAAGGGGCGCCAGTCACCTTCGGCTTTTGGGGTGACCTATCCGCATCATATGGATTCAGTGCTGGAGGCCACACCAGAGGAACGCGAGCGGCGGTTCGAGGAATTCTGGGGCCATGGGGGCTTTGCCTTTCTGGCGGCGTTTGGGGACATTGCCTTTAATGAAGAGGCCAATTTCCATGCGGCTGAATTTGTCCGTAACAAGATCCGCAGCATTGTTGATGACCCTGCCACGGCAGAGTTGCTCTGCCC
>JAURPT010000152.1 GCA_030836535.1 Alphaproteobacteria bacterium
CCCGAAGCCACCGCCCGTGGTGTTGTGGTGATGAACACACCGTTCGGCAATTCCATCACCACCGCTGAACACGCCATTGCCATGATGTTCGCTCTGGCACGGCAGATCCCGTCTGCCGATCGCTCCACCCAGGAAGGCAAGTGGGAAAAGTCCCGCTTCATGGGTGTCGAGCTGACCGGCAAGACCCTGGGCCTGATCGGCTGCGGTAATATTGGTTCCATCGTTGCAGAACGCGCGCTGGGCCTGCGCATGAAGGTCGTGGCTTTTGACCCGTATCTGTCGCCGGAACGCGCGGTTGATCTGGGTGTTGAAAAGGCCGACCTGGACACGCTGTTGTCCCGTGCTGACTTTATTACGCTGCATACACCGCTGACAGATGGCACGCGCAATATCATCAATGCAGATGCCATTGCGAAGATGAAAGATGGCATTCGTATTGTTAACTGCGCCCGCGGTGGTCTGGTTAATGAAGCCGACCTGCTGGATGGATTGAATAGCGGCAAGGTGGCCGGTGCGGCATTTGACGTGTTCGAAGTTGAGCCTGCCAAGGAAAACGCCCTGTTTGGTCATGAAAACTTCATTGCGACCCCGCATCTGGGTGCCTCCACTGAAGAAGCGCAGGAAAATGTGGCCGTTCAGGTTGCTGAGCAGATGGCCGACTATCTGGTCGATGGTGCGGTAACCAATGCCCTGAATATGCCGTCGGTCTCCGCTGACGAAGCACCGCGCCTGCGGCCCTATATGAAGCTGGCAGAACAGTTGGGTAGCTTTATTGGTCAGGTAACCGAATCCGGCATCAAGATGGTGGATGTCGAGTATGAAGGCCATGCTACGGCGGTGCTAACCAGTCCGCTGACCTCGATCATCCTGCAGAGCCTGTTGGCGCCGGTGCTTGATGTCTCGGTTAACATGGTGAATGCGGAAACCGTTGCCAAAGAGCGTGACATTGACGTGTGCGAAACAAAGCATAGTCGTGAAGGTGACTACACCACGCTGATCCGCCTGACGGTGACGTCTGAAAAGGCAACGCGTGTTATTGAAGGTACGCTGTTTGCCGATGGGGAGCCGCGGATCGTTCATGTCATGGGCATGGATGTTGAAGCGCAGTTGGCGCCGAACATGCTGTTTGTCACGAACCAGGACGTGGTGGGCTTCATCGGAGCACTGGGTACGCTGCTGGGTGAAGCCGGTGTGAACATTGCCAACTTCAATTTGGGCCGCGAAGCGGGCGCCGACAGTAATGGCGCGCTGGCGCTCATTCATGTCGACGAAGAAATCTCCGACGAACTCTTGGCCAAGGTCTGTGCTTTGCCGAATGTCCGTCAGGCCAAGGCGCTTTCTTTCTAGGCTTCTGCTAGAGGATCACCTTCTAGGGGCTGGTCTGCGTTCGAAATAGTCTGTAAAAAGCGTCGACACAACAAACAGGACTTGAAGTAATGACCGATGCTGCGTCCAAAGCATTGCTGCCCATTGGGCTGCACGACACGCTGGCCCCGATGGCCGAGCGGGAAGCATCCGTTGTATCCACGCTCCTGAACAGCTTTTACAGCTTCGGTTACGGGCAAATTGCTGCCCCGCTAGCAGAGTTTGAAGAAACCTTGCTGTCTGGCGTGGGGGCGTCTGAAGGTCGCCGCATGTTCCGGCTGATGGACCCTGCCTCGCGGCAGATGCTGGGTATCCGCACCGATATCACCACCCAGATTGCCCGCATCGCCACCACGCGCCTGGCGGAAGCAGCACGGCCTTTGCGTCTGTGCTATGCCGGTCAGGTCTTGCGTGTAGAAGGCGACCAATTGCGCCGCGAACGTGAAGTTTGCCAGGCAGGTGTTGAACTGGTGGGCGAAGCGGCAACAACAGCAGACCTTGAAGTGCTGAGCCTGGCCATTCAGTCCGTTCGCGCGGCTGGTATTGACGGTTTTACCGTTGATTTGACTCTGCCGCAATTCGTGCCCCAGCTCTGCGACAGCCTGGGTGTGGATGCTGAAACTACGGCCAGGATACGCGAGGCTCTCGACAGCAAAGATATTGATACGCTCAATGCGCTGGAAGGTGACGCAGGCGCCTTGTTCAAGGCACTGCTGAGTGCGGCGGGCCCGGCTGATATAGCGCTGGAGCGCCTTGCCAGGTTGGACCTGCCAGCAGCCATTGCGTCACAGATCGACGGGATGGCCGCTTTTGTCGCGGCCCTGCGTGAGCAGCATTCCAAGGTCACGCTGACAATTGACCTGGGTGAATACCGCAATTTTGAATATCACGAAGGACTGTGTTTCACGCTCTTTGCGCCGGACGGTGACGGCGAATTGGCGCGTGGCGGTCGGTACAGCGTTAGCGGCGAAGATGGCGACGCTGAAACGGCCGTTGGTTTCACGGTTTATGTTGACGCTGTCATGCGTGCCCGCGCCGAAGATGACGTGCCGAATTGCGTCTTCGTGCCACTTGAAGAAGCGGCACAGGCCGCAACCCTGCGCGCGGAAGGGTGGCGCGTTGTAACCGGCCTGACAGCAGCGGCAGATGCTGCACAAGAAGCAAAAAGAATGGGGTATACCCACGTCTATGACGCTGGGCAAATCAACGAACTCTAGGCACCCCGAGGGAAGATCATGGCAAATGTAGTGGTGTTGGGCTCCCAGTGGGGCGACGAAGGCAAGGGCAAGATTGTTGACTGGCTGTCTGAACGGGCAGACGTCGTGGTGCGCTTTCAGGGTGGCCATAATGCCGGCCATACGCTTGTTATTGGCGACAACGTCTACAAGACGTCGGCGCTTCCCTCTGGTGTCGTGCGCCCGGACAAAGTCTCGGTGGTCGGCAATGGCGTTGTCGTCGACCCATGGGCCTTTATGGCTGAGATTGAAAAGCTGCGCGGCCAGGGGCTGGAGATTTCGCCCGATAATTTGAAGCTGGCAGACAATGCGCCGCTGATTCTGCCGATCCATGTGCGTCTGGATGAAATGCGCGAAACTTCCAATGAGATTCGGAAGATCGGCACGACCAAGCGCGGTATCGGCCCAGCCTATGAAGACAAGATCGGTCGTCGCGCCCTGCGCCTGATCGACCTGTCGGACCCGGACACGCTGGCGGACAAAGTCACCGCACTTCTCGACCATCACAATGCCTTGCGCCGTGGTTATGGCCGCGAAGAGCTGGATGGCACCGAAGTTGTTGAGCAGCTCAAGGAAGTTGCTCCAAAAATTCTGCCCTATATGACCCGTGTTTGGCAGTACCTCAATGACGCCAAGATCGCCGGCAAACGGATTCTGTTTGAAGGTGCCCAGGGCATGTTGCTCGACATCGACCATGGTACGTATCCTTACGTGACATCGTCCAATATGGCTGCAGCGCAGGCAGCAACCGGCTCAGGTATGGCACCGCGCGACATTTCCTATGTGCTCGGCATCACCAAGGCCTATACGACCCGCGTGGGTGAAGGGCCATTCCCCACCGAACTGCATGATGAAATCGGGCAATATCTTGGTGAAAAGGGCCATGAATTTGGTGTGGTGACCGGCAGATCCCGCCGCTGCGGCTGGTTTGATGCTGTTATTGTACGCCAGACAGTAATCACTGGTGGTGTAGACGGCATTGCATTGACCAAGATGGACGTGTTGGACGGCATGGACGAAATCAAGATCTGCACCGGCTATGAGCTGGATGGTCAGGTAATTGACTATCTGCCAGCAGGTGCACCGGAACAGGCCCGCGTCAAGCCGATCTATGAAAGCTTTGAAGGTTGGAAAGGCACCACAGCCGGTGCCCGCACGTGGAATGACCTGCCGGCACAGGCGGTGAAATATGTCCGCCGAATTGAGGAATTGATTGGCGCGCCCGTGGCTTCGGTCTCTACGTCACCGCAGCGTGATGATACCATCCTGGTGCGCGACCCGTTTGCTGACTAGTCAGCGAACTTGAGGGCGTTAAAAAAAAAGGGGCTGAATGATCGGCCCCTTTTGTTTTTCTGGTCTGATTGACCTGATCAGGCGGAGAAACTGTCTCGGGCCTGTTCACTTTCCACCATCCGTTCCCGCATGGCGTTGCGCATAGCCTTTTGCAGTTTCTCAAAGGCACGAGCCTCAATCTGGCGCACGCGTTCTCGCGAAATATCATAGGTCTGGCTCAGCTCTTCCAGCGTCGTTGCGCTGTCCTGCAGGCGGCGTTCGGTCAGAATATGCTGCTCGCGCTCATTCAACCCCTGCATGGCCTCTACCAGCAGTTCACGGCGCAGGTCCATTTCACTTTGTTCGGCAAGCTGGGCTTCCTGGTCGATGTCGTCATCGACCAGCATGTCCTGCCAGTCCGTCTCGGAATCAGACTTCAAAGGTGCGTTTAGCGAGCTGTCCTGACCACCCAGTCGGCGGTTCATATTGACCACTTCCTGCTCAGGTACGCCGAGGCGTTCGGCAATTTCCGTCACATGATCGGGGTGCAAATCACCATCATCGATCGCTTCAATCTGCCCTTTGACGCGGCGCAGGTTAAAGAACAGCTTCTTCTGCGCAGCTGTGGTGCCCATCTTCACCAAAGACCAGGACCGCAGTACATATTCCTGAATAGAAGCACGGATCCACCACATGGCATAGGTTGCCAGGCGGAAGCCCTTTTCGGGGTCGAATTTCTTGACCGCCTGCATCATGCCGACATTGCCTTCAGAGATCAGCTCGCCCAGTGGCAGGCCGTAACCGCGATAGCCCATGGCAATTTTGGCCACAAGTCGCAGGTGGCTTGTCACCAGCTTGTGCGCAGCATCGGTGTCGCCATGCTCTTGCCAGCTATTGGCGAGCATGTATTCCTCATCCTGCGTAAGCATCGGGAATTTACGAATCTCCTGAAGATAGCGGGAGAGCGAACCCTCCGGGCTAATAACAACAGGCAATTGGTCGGACGACATAGCGGACCCCAACTTGGTAACTTAAACGACCTCTCGTAAACCCATAAAGTATACAGGAAGTCTCCTCCAAAGGCGACTAGGCAGCGAGTGCGGCCATGAGCGCGAGCATGTCATGTGGTAATTTACTCTCAAATTTCAAGGGGTTTCCTGAAATTGGGTGGTCGAAACCCAGTATCCCAGCATGTAACGCCTGGCGCTCAAAGGCCTGAATGGCCTCTCTTGCACCCTTGGGCAGGCCGCCGACCATCTTGCCGCGGCCATAAACAGGGTCCCCCAGCAGGGGGTGCCCAATATGGGTCATGTGCACGCGGATCTGGTGCGTTCGCCCGGTTTGCAGGCGGCATTCCACCAGGCTGGCCCAAGGGTCATGCCGTGGGCCAAACAGGTCCTTGACCTCATAATGCGTTGCGGCTTCTTTGCCGCCATGTTCCTGTACCGCAATTTGCAGCCGGTTATGTTTCGAGCGCCCCAAGGGTAAATCGATCGTGCCACTGCGGGGGCGCGGGGCTGTCCAGCACAAGGCAATATAAGCCCGTTCAATGGAATGCACGGCAAATTGGTCGGAAAGCCCCTGATGGGCTTCATCATTTTTGGCGGCTACCAGTAGGCCCGATGTGTCTTTGTCGAGCCGATGAACGATGCCGGGCCGACGCGCCCCGCCAATGCCTGACAGGCTGTCGCCGCAATGAGCGATCAGCGCATTCACCAGGGTGCCGCCGGCATGACCGGGGGCAGGGTGAACAACCAGCCCGGCGGGCTTGTCGATGACGATAAGGTCGTCATCTTCGTAAACAACGGTGAGGGGGATGTCTTCGCCCTTGGGCGTTGGGTCTTCCGGGGGCGGGATGGTCACCTGCCATGTCTGGCCGGGTTTGACCTTGGCAGATGGGTCCAGTATCGTCGCCCCGGTTTCGAGTAGGCAAACCTGCCCGGCTTCGATCAGCGTGCGCAAGCGGGCGCGTGACAGGCCCGGCAAGGCGTCGGCCAACGCCTTGTCCAGGCGCTTGGCGGTGGTCTCCTCGTCGATGGCAACGGTGACAGATTCTGCAGGTGATTGGCTCATGACAGAACAAGTGGACCAAAAAGAGCTTTGGCTCAAGCGATTGGTGATTTTTCTCGGCGTTCTGCTGGTGATTTGCTTCTTTATAGTGGCGGGCACCATCGCCTATCGCCTGTCTACCGGGGGAGAAGATGAAGTGGCACCCGTGGCGGCAGAACCCGTTGTGGAGGCAGTTACAAAGCCAACCATCATTAACGCGCCGGCTCTGCCGGCGAACGATCTGGCCATTGCGATCCCCGAAGACAGAAAAGTAATCGGCGTCACGGTTGATGGCCCCCACTGGTTACTGCTGTTGGATGGCCGGGGCAGTCAGCAGATCTGGATTGTCAACAAAGCCGACGGTGTTGTGCTGCGCAAGGTTCAGTTGGTTGAGGTCGACGATTGAGATTAGTCCTTCCAGCTGAGCTTCAGCAGCTGCTGGTAGGCGAGACCAAGGCCGCCTTGCCCCATGAATGTTGTGGCCTGCTTATCGGCGCGCATGCATCGGATTGCATAGAGGTGTCGGACATAGCGATCAGCGACAATTTGGCAGATGATCCATCCCAGAGTTTCGAAATAGATATGCGCCTTCGATTGCGCTTTCAGAAAGAACTGAGGGGGACAAGCAAATCGGTTATCGGGCACTACCACTCTCACCCCAATGGTCGTGTCGGCCTGTCTGGTAAGGATAAAGCCCAGGCTTGGGAGGACCAGATGGTCTGGCTGGTTATAGCTGCGGGGGAAGAAACTTTCATACTGTCTGCTGACCTGTATGATGCGGCGGCACAGACCTTTCAGTCATTGGTGATTGCTGTAGAACAAGGGTAGGGAAGGCCAAGCCTATTCGTCGCTGTCGCCGTTGTCACTGTCAGTATTGTCACTGTCACCGTCGTCACTATCGCCATCGTCACTATCGCCATCGTCGCTGTCACTGCCACTCCAGCCCGTATCACTGCAGACTTTATCGGATTTTTTGCCGGTGATAGTGAACGCACCCGTATCGACGGCATTATCGCAGAACGAGGTCCAACAGCTACCACTGCCAGCGTTGGTGACGCGCAGCCACAACACCTCGCCTGACGTTGTGCCGCCAAATTCGCCAAAGGCCGAACCAGGGTTAACGGCGCTATATTCCTTGGCGATCTTCTTGATGTCTTTCACCTTGATGCCGGTGGCATTCGCGATGATTGTCTGATTGGAGGGGTCAGAGAGTGCGGCGTCAATCTGGGTTTCGTTGGGGCGCGTCATGTTCGTGACACAGGTAGAAACCGCCCAGGCCGTGCCAGACTGCAAGGTTACTGTTACAGGCAGGCCTATAGCGCCCGCTTTTAGTATCTTGCGGCGGATAGAATCCGCGCTTTCCGGCTTGTAGCCCGGTTGAGTGGCCGGGGTTGTTGTTGATGTTTCTTCGTTTATGGACACAACCTAACGCCAAACTGTTCACAACGACTAAGGCTGTCGCACCTATTGGGGCACACCCTTAGGGAACCATAGTTGGAATTGATCGTGTCTTTAGACAATAAGTCTTTTGTTAAAATGCGTTAAGGGAGGCGCGTAGCGTTGTTGGACTAATCATCATCTTCCTCTTCCTCGTCCTCTTCATTTACCGAGGCAGCCAGGTCGCTTTGTCAGAGCGAGTGACGTGTGTAGCGTAAGTTGATGCCGCTCAGGTTGTAGCGGATTGCTGTTCTGAAATGCGGCTGAAGGCAGGGCTTGGCTACATCCTTGCAGATAAGAGTTATCGAGTATAAAGGCGTCAGGGGCCCGAAGACTGACGAAGTTGCTCAGGGGTCGTTCTCGGCATTGTTGCTGTCTTCGGAGCCGTCGGGGGCATCTTGGTCGCCATTGCCGAAGCCATTGTTGGAGCCACTGCCACCGCCACTACAAACCTGGTTTGATTTGTGCCCCGATACCGTGATGCCATTGTTGACGCCAAAGGAGCAGAAGGACGTCCAGCAACTACCACCCGCTGCGCTGTTGACGCGGAGCCATAGAACCTCGCCCGAGCTGATAACGCCGGTTTCCGGGAAGGGTTGCCCGGGGTCAATTGCGCTGTTTTCCTGAATGATTTTATTGATTGCAGTTGTATTCAGGCCTGTTGAACTGCTGATAGTTGACTGATTGGCTGGGTCGGACAGGGCCGCGTCAACTTCGTCGTCGGTTGGGCGCACAAGACGAGTGGCACAGGTCGACACCGCCCAGGCCGTGCCAGACTGAAGGGTGATGGTCACGGGCATGCCAATGGCCCCCGCTTTGATGAGTTTCCGGCGGATAGAGTCCGCTCTTTCAGCTTGTTTCGGTACAAGCTGTTTGTACTCGTGGTCCGGGACTTTTCTGTTGGCCAAAGTGTCGTCTTTACCCGCTGCGTAGTGTTGTCAGACGCAGACGGCACAGCCCCGGATTCAGACCACATGCGCTTTCTACAGCCATGATTAGTAGAATCGCGAATCGAGCGCAAACAAAATATTTATCAAGATTGTGTGATCTTGATGGTGTGGGCTCGCAAAATGTAGTGGGTCGATGTGTTACTTCAGCGTGATCCACAAGGCATAGAGAATGCCGGGCACGTAGAAGAAAATACTCAGCACAATGCTAATGACCAGCTCAGTGCCTACACCGCGCTGCAAGAATACAGAGAGTGGCGGTAAAATAATTGCCAAGATGATCATCACGAGTTTGTTCGCTGAAGAATCTGCCAGTTTTACTTCCGATCCAGTGTTGTTGTCACAATTCATGTCGATGTCTGAGAGGATATACCTCTATTCAACAATAACAATAGTAGCTTGACGCGCACGAAAATGCAGCAGAGCCTTTCACCGAGTAGAATGAAGAAGGGGGAAATCTGATGGCCTTTACAGGATCAACAGCAGATCGACTGGCAATTCACGAATTGGTGGCGGCTTATGGGGACGCCGTCTCATGCAATGATGCAGACGCCTGGGGTGCCACCTGGGCAGAGGACAGCATCTGGGAGCTGCCCAATCTGCCGGACTACGGCACCATGAAGGGGCGGGACGAAATTGTCCGCCGCTGGGTGGAGGCGATGGCGGAATTGTCGCTGAACGTCAACATCCAGACGCTCGGGGCGCTCGAGGTAAACGGTGATACGGCAACCGGGCGAACCTGGACATCTGAAACCGTTGTTTTCGGCCCGGATGACAGTCGGGTTGCCACAGGCGTTTATGATGATGAATTCATCAAGATTGATGGCCAATGGCTGTTCAAGCGCCGCACCTATAAAGCGCTGCATTCAACCTGACCCGAATGTAACCCAAACAAAAGGGGCCCTCATAAGAGAGCCCATTCATTTCTCCAATGCCTTGAGGGACTAGAGCTTCGGCGTGAAGCGCTGGCCGCCATCCAGGCGAATAGTTGTACCGTTCAGCATGTTGTTCTCAACAATGCCGCGGGCCAGCAGCGCATATTCTTCCGG
>JAURPT010000153.1 GCA_030836535.1 Alphaproteobacteria bacterium
CCAACAATGCCTGCATTGTTGACCATGCAGTCAAGTTTGCCGAATTCGGAGACGGCAAGATCCACAGCGGCGGCAACCTGGTCTTCCTGTGTTACGTCGCATTTGATGAAGCCGGCAGCGTCGCCCAGCTCGGCGGCTTTAGCCTGGCCTGCTTCTTCCTGGAAGTCTGCAATGATAACCTTGCCGCCTTCTTTGACGAACAGCTCTGCGGTGCCGGCGCCAATGCCGCTGGCTGCGCCTGTGATGACGGATACTTTGCCGTCCATTCTACCTGCCATGTGAATTCTCCCCTGAGTTCTGGTGTGGAATGCTTTTGAATCGCCCGGCGGGGCGATATTGCGCCAGAGAGTGCCGCAAGGGCCGGACGGCGTCCAGCTTTTATCAGCAAAGGTGCTGATTTCCCTGTGTGCTTCCCGGGACTCGGGCTAGGCTCTTGTCAAAGCGGGCGCCCGGTCAGGCAAAGGAGCAATAAATGAGCGAACATAACGAGCTGGTAAACAGCCATGTCGAAACCATTTTGGCGACGACCAAAGAAAAGAGCATCCCAACCGATCTGATTGGTCGGGCTCTGGTCAATGCGGGCATCGCTATCTGGCAGGAAAGCCGGTCGATTGGCGATATTGCGCAGGAGCTATCATTCCTGGCCGATAATTTGGACCCGGACCAAGAATATACCTTTATGCGCCCCTAGGGGCGCATTGGCCACTTGCACAAGGGGAAGCTTGGGCCAATAATTCGGATCACAACATGCCGCAAGGCATTACAAAATAGGGAAGACAAATGAGATTTGAAGTAGCAGACACGCTCGAGGGGGCGGCGTCGCTACTGGCGGGGGAACAGGGCGTAGCCCATGTGCTTGCCGGTGGCACAGACCTGCTGGTGCAATTGCGCGCCGGCATGGTCAAACCAGACCTGGTGGTCGACATCAAACATATTGAAGCCACACGCACCATTTCAGAGAGCGATGGTGCCTACACCATTGGCGCCGCTGTTGCCGGAGCTGAAATGGGCGAACACCGCACGCTTGCTAGTGACTGGCCGGGCGTGACTGAAGGGGCCGAGCTGATTGGCTCTACCCAGGTGCAGGGCCGGGCGAGTATGGGGGGTAACCTGTGTAATGCATCGCCCGCCGCTGATTCTGTGCCTGCGCTGATTGCAGCTGGCGCCACCTGCACGGTGGTTGGCCCAGGCGGCACACGCGACGTAGCGGTTGCAGATATCCCCACCGGGCCGGGCAGCAACTCCCTGGGTCAGGGCGAATTTGTTGCCACCATCAATCTGCCAAAAAAAGCCGCCAATTCGTCTGATGCCTATTTGCGGATGATCCCGCGCACAGAAATGGACATCGCCATTGTCGGTGCGGCGGCCAATGTTACCCTGGGTGATGATGGCACCATTATGGCCGCCAAAATTGTGCTGGGTGCAGTGGCCCCTACGGCCATTGAGGTGCCCGAAGCGGGTGCCGCGCTCGTCGGTACCAAGGCAGACGATGATGCGCTGGCAGCGGTTGCCGCTGCCTGCGAAGCAGCTGCTAAGCCGATCAGCGACAAGCGCGGTTCGGCTGACTATCGCAAGAAGGTCTCTGGCGTGTTGGCCAAACGCGCAGCCAAGATTGCTTTCGACCGCGCCAGCGGCAACGCATAGGGAAGGGGTAAGAAGAATGTCGAAAATACACGTATCAACCACCGTCAATGGTGACCCGGTTGAATTCCTGTGCGAACCGCAGCAGACGCTGCTGGACGTGCTGCGTGATGAATTGCAGCTGACCGGCTCCAAGGAAGGCTGCGCCTCTGGCGACTGTGGCGCCTGTTCTATCGAGCTGGATGGCCGCCTTGTCTGTTCCTGCCTGGTGCTCGGCGCAGAAGCCGAAGGCCGCGACGTTGAAACCGTTGAAAGCATTGCCGTTGGCGACACGCTACACCCGGTTCAGGCAAAAATCCTGGAACATGGTGCCCTACAGTGCGGTTATTGCACGCCGGGCTTTGTGGTCGCAGCAAAGGCGCTGTTGGACCGCAACCCGGACCCGACGGAAACAGAAGTGCGTTATTGGTTGGCGGGCAATTTGTGCCGCTGCACCGGATATGACAAGATTGTTGGCGCGGTGCTGGATGCCGCGTCGGAAATGAGAGGGGAAACCTCATGACCTACGATAACGAAAACCTCAAAGTAGTGGGTACCCGCCCGGTTCGCCCCGATGGCGCGGACAAGGTAACGGGCCGGGCCAATTTCGGGGCGGATTTCTCCATGCCCCAACAGCTCATCGGCAAGGTGCTGCGTAGCCCGCACCCCCATGCGCGGATTGTTTCGATCGATACCTCAAAGGCTGAGGCCCTGCCGGGCGTCAAAGCCGTGATGGTCGGTGAAGATATGATCGCCATGGCTCATGAAATGTCGCAGAGCGGCGAATCAGCCATCGATGTGCACGACCTGTCGCTCAACGTATTGGCGCGTGGAAAGGTGCTGTATGACGGCCATGCCGTGGCGGCGGTTGCCGCCACATCGGCGGTGATTGCCGATGACGCGCTCGACCTCATTGACGTAACCTATGATGTGCTGCCGCATGTCAGCGATGTTGATGAAGCTATGAAGCCGGATGCGCCTGTCTTGCATGAAGACATGTTCACTGCGGGCATGGATGAAAAGCCGGCGACAGCCTCAAACATTGCCAGCCGCATGGAAATGGCGCTGGGCGATGTGGAAGAAGGCTTCAAGAAAGCCGACATCGTCATTGAACGGTCTTACAAAACCAAGGCCGTGCATCAGGGCTATATTGAACCCCATGCTGTAGTGGCCAATTTTGCTGAAGACGGCACGGCGACTGTCTGGTGTTCGTCGCAGGGCCACTTTGCCATTCGCGACCTTTGCGCCAAGCTATTGGGCATGGACTCATCTGCTATCCGGGTAACACCGGCTGAAATTGGCGGCGGGTTCGGCGGCAAGACGACGGTGTATCTGGAACCGCTGGCGATTGCCCTGTCGAAAAAGGCGGGCCGCCCGGTCAAGATGACCATGACGCGCGCTGAAGTGTTCCGGGCAACTGGCCCTACACCTGCCACCAGCTTGGATGTGAAAATCGGCGTGACCAATGACGGTCAGATCGTCGCCGCGGAAGCAGACTTCCGCTTTAACGCCGGTGCCTTTAAGGGTTCGCCAGTGGGTGCTGCCTGCATGTCGGCTTTTACGCCCTATACGCTCGAGAACGTCAAAGTCGTTGGCTATGACGTTGTCACCAATGCCTGTAAGAGCGGTGCTTACCGCGCACCGGGCGCGCCAAACGGTGCCTTTGCGGTTGAAAGCGCGCTGGACGAGCTGGCCCATATGCTCAACATGGATCCGCTGGATTTCCGTCAC
Source organism: Alphaproteobacteria bacterium (assembly GCA_030836535.1). Taxonomy (GTDB): domain Bacteria; phylum Pseudomonadota; class Alphaproteobacteria; order SMXS01; family SMXS01; genus SMXS01. The sequence goes on from JAURPT010000153.1 coordinate 3,352, forward strand.
CAGAATGGTGCGGAAGCCGGGACCAAGGCGGTTTATGGCGCCACCTTCCGCGAGATTGGCTGCAAGGACGTGTTGGTCGCTGCCAAAAACCATCCGCATTACAAGAGTAATCTTGGCCCCAACCAGGGCCGGGGCGTTGCCAGCGGTTTCTGGTTCAACATTGGTGGTCAGTCTAACGCAGCCGTGAACGTGCATGAAGACGGCACGGTCACGGTAGTTGAAGGCAACCCGGATATTGGCGGCACCCGTGCTGCCATGGCCATGATGGCCGCTGAAGTGCTCGGTATCCCGTTCGAAAAAGTCCAGGTGGTTGTCGCTGATACGGCCTCTATCGGGCATACGGATGTCACCGGCGGGTCGCGCGTGACCTTTGCGACCGGCATGGCCGTGACCCAGGCGGCAGAAGATGTTGTTCGCCAGCTTAAAGAGCGCGCAGCTGCCACGATGGAATTGGACCCCGAAGAGGTCGTCTGGCAGGACGGCGTAGCCCACCCCACCAAGGGTGAAGCCAAGCCGCTCTCACTGGCAGATATTGCTGGGGACGCAGCCCGCACGGGCGGTATTATCGTTGGTCGCTCTTCCATCAATGCCAAAGGGGCCGGCCCCAGCTTTGCCACGCATATCTGTGATGTCGAGGTGGACCCGGAAACCGGCCGCATTGAAATTCTGCGCTATACCGCTGTGCAGGATGTCGGCAAGGCGATCCATCCGTCCTATGTGGAAGGGCAGATGCAAGGTGGTGCAGTACAGGGCATCGGCTGGGCGCTGAACGAGGAATATGTCTATAACGAAGACGGTATCCTCGAGAACCCCGGCTTTTTGGACTACCGCATGCCGGTGGCCTCTGACCTGCCAATGATCGACACCGTATTGGTGGAAGTCGCCAACCCAAGCCACCCGTTTGGTGTGCGCGGCGTGGGTGAAGCCCCGCTGGTGCCGCCTTTGGCGGCTGTCGTCAACGCCATCCAGGATGCAACAGGCATTCGCATGACCGAGCTGCCTGTCAGCCCGGTCAAGATGCTCGAGGCCCTGGAAGCGAACCAGAAGCAAGCGGCAGAATAAATGGCACGTGTCCTGCTGGCGGGCGAACTGGCCCGCCGCTTTATCGGCAAGGATATCGAAGTAAAGGTGGCGGCGCGTAATGTCCGCCACCTTTATTCGTTGTTGGACGAGATGTATCCCGGCATGGGCGAGGTGTTTGGAAGCCGCTCGCTGGCCGTCTCCATCGACGGGGAAATTGTTGCCGACGCCTTCCTGGAGCCATTGCAGGACGACACAGAAGTGGTTTTCCTGCCGGCCATACGCGGCGGGTAAGTTCTAGACAAGACCGCGCGAACGGTAGGGCATTCAACCGAAGTTCCACACAAGGGTAAAGTCCGCTTATAGCCAAAAGCGGACATTAGGTAAGCCCACTACATCTGCGTTATCCTCCTCTCCATCATTTCAAAGGAGGGGATTATGCTGGATCGTTTTCATAAGATTGCTGAGATCATTGCTAGCATTGCAATCGTCGCATCACTGCTATTTGTTGGCATTCAAGTCAATCAAAACACGGCTGCAATGCAGAACGAGGCATCTTATGCCGCTCAGGAGCATTGGGTAGGCATCACTACTGAAATGGCAAGCAATCGGCAATTGGCAGAAGTGTGGTCAGCAAGCCTAGATTACCCAGATGGCATGCCGGCCCCGGATGCTGATCAACTTCAGGTTCGTTTGATGTGTCATGCGCAGTTAAAATCACTGGAAGGCCAGTTCAATCAATACCGCCTGGGTAATTTGTCAGAAGAAGTATGGCAGAACCACTGGAAGGGCTTCCTACGACAGTTAATGACGCAGCCGCATTACGGACGAATTTTAAATTCACCTGAGCCGCCCTATTCATCAGCATTCATGCTGATGTTCAGACGGGGAATGGTCGAAGCAAAAGCAATTCGCGCTAGACTAGCAGCAGGGTAGCGGCAGCCGCGGGTCATATGCGGAACTTCTGCTATTAGCCAACAGCAGACATTAGCCGTTGCGTTACTTCTGAGATAACCTTTCGCTGCATTTCAAAGGGAGAGAAAGATGAGCGCCTATGAACTAATGGACCTGCGGGCCACGCATGTTGAGATGGTGGCCAATTTTTTCAAAATCTGGATCACCGCGACTTTTGCGGCGGTCGCCACGGCATTTTTTTTCGGCCCGGATTTGGGTCTGTTTCTCAGCATAGGCGTACTTGCCTTCTATATCGTAGTAGCGATTGCCAATGCTGTTTCAATGCGCACATTGCTTGTCGTCCTGGCCGGCATAGAAAAGGACCTGAACGCATCTATTGAAACGTCCGATCACGAATCGGAAACGGTTCTTGCCGCCACATCCGTCAAAACCTCGGTCCAGGCCCCCATGACAATGGCGGTCCCACTTTTGGGATCGTTATGCGCCTGCGCCTATCTGATTTACCGAATGGCAAGCTGAGACTAACGACCGCTTCTAGCCATAAGCAGACATTAGGCGCGCGGTAGTGATCTGCGCTATTCCCTCTCGACCATTTCAAGGGGAGGGGAAGATGTTAGATCGTATTCACAAAATTTCGGAGATTGTTGCTGCTTTTGCAATTGTTGGATCGCTTGTTTTTGTCGGTGTGCAACTTCGTCAGAACACATTGTCGATGAATGCAAATCGAATGCAGTCAGCCATGGAAGTATGGAACGAAACTGCCCTGGCAGTTGCGACAGACGAAAAATTGGCCAAACGGACATATCTGGACATGTTTCCTGTCTACAGAGAATTCCCTTTCTATCCGGGCGTTGACGCTCAAATGGATGTTGAAAACGGCGGATTTCGCCAGGTCATTATGTTTGTTTCAGCGATAAAGAACACAGTCGAAAGCCAGTATTTGATGTATCTCGAAGGGAATCAGAGTGAAGAAACTTGGAACAGTTTCAAGAACGTCTTGGCAGTCAATCTAACATTATTCGAATCCTATGGTAGATATTGGACCAACAACAAATCGATGCACTCGGATCGGTTTCAATCTCTCGTAGATGGGATGATGATCGAAGCGACTACGAGAAGGCAAGACTATCAGAATAGTGTCGGTTGCGAATGAAGTCAGAATGTTGATAAATAACGTCCGCTTCGGGTCATAAGCGGCACTTCTGGTAATCGTCACAAGCAGGCGTTGGCCGCTCCCAGCGATATTAAGCTTCTTAGGACGACGCCCCGAGATCGACGATCACTTTGCCGATATTGCCGCCGGTGAACAGCTTTTCATAGGCCGTCAGCACGTTTTCCAATCCATGAGTGGTGTCGAAGGGAATATCGATCAGGCCTGCATCCAGCCAGGTCATCAATTGTGCGGTCAGTCGGTCACCCTGATCAGAAAAGTCTGGCGAAAAGAAACCGGTTACCGTCAGTCGTTTCATCAATATCTGGTCGAAAGTTGCCGGACCTTTGGGTGCCTGTGAGTCATCATAACCAGCCAAGGCACCGCAAATCGCAACCCTACCATAATGTACCATATTGGGCAGTACAGCTTCTAGGATCGGACCGCCGACGTTGTCAAAATAGACGTCAATACCGCCGGGAATCGCAGCCAATGCACCGTCGATATCACCGGCCTTGTAGTCGATGGCGCCGTCCAGATTGTAAGTTTCCATAAGGTAACGGCACTTTTCGGGGCCACCGGCAATGCCATAAACTGAACACCCCAATATTTTGGCGATCTGGCACGCCAGGATGCCGGTGGCGCCCGCGGCTGCTGAGATGACTACTGTATCATCAGCTTGTGCCTTTGCCGTCTCTGTTAGGCCCCACAGGGCCGTCCAGCCGTTCATGCCAAGCACGCCAAAATGCTGCCGGGCGTCAGCAACATCTTTATTCATTTGGCGCAGGTCCGAAAGCTCCGGCCGGACAAGTGAATAGTCGGCCCATTGCCCGAACGTACGAACCAGTTCGCCTTGCTGAAAGTTAGGATCTTTCGATTCAATAACTCGCCCCAGAGCCAGCCCGGCCACCGGCGAGCCCAAAGGAATGGGGGGTTGGTAGCCGTCGGTGCGCGACGTCATCCACATCCGGGTGCCCGCATCAAGCGACAGCATCTGATTTTCAATAAGGACTTCACCCTCGGCGGGTTCGGGAATGGCGCTCTCCTCCAGAGAGAGGGCCGCCGCAAAATCAGTTCCCTCGGGGTTGGCATTCAACTGCCAGAAACGATTTTTCATAGCGTGGGGAAGTCCGTTGTTATGTTGAATAGAGAACGGTTATGAGCGCGCGCGTGATAACACCCGCTCTTACCAACTACCAGCGCTTATTGTGTTGATTCACAGCTGGGCGGATCCGTGGCTCTGGATCGAACACAATCAGGCCTCTTTGACCGCTTTGGGTAAAAAGCCGAACATCTGCTCCCAGAAAAAAGCGGAGCTAGGCATCCACAATCACCTGTTGTTAAGGTTCACCTGAATGAAGGTGTTAACTTCCCTTTAACGCGAGACCTTAACGCTCAGGAATATCGTAGAACTTCTCGAAATCAGCAGGATCGTGGCTGCGGAGTTCCATTTTCGCGATGCCCGGCAAATGCACTTCACTGGGACCATCCGCAATACTCAAATGCATGCCTAACCCAAGCAGGCTGGCCAGCGGTGTCTGGTTGGATACGCCCATGGCACCGTGCACACGCAAGGCTCGCTCGGAAACATTTTGCAGCAATTCGGTACCGACGATTTTCAGCATCGCGATCTCTTTGCGTGCGCCTTTAGGACCCTTCTCATCCAGCGCCTTGGCCGTGTGCATGCACAAGAGCCTGGCCTGGTCTATCTCAATTCTGGAGCGGCCGATATCGTTGGCAACACTGCCGTGTTCATGCAGGTGTTTGCCAAAGGCAACGCGTTCCTTCGCCCGAGACATCAACAGGCCAAGTGCCACCTCTGCCATCCCCACGCAACGCATGCCGTAGTGGATGCGGCCAGGCCCCATGCGCTTCTGCATAATCGCAAAGCCTTCGCCTTGTTCGCCCAGCAGGTTTTCAGCAGGCACGCGCACATTTTCCAATAGAATCTCAGGATGCCCGCCAATGTGGTAGCTGTTCATCACGGAAGTATCCTGAAGAATCTGAACGCCGGGTGTATCCAACGGAATTATGATGACACCGTGCTGCTGATGGCGATTGGGGTTTTCAGGGTTGGTTTTCCCCATCAGGATCATGAACCGGCATTTCGGATGCATGGACAAGGAAATGAACCACTTACGGCCGTTCACCACGTAGTCGTCGCCATCGCGCACAATACTGGTCTGGTAATTCGTGGCGTCGGACGAGGCCACCTCCGGTTCCGTGGCAGCGAAACAGGAATAGCAATCACCTTCCAGCAGGGGTCGCAGCCACTTTTGCCGTTGTGCCTCATTGGCCGCGGCGCCGAGCAACTCCATGTTGCCGGTAACGGGCGCATTGCAGTTGAATACTTGCGACGCCCAGGGCAGCTTGGCCATCTCTTCGGCGATGGGTGCGAACTCGAAGTTGGTTAGCCCGGTGCCAGGTTCATCGTCCCGCAGGTGCGGAAAGAACAGGTTCCATAGACCTTGTTCTTTGGCTTTAGCGCGCAGATCGTCGATAAAGGCCAAGGCGTCGGCGTCGTTGCGACGATCACTGTGGGCCACTTCCAAATAGTGTTTGTTTACCGGGTAGACATGATCATTCATGAAATCTACGACCCTGGCTTTGAATTCGATGCTTCTTTCACTCTGCGCAAATTCCATAGTCTGTCTCTTTCTCTAAATCTCGGTGGTACGTCGTTCGTGGACGTTATGGCCCGGGTGGGCGGTGGATGTTAAGCGTGAACATCCTCGCGGATACCGGTGAAGTCGCGCTGTGGCCACAGGAAGTCGATCCGCGTGCGGTGGATTTTCCAGTCGCCATCGATCTTCTTGTAGACATCATCATAGATACCAAACAGGCCCAACGGGTTTTCCCGCTCCGGGTCGGTAATGATGTCGAGCAAATACCAGCGGCCATAGGCGGTGTCTTCATCAATCAGCCGGATCCACGGGTTCGTGGTCGCATGCATCACGGAATGAATTTCACCTTCGTCGCGGGCGAACTTGTCGTAATTGGCACGGATGGTTTCCTTGCCGACCCAGTCGCCGCCAAAATTGGGACCGAATTCACAGATGGCGTCGTCGGTGAACAGGTCCACCAGCTTTTCAACTTCCACCCCATCATAATAGTGGGAATAGAGCATCCGCAGGTTCTTGATCTCTTCAATCTCGAGCAATTCTTCAATAGCCATTTTGGCCATCATGGTCTCCTAAAGCTTCAGCTTGTCCGGGGTGCAGGCTTCCATGGTGCGCTGCGCTTCTTCCGGCGTGGCACCGCCCAGCGGCGCAATAATGTGGGTGTGAATGCCCGTCTTGGCGCACCATTGCAGCCGCTCGCGGACTTCGTCTTCACTGCCGATAATGCCGATTTCATGCACCAGATCATCTGAGATGGCCGACGTTGTCTTCTCGCGGTCGCGTTCGGCCCAGCCTTCGCGGATCTGGGCGGCTTCGTCTTCATAACCGGCCCAGGCCAAAAAGGCGTTGTAAACAGGCGTGGCATAATACGGTGCGAAAGCAGCGCGGAACTTGGCGCGGGCGGCTTCCTTGTCGTCGGTCACCAGCACCATGTGGCGGTTTACGACTTCGACCTCTTCACCCTTCTTGCCGGCGTGTTCTGCACCGATATGGACATGTTCAATCATCTTCGGCAGGGCACCCATGGGCCACAGGTTAAAGACAACGCCGTCGCCAACTTCGGCGGCCATTTCCACCATTTTGGAACGCAGGGCCGCAATATAGATGGGCACCGGGTGTTCCAACGGCATCTGGCGGTAATTATGGCTGTGCAGGGTTTCGAGGTCGAAGTCAGATTTCTCGCCCGCCAGCATGGAACGCACCATAATGGCGGTTTCCTTCACACGGGTCAGGGGTTTCTCCAGCGGCACACCATGCCAGCCGTCCATCATGTTCTGGCTGGATGCACCCAGGCCCATCACAAACCGGCCCGGCAGAACCTGGCCGAGGGCGCTGGCGGTTGCGGCCAGCACGGCAGGCGTGCGGGTAAACACAGGTGTCACTGCAACACCGATGCGCAGGCGGTCGGTGTGGGCGGCCAAGGCCGCTGTTGTTGTCAGCGCATCCGGTGCGCCGCCGTCGCCCCACCAGGCATCGTCATAACCATTGGCATCGGCCCATTTCACGCGGTCGATAGTGTCCTGTACGGTCGGGCCACCCGGCAGGGTGATCGAAATACGTTGTTTGGGAGCCATGCTGTTCCTCTTGACGTCATTGTTGAATGGTTGGCCAAGAAATGTAGGCCAGCGCGCCTGCAGGGACAACACGTTACATGCACGAATGAACGAATTAGGCCCAGTGACGGTTTTTCGATTGGCAGGTGTTGGGCTGACCGCCTAGGCTGCTTGCAACAATCAGGACACCGCACGGAGGGGCAAGATGGATCTGGGTTTGCAGGATAATGTGGCTTTTGTGGCAGGCGCATCGCGTGGCATTGGTTACGCCATTGCAGAAAGCTTTTTGGCGGAAGGCGCAAAAGTCGCGTTGACGGGCCGTAGCCCTGAGCCACTGCTAGAGGCTGCCGACACCTTGGCTGAAACCTATGGGGCTGACCGCATCTTTCGCCAGGCGGGGGATATGACGGCGACGGCTGATATTTGTGCCGCGCTGGATGCCGCTGCTGAGGCCCTGGGGCCCATTGATCATGTGATTGCCAATGTCGGTATCGGCACAGCAAAACCGGGTTTTGATGTCAGCGATGAAGAGTGGGACGGGGATATTCTGCAGAACCTGACAGGCTCGATGTTTCTGGCGCGTGAGGCCTTCAAGCGCATGTTGGCGCGCGATGCAGAAACGCGTGGCCACCCGAGCCTGACCTTCATCTCATCCATCGCCGGGGTTGATGCTATTGGCACCTCACTACCCTATGCAGCCTCCAAAGCGGCACTGAACCATGTAACGCGAGAAATGGCCCGCCAGGTTGGCGCCGAGAATATTCGTGTTAACACGGTTGCCCCTGGCAACATCCTGTTCCCCGGCGGCAATTGGGAAAGCATTGTAGCCGCGAACCCGGAATATTTCGGCAAGTGGATCGACCGGGAAGTGGCCCTGAAGCGCTTTGGGACGGTGGAAGAGATTGCAGACGCTGTCGTTTTTGCCTCTTCAAAGAAAGCCAGCTTCCTGACTGGCGAGGTCATGGTTGTCGATGGTGGCCAGGTCAGATAGGAGCAAGCGATGGAAACAACAATAATCCTCGATACTCTGTGTTTTGGTGAAGGCCCGCGTTGGCACGACGGCGCGATTTACTTCTCCGACATGCATGCTGAAAAGGTGTTGCGGGTGGCGGCAGATGGCAGCGTGACGGATGTTGTTCATGTGCCGAACCTGCCGTCCGGGCTTGGGTGGCTACCCAATGGTGACATGCTGGTTGTCTCCATGACCGACCGCAAGCTGATGCGCTTTGATGGTACAACACTGCACGAGCACGCCGACCTGTCTGCGATGACGGGGTGGGACTGTAACGACATGGTCGTCGATGCCCGGAGCCGCGCCTATGTGGGGAACTTTGGCTACGATTTGCATGGTGGGGCAGAGGCCATGACCGCCGATCTGGTCTGCGTGGAGCCAGATGGCAGTGCTCGTATTGTTGCAGAAGAACTGAACTTCCCCAATGGGGCCATCATCACCCAGGATGGCAAGACGCTGGTGGTGGGCGAAAGCTTCGCCGGGCATCTTACGGCCTTCGACATCGAACCCAATGGCGACCTGTCGAACCGGCGCATCTGGGCAGACCTGCCGGGCGAGTCGCTGCCTGATGGTATCTGCCTCGATGTTGAAGGCGGTATCTGGGTGTGCTCCCCCTATACGCGGGAGGTCATGCGCGTGGTCGAAGGGGGTGAGGTCACCCACAAATTCGCCACAGAACAGCTCGCCATTGCCTGTGCCCTTGGGGGTGAAGACGGCAAGGCGCTTTATGTCCTGACATCAGAAGTTACAGACCCGGAGGAATGCCAGGCCAAGCCGACCGCACGTCTGCTGAAAACCACTGCGCCGTTTGCAGGGGCCGGTAGCCCCTGATCGATGACGGGATGCCTAGTGGCGGCCGCCATCAACGGTGATCAGCGTACCTGTCGTGTAGCTGGACGCGTCTGACGCAAGATACATGGCGGTACCGACAATTTCTTCGGGGTTGCCGGGGCGTTCCAGGTCGAAACGTTCCTTTGCACGTACCATGGTGGCGTCCATGTCCCAGGCCTTGGAAATATCGGTCAGGAACATGCCGCAGACAATGCAGTTTACCCGTACATTTGGACCCAAGCCGGTCGCGTAGGCTTTTGTCATGGCATTCAGGCCCGCCTTGGCGGCGGCATAGGGGATCACATCCGGGGACGGATGCGTCGAAGCAATGGATGACACGTTTATAATGGTACCCCCGTCGCCTTCTGCCATTTTGGTGCCCAGTAGTGCGGTGAGGCGGAACGGGCCTTTCAGGTTCACATCCAGCACTTTGTCGTAGAGCGCTTCGGTAACGTCGGTGATCTTGTCGTAGAGCGGCGACATGCCCGCATTGTTGACGAGAATATCAACGCGGCCGAATTCAGCCAGGGCCGCTTCTGCCAGATTGTCCATGTCGTCCCAGTTCGAGACATTAGCGGCGATCGGCATGGCTTTGCGGCCAAAGCGTTCGCGAACTTCCTCTGCCAGTTCTTCACAGCTGTCGAGCTTGCGGCTGGCGATAATGACGTCGGCGCCGGCCTCAGCGAAGGCGAGGACCATTTGCTTGCCCAGGCCGCGACTGCCGCCGGTTACAAGGGCGACTTTGCCCGTCAGGTCGAAATTGGCTTCCATGTTGCGTACTCCCCTGCCGCAGATTCAAAATTTGTGACACTAAAGCGTGCCCACGCGAACTTGTCTATGGTGAAATTCTATGGCGAACAGCGCCCATTTTTGCGACAAGGGGTGCCAACGACAATAAAGCATACGGAGACCACGGTGGATCAGGCTGAACGCGTCAACGAACGGATCATTATTGCCTTCTTCTTGGGGATGGAAGGCGGCACCAAGCGCCACTACTGGGACGCCTATAACCTCTATATGGCCTATAACGGGACCATCGACTTCTCTGGTATCGAGCCCATCAAGGGCAAGCAGGCTATTATCGATGCCCTGTTCCCGGACCCGGATTCCGACGAAGGGGTGGTCAAGGTCGTCTCGCGCGCCACAAATATGCTGGCCACCGGCAACCACGTTTTTGTAGAGCGTGTGGATAAGCATTATGACAAGGATGACAATGAGTTAGCTGTCATGAACCTATCTGGCGTGTTTGAGCTGAACGGCGGCAAAATCAAGCGCTTTTCAGACTATGGCGACATGCGCAAATTTGCTGAGCTGTATAATCTGCCGATGACCGAGGCCTAGCCTTGTTATCCCGCGCCTCTAGGCTGCAAAAATTGCAGTAGCCACCAGATTGGATTGCTTCTATAAGCCGCCC
>JAURPT010000154.1 GCA_030836535.1 Alphaproteobacteria bacterium
CGACCCAGGGTCCGCGCACCATCAGATGACCGCTCGACTTACCATCCCAGGGTTGTGGGATCCCTTCATCATCGGTGATCTTGAATTCGACACCGTAGACGCCCCTGCCCTGCTTGCACTTGAAATCCAGCAGGGTTTCATACGGCAGGTCTTCCATCCCGGCTTTCATGATCCCCAGACTACCCAGGGGATTAAGCTCAGTCATGCCCCAGGCATGCCCGACAGTAACGCCATACTTCGTTTCGAAAGTTTCGATCATCGACCGGGGTGCTGCTGATCCACCGATCACAACACGCTGCAGGTCCGGCAGGGCAAGGTCGTTCTCTTCGATGTGGGTCAGCAACATCAGCCAAACAGTCGGTACTGCAGCTGTAAACGTGACTTTTTCATCGCTGAGCAATTCATAGATGCTGTCACCATCCATATTCGGACCAGGCAGCACAAGCTTGGCACCGATCATCGGCGCAACATGAGGGATGCCCCAGCCATTAGCATGGAACATCGGGACTACCGGCAACACGACAGAGGAAGACCCGACGTTCAGGATATCCGGTGTCGCCGTCATCATCGCATGCAGCACACATGAGCGGTTGGAATAGAGAACACCCTTCGGGTTGCCTGTCGTACCAGACGTGTAACACATGGCCGCTGCGGTGTTTTCGTCAAAAGTTGGCCACTCATAGTCGCCATCTTCCGCCTCAACCAGCTCCTCATAACAGATGGCGTTCTTCAAGCTCGTTTCAGGCATATGCTGCCGATCAGCCATGATGATAAAACCCTGAACAGTCTCCAATTGCGGCTCCAGCCGCTCCAGGATCTCGACAAAACTCGTATCGGTGAAAACGTATTTATTTTCGGCGTGGTTGATAATGTAGGCAATCTGGTCTTCATACAGCCGCGGGTTGACAGTGTGCGTAATGGCACCAATGCCGGTCACCCCATACCAGACCTCTAAGTGCCGGAAGGTATTCCAGCCCAGCGTGCCGATACGGTCACCAAGTTCTAAACCCAGTTTCAGCAGGCCCTGTGCCAGTTTACGAGACCGCAGGCCAACATCACCATAGGTGCATCGATGAATTGGCCCTTCAACAGTTCGGGTGACGATTTCCTGGTTTCGGTGAAACTTCTCCGCCTGTTCCATCAACGATGACACAAGCAGTGGTCTGTCCTGCATTTGACCGAGCATATTCTGATATTCTCCCCTGCAGCTGATTTGCTCCTGCTGGGCTATCTATACCAGACTGCCCCATACAGAACAGGCCAATGTTGACATTTGCCCTGCCGGATATACCTGTGGTTTACATCCACAATCAATAAGCCATGGATAGCTTGTTTTCGGCCCGCCGTACAAAATCGGATGGGCCCTCTCCATCAGTCAGTGCGAGCGTCACAATACCAAGGTCGAGAGGGTCTGAGATACCCAAGTCCAAAGCCTTGACCGCCTTGATAAGGCGCTTCACGGCAACATTTGCAGCGGTCTCGTCATTTTCGGGCATCAACCATGCAAACCGGCCACTTCCCCAGTGGCTCACCAGGTCACCCCGTCGACTGTCAGCGCTCAGTTGCTCCGCAAGTTTGGCCAACACTCGGTCACCCGTCACCTGGCCATGCTTTTCATTAATTTCTGTCGGGTTGCCAATGCGTGCCAGAGCCATGGACAGCGGATGTTCATGCCGACCAGCTCGTTCAATTTCCATATCCAGGAACGCGTTGAATGCCCGACCATTGAACAGGTTTGTCAACGGGTCCATCAGGGTGCTCTGGCGTTCCCAGAACGCGCGAATACCCACGCGCACCTGCGCCATTAACTCGCGCGGTTCAAACGGTTTCGTTATGTAGGCGTCTGCGCCCATATCGAGGCCAGAAACACGATCATCCACGGAATCCTTGGCCTGAGGCCAATTAGCACATATTGTCTTTCTCCATGGAACAGATATCGGACGACACCGCTGCTGCCATGCCCCGCGGCCCTGCACCTGTGGTTTGCTCGTGCCGTGTGGACGCATGTACAGCCTATTTCTGCCACGCAATGATGGGAGTTGCGTGGTGACACAGGATGCTGCCCCCAAACTGTTAGTTGTTGCTGACGAGCCTAAAAACCTCCACACAATCAGCAGGATTCTCGCTTCCCACGACCTCGAGATCGTCTTTGCATCCTCCGGTGAAGAAGCCTTGCGCGAGGTACTGCAACATAATTTCTTCCTCATCCTGATGGATGTGCAGATGCCGGAACTCAATGGGCTGGATACAGCACGCCTGATCCTGGGCAACAAAAAGACAGCCCATCTTCCTATTATTTTTGTGACAGCGACCAGCAAGGAAGAACAGCTGGTGATGGAAGGCTACGATGCCGGCGCGGTTGACTACATATATAAGCCCGTAAACCCGTTTGTGCTTGCCAGCAAGGTATCGATCTTCCGCGACCTTCACGAACGCTCAGAAGCGTTGCGCCGCAAGAATGATGAATTGGCCCAGGCGCGTAAAGCTCTGAAACAGTCGAACGAGGAACTGTCACATATTGAGCTGCACGACAGCTTGACAGGACTGGCAAACCGAAAAAACTTCGCCCATTCACTGTCGCAGGCCATCCTGCGCGCCGACCGGGATCGCCAAAAACTGGCCATTTTCTTCCTCGACCTCGACAATTTCAAAACCGTGAATGATACGCTCGGGCATGACGCCGGTGACGAATTGCTAAAGACTGTCGCCAGTCGCCTCAGAGATTCCGTCCGCAAAAACGACCTCGTTGCCCGCTTTGGTGGCGATGAATTTGCCGTATTGATGGAAAATATTCGTGATAACAAAGACGTTGCCGTCATTGCGGAGAAAATGCTGGCCCTTGTGGGCAAGAACAATCCCCTTCGTAACAGGAACCTGATTGTTACGCCGAGCATCGGTATTGCTGTTTATCCTGTAGCCAGCAACGACCAGGACCAGCTTATGGAGTTCGCCGACATTGCCATGTATCGGGCCAAAAAGGACGGGCGTAACGCTTACAGGTTCTATTCTGAAGAACTTCAGAGCATGGAGCTTGAATTCAGTGAGATGAGTTTTGATCTGCGACGGGCTATTGATGGTGACCAACTAGAGGTCCACTATCAACCACAGATCGATACAAAGTCCCAACAAATCATTGGATTTGAAGCATTAGTGCGTTGGAACCACCCTGAAAAGGGCCTGCTAAGTGCTAAGGACTTTATCACCGTTGCCGAACAAAGCGGCCTGATACGGGAAATCGGCGCCAGGGTCCTCGAAGAAGCCTGTACCCAGTATCAGTCGTGGCGACACACGCAGCTGATTACCAGCAATCATGTCCGTATGAGTGTCAATGTTTCCGCGCTTCAAATCCGTAGCGGCAACTTCGTCGAAACCATCGACGAAATTTTTGCGAAAACCGGCATGCAACCGGACCATCTGGAACTGGAGGTTACGGAATCCACACTGATCGATGACCTTGATCACTTTGTCCGCATTCTCAATGATCTGGACAATCGCGGCATTTCAATTGCAATGGACGATTTCGGCACTGGTTTTGCTTCCTACCGTCATTTGCAGCACCTGCCAGTGCACCATCTGAAAATTGACCGGGGGTTTATTGCCCGTATCCAGGAAGATGAGCGCGACCTGGAAATCGTCAGTTCCATGATCACCATGGCCAAGGCGCTTGGCCTGTATGTAACGGCGGAAGGCGTGGAACTGTTTGAACAGGCGGAATTGCTCAAGGACATCGACTGCGACCGGATGCAGGGATATTTTTTCGCCCGCCCGGATGCACCCGAAGTGATTGAACGCTTGTTGGAAGACCAACAACAACATGCCCAACAGGACTAAGTTCCAGTCCAATTCACGTCATCAGTGATTTCGCCCTAATCCGGGTGATCGAACATCCTTTGTGATCACCCAGGTATGCACGACAACGGTGAAAACCAGCACAAATCCAATCACCCAAATCATAAAGTCGGCTGGGTCAAACAGGTAGTTTGAAACGTGCAACAGCCCCATCATCAACAGGCTCGAAACAATGGCCAACTCCTCGAAAGGACGCCCCTGAAACGCCTTGGGCTCCTGCCCGGTAATGACATCCATCATCATACCGCCACCAGACGCAGAAATTGCCGAACAGATCGGAATCCAGAACCATGGTAACTCGGCAACAATGGCAACCTGGGCACCCACGACCGTCATAACCGCCAGACCGATGGAGCCACAAAACTGTTGGACCGGTTGTAACAACCGTATCAGGGTTTCCGACGGCGGGCGTGAAAAGGCAACGAAAGACCCAATCAGGACGATACCGGCGATAATCGCGGCATAGGCTGGGTCCGTCGTAATAAAAAGCGGCAACCTGTCGCCGCCAACAAGCAAATCACGCGCTGTCCCCCCTCCAATTGCCGGCAGAGAGACGAGTACAAGTGCTCCCCAGACATCGTAATTATGTTCCTGGGCACGAAGGAAGCCCGCTATGCCAATAATCGCAGTACCAAACAAGACCAGCCAATAGAACCAGACAGCTTCAGCCACCGCCCTGAAATAGAACAACGTCTTTCGATCAAACAATCGCGGGGGCTCATCCACCGCTTCTGTCCACACCTCATGCGTCCAGGCTCCTCTGTGATCCTGATCGGCCGCGCTAACCTTATGGTCATGCTGTTCCACAAGGTCGATCGTCATTTGATAGGAGGCAATATCGAGCAAGCCGATCTTGTCCGCATCCGGCCCGACAAGTTTCAATATCTCATTGGCCATGTGGACTTGATGAGGCTGTGCAGATTCGGAAATTTCTGCACGCTGCAACAGGCGCCCAACAACAACCAGAACACTGTCTTCAGGGTTCTCCAGGCTATAGCGCCAACCACGCAAGGAGGCGCGGAGGAACCGCGCAGAGCGATCACGGCACACATTGTCATCGAAGCAAGCTCGACTGATATAGAGCCCGTCTTCCAACATGGAAAACCCGTTTTCTGCAAACTCGAATATCGTCAACTGCTGTGGCGTTAGTCCGCCATTCAGAACCTGCCAATATTCGTTATACCGCATGGTGGAGATGCAATCGGCCTCGCCCGTCAGTAACGCCTCAATCCCTTCACCCTGTTCCAAAAGTGAGACGCCCTCTTCTCCATCATCGGCTGACAGGTTGTGCGATTTGAGCCAGGCATGGAGCGGTATCTCGAAACTACCTCGCCACACGGCTACGCGCTTGCCTTTTAGGTCCTCGGGCTCGTGTATCCCCCTGTCCTTTCGACAGGTGAGCATGAATCCTGACTTTTGAAATATCTGTGCAATGTTTACGAGCTCGAGCCCCGCGTTATAAGCATCCAAAGCCATGGGTACCCATTCGACCACAGCGTCAGCTGCACCACTTTCAAGCTCTTCAAGTGGTTCAACCCCCGGTCCACCGGGGACGATTTCAACATCCAGTCCCACTTCGCGGTAGTATCCACGTGCTTCTGCCACGTAGTATCCCATGAATTGAGCCTGGTCCAACCAGCGAAGCTGCAGCCGATAAGGGTCGCCGCTACGACTATCGACTTCCGCCGACAGATTGGCGGGCCACAAAAACACCAGCAGTATGAGAGACAGAACGCCTCTGGACGTCATCACTTATTCCACCCCAGAAATATGAAGCGTCAGGTTAAGTGGCAAATTCAGCTTGTTCAAGCTGTCAAACCGGCTAACCCAAGAAGTTTTATGAAGAATTTGCCACTACCCTTCTCTATGGTCACTTAAAGCATCGCATGACGGGACCAGGATGACAGATCAAAACTCCACTACCGACGGCAGGACCATGCCGGAACGGGAAGAAGCCTTCGACAGGGAGGTCAATAATTCCCTGAAGCGCAACTTCCTGGCGCTTTTGGGGCACGGTATGTTCGGCATGACAGGCTTTCGGTTGCTACAGGCGCCAACATTTTTACCGGCCTATCTGTTTCTGTTATCCGGCTCTGATGTTCTGGTCGGCGTTGCCTTGGCGGCGCAACATATTGGCTCGGGTATTGCCTCCATTCCCGGTGCAAACCTGATCTCCCACCGTACACGCGTCCTGCCACTCTTCTTCACCATTGGGGCGCTTATGCGCCTTCAGGTTCTCGGCATTGCGCTGGCTGGCTTCTTCTTTTCCGACAATATGGCACTGTGGGCCACCTGCTTGTTCCTCGGCCTTTTCGGCCTGTTCAATGGCGCACAAATGGTGATGTTCCAATACACATTGTCAAAACTGATACCGGTGCGTGTACGCGGAAAGCTAACTGGCTTTCGCAACTTCGTATCCGGTGTTATCGCCGCAGGCGTCGCCATGATCGGCGGCACCTATTTCATCGACAACAACATCCTGGGTAACGGCTATTCTACGACATTCCTACTCGCCTTTATTCTGACGGTAACCGGCCTGCTTATGCTCCTGGGTATTCGCGAACCCGAACCACCGCGTATGCGGGCGCAATCCAGCTTGCTGAAACACGCCAAAGAGATACCATCCATGCTGCGGACCTATGCCAGCTTCACACGTTTTGTGCTCGTCCGCTCAGTCGCTGCCCTGGGCATGGCTGCTGTGCCCTTCTACATCCTTTATGCAGGCGAAATGCGTATCCTGACCGGCACTGATTTATCTGTGCTTACCGTTTGCTTCCTGTTGGCCCAGACGGGCTCAAACTTTCTTTGGGGTGCCATAGCTGACAAACAAGGTAATCGCTTGGTCTTTATGGCCAGTATCGGTGTCTGGGTCACCTCGGCCATTCTTTTGCTGAACACGCCGAACGAAATGCTATGGCTGTCCATTGCCTTTGGCGGCCTCGGTATTGGCCTGGGCGGGTACATGATTGGTGCCATGAACCTGATCCTGGAAATGGGCGATCGGGAAAACCTTCCGATGTTGCTCGGCATCAGCACAGCTGTGAATTCCCTGTTCTTTGCCATGGGGCCCATTCTGGGTGGCTTAACGGCCCAATATTTGGGTTACCAGGAACTCATCATTGGCTCGACGGTGCTGCTGGCAATAGCCCTTACGCTGACGGCTTTTCTGGTACAGGAACCCCGGCGAGCGAATTGACATTCAAGAACCGTGCACTACAACGAGCAAAGCTACCTAATCGAGAAAGTTAAGCTGTGAGTGATATTCCTGAGGGCTTCAAACCATCCGGGTTCAAAGGCACCTATCTGGGCGAAGTTGGCCCCTATTACGTTAAGCCGGAAGACGCCATGCTCAAGGTCGGCCTGCGCATCACTGAAAAGCACATCAACTATGTTGATATCGCCCATGGCGGGGTACTGACCACCCTGGCAGACGTTACTCTCAGCCTGCAGGCCCACCGGGCGGAAGACCCGGCGCTGAATGTCACGACAATCTCGCTGAACACGAACTTCCTGGGCCCTGCCAAGCTCGGCGACTGGCTGGTCGCCGAAGGCAAGGTCGACCGCATGGGCAAGCGCGTCTGCTATACCAGCGGTCGGATTCTCAGCGGCGACAAGGTCATCATGACCATGACGGGTGTGTTCAACATCATGCGCTAACGGGTAACGACCCAGCTGCTATGCCAGGTCGTGTTTCGAGACAGGCAGAGAGCGGATCCGCTTTCCAGTAGCTGCGAAAATGGCGTTGGTCAAAGCCGGTGCAATCGGTGGCGTACCCGGCTCACCAATCCCGCCAATAGCTTCACCACTATCAATTAGGTGTACATCGATTTCCGGTGCATCCTGCAGGCGTACCATTGGGTAATCCGGGAAGTTGGACTGCACCACACAGCCTTCATCAATCTCGATTTCCCCGAACAACGCAGCTGTCAGGCCGTAGATGATGCCGCTTTCAATCTGGGCATCGACAGCGTTGGGATTAACGGCGATGCCGCAATCGACCGCAGCGGTTACCTTGTGCACCTTCACCTGGCCAAATTCATCCACTGACACCTCTGCCACTTGGGCCACAATCGACCCAAAGCTCTGCTCAATGGCGATGCCGCGAGCGTGCCCTTCTGGCAGCGGCGTACCCCAACCGGCCTTTTCAGCCGCTGTATCCAGCACTTTTCGGTGACGCGGCATATCAGCCAACAATGTGCGGCGATATTCATAGGGGTCCTGTCCGGCCTCGGCCGCCAGTTCATCAACAAAGCTTTCGTTAAAGAAGCAATGCTGTGTATGACCCACGCTGCGCCACGCCCCCAACGGCACGGCACTGGAAACATCCACACCCTTGATGGACTGGTTGGCTATCGCATATTGCGTCAGCGGACTTTCGCCTGGCTCATTAGCTCCGGAATTTGTGTAGGAATTCTGCCAAGCTGTCGGCATACCATCCGCACCCAGGGCGGCTGCCATATGGTTGGCCACCGCAGGGCGGTAGCGATCCTGACGAATATCTTCCTCGCGCGACCAGATCAGTTTGACCGGAGCACCTACTTTGCGAGACAGGGTCACTGCCTGTTCAACAAAGTCAGTCTCTGACCGGCGGCCAAAACCACCGCCCAGCATAAAGTTATGCACCGTTACCTGTTCTTCAGGCAGCTCTGCAGCACTGGCGGCAGACTTGCGCGCGCCTAGTGGGTTCTGATGGCCAACCCAGACATCACACTTATCGTTCTGGACCCAGGCAGTACAATTGAGGGGTTCCATGGCGGCATGCGCCAGGAACGGCACCTGATAGCTGGCCCGCACGATTTTATCGGCACCCAGCATCGCATTAGCAACATCCCCTTCATCGGCGTCATAGCTGCCATCTTCCGACAGAGCGGCTTCGGCATAACGCTCATAAATCTGCGCTGATGTCATGCTTTCGCCGTCACCATTGACGCAAAGCAGCTCCAGATTTTCCAACGCGGTTTTTGCGCGCCAGAAATTATTGGCCACCACAGCAATCGCACCATCAATCTCAATGACATCAATCACACCTGGTGACGCTTTTACCTGTTCTACATTGGGTGCCTGGAAAGAGGCACCAAAGACGGGCGCATGTTTGATGGCGGCGTACATCATGCCCGGCACCTGAATATCAATGCCATAGGCAGCAGAGCCATCGACCTTGGCCGGAATGTCAAAGCGCGGCTGAGACTGGCCAATGATCGTGAAGTCTGACGGCGATTTGAGCGTCGGTTCTACCGGCGGGGCCACCAAGGCTGCCTCATTGGCCAGTTCGCCATAGGTCGCACTGCGACCAGAGGTAGCATGGGTAACGATACTTTCATTTGCAGAAAGTGACTCCACGGGAACATCCCAACGGGTGGCTGCTGCCTGCAACAGCATATGCTTGGCTGCTGCGCCCGCGCGGCGCATGGCCAACTGACCCGTGAAGCGAATGGAGGCGCTACCACCAGTGATCTGCAGACCAGCAATCTGCGCGACCTTGAACAGGGAAAAGTCCAGCATGCGAGAAACAGATTCGGGCAATGTTGTGTCACCCAACACAAAACCACGCGCCACATCATTATTGGCATAGGTTTCCGTCGCCGGGGCCTGTTCCATGGTCACCGTCGACCAATCCGCATCCAATTCATCCGCCAACATCATTGGCAGGCCTGTCTGGGTGCCCTGCCCCATCTCAGAATGTGGAACAATCACTTTGATCGTGTTATCCAGCCGGATCGTCAGCCAGGTATTCAGTTCAGCCGTTGAGGCATCTGAGTCGCCACTGAGGATCGTCATTCGGTTCGGCGCAAAGGCAAAACCCAGCGCCAAACCGCCGCCAACGAGGCCACCGGCCCCCAGGAATGCACGACGTGTCCATTTACCCATGACGCGCCTCCTATACGTTGGTGAGGCCATCAACGGCCTCGTGAATACGTTGATAGGAACCACAGCGGCAGATATTGGTCACTGCCTCGTCCAACTCTGCACGGCTGGGAGACGGGTTTTCTTCCAACAGGGCTGCAACGGCCATGATCATGCCGGACTGGCAATAGCCACATTGTGGGACCTGCTTTTCAATCCAGGCAATCTGCACGGGGTGGGCTTCATCCGCGCCCAGGCCTTCAATGGTGGTGATATGAGCGCCATCAACGTCGCCGACGGGCAAGGTACAGCTGCGTTCAGCGGTGCCATCAACATGCACGGTACATGCCCCGCAAGAGGATACACCGCAACCAAATTTGGTACCTGTAAGCCCCAATTCGTCGCGCAACACCCACAGAAGCGGCATCTCCGCTTCCACATCCAGCTGATGCCGGACACCATTCACATGCAATTCAACAGCCATAGCCTGCCTCTTCCCTGAAACACTTAGCACTCTAAGGTGGTTATTTACTGCGTACGATGAAGCAAAAAGAACGGATGTGGTGCGTTCAAGGAAAAGACAGTATCCGCCCCGCCGCCCCTCCGAGGGATTTCGCGGGGACTTGCCACAAAAAAAGCCTGGGAAACCCCAGGCTTTTTCAGGCGCGTCCTGCGTCAACGATACGCTTTCCCAATTACCTTATTATTTATCGCTCCCTCGCGCCCCGATCCAATGTCCCTCCGGGGGATTTCGCGGGGACTTGCCACAAAAAAAGCCTGAGAAACCCCAGGCTTTTTCAGGCGCGTCCTGCGCGAAATGGTAGCGGAGGAGAGACTTGAACTCCCGACACCCGGATTATGATTCCGGTGCTCTAACCAGCTGAGCTACTCCGCCCCAAAGCGTTCAAACAATTGAAGCGCCCGCTAAATAGGGCGAACCGCCCCCTTCTGTCAATATGCCAAAAGCCTGTTTTTATCTTTTCAGCCTAGCCTTGGCGCAAACGCCCTCTACCCGCCCCCGCGAGCGACGGAAAAGATGCCGGTATCAGCCGCTGGAAGATATCGATCATGCGTGCATCAGGCCCAATCAATTGCCTTGAGCGATTTCTTTTAATGGCCCGAACAATCAGTTTCGCAGCCTTCTCCGGCGGCGTCCCCAGTAAAGAATTAACCATCTGGCGCATATTTTCAGCCTGCTCGCTACTTTGACCTGCCAGGCGAATTTCAGCGCGGTTCATGATCTCGGTTTTCACCCCGCCCTGCATCACCGTGGTGATGCCAACATTGGTGCCATTCAACTTTGCCCTGATCGACTCGCTATAACCGCGCACCGCAAATTTGCTGGCACAATAGGCGGACTGCGTTGGCAGGCCTGTCAGCGCTGCCATGCTGGCAATATTGACAATATGTCCGCAGTCACGCTCCCGCATACCCGGCAGAAAAGCCCGCGTCCCATGCACCACGCCCCAGAAATTGATGTCCATAACGCGCGCTATATCTTCATGTTGCTGGTCATGCGCTTCCACCAACAAGGCAATACCCGCATTGTTGATGGCGATATCGACGGGACCGACGTCCCGCTCGATGCTCTCGGCCCAATCCTGCATATTCTCGGCAGAGGTCACATCCACCCGGCTGAACACAACCTCACACCTCCTGTTGCTCCAGCATATTGGACGTTTCCTCGAGCCCATGCATATCAACATCAGCCAGGGCAAATTTCGCGCCTTCTGCAGCGAGAGCCAAAGCTGTCGCCCGGCCAATACCCGAAGCGGCGCCCGTAACTGCGGCCAGTCGTCCTGTAATCTGTTTCATTAATTGCTCGACATCATTAAAGGGAAACGTGCAGGCATGAGCCGCTGCATGATGTCGATATATTTGGCATCACCGCCGATCAGCACACGCGGTTTATTTTTCTCTATACCTCTGGCAATCACCTCGCCAGCCTTTGCAGGTGTGGTGCGGGAAAGCATTTTGTTTGCATTGGCTACAAAGGCATCTCGATCCGGCACGCCTTCGCCCTGCATGCGAAAGCGCGCATGATTGGCAATATTGGTCGAAATGCCACCAGGGTGAACCACCGTCATCTGCACATTGCTGTTCCGAAGTTCCACGCGAATGGCATCGCTATAGCCCCGCACAGCAAATTTACTGGCGCAATAGGCGGACTGTGCCGGCACCCCGAACAGGCCAAAGACACTGGAGATGTTCACCACATGGCCGCTATTGCGTTCCAGCATATGGGGAAGAAAGGCACGCGTCCCATGCGCCACACCCCGGAAATTGATGCTCATCACCCAGTCCAGATCATCATGAGATTGTTCAGCGCCGATGGCCGCCAGTGTTACGCCCGCATTATTGATGACAACATCCACCCGACCGTAATCAGCAATCACGCTATCGGCCCAAACGTTGAAGGCCTCTTCATCGGAAACGTCGAGCACTTGGGTTGTTACCTTGCCACCGGCATCACCCACCATGGCAGCGGTTTCGTTCAACCCTTCTTCATTGATATCAGACAGCGCCAAATGTGCGCCGCGCCTGGCGAGCGCCATAGCTGTTCCCAGACCAATGCCTGAACCGGCCCCGGTCAGAGCGACAATTTTATTATTGAGATCCGTCACCAGTTTCCCCCTCATCGCGGGTGATCCACCCGCCTCCCAAGACACGTGTATCATCATAGACAACACAAGCCTGTCCTGGCGAGACACCCTGTTCGGGTTTCTCAAGGGAAATTCTGGCTGTTGTTTTTGAAACCGGATGGATACGCGCGGGCTCTGGCGGACGCATGGACCGGATTTTGACCTGAACCGATAGGCCGTCTTCGGGGATCGGGTCCCCAAGCCAGTTCAACTCAACAATGGGAAAGTCCTGTACACCCAGGGCAGATCGTGGGCCAACAATGACCTGCTTGGCATCGGCATCAATCCGAACGACATAGAACGGGTCATTGTCATCACCATGCCCGCCACCAATACCGAGGCCCCGGCGCTGACCTATGGTGTAGCGAATGACGCCTTCATGCTGCCCGAGGACACGACCATCGAGGTGAACGATATCGCCAGGTTCTGAGGCACCAGGACGCAGCTTCTCAATCACGCTGGCGTAATCGCCATTGGGCACAAAGCAGATATCCTGGCTGTCCGGCTTATTAGCAACAGCCAACCCGTATTTTTCCGCGAGTGCACGGGTATCGCTCTTCTCCAACCCGCCGAGCGGGAAGCGCAAAAAGTCCAACTGTTCTTGCGTCGTCGCGAAGAGGAAATAGCTCTGGTCCTTGCCGGGGTCGACAGCCCGGTGCAGTTGGGATGAGCCATTGTCTGCGAAGCGCTGAATATAATGGCCGGTTGCCAGGCAATCTGCATCCAGGTCTTTGGCGGTCTTCAACAGATCGCGAAACTTGACTGTCTGGTTACAGCGCACACAGGGTATAGGTGTTTCACCACGCAGATAAGAGTCGGCGAAGTCGTCCATCACCGATTCTTTGAACAGGCTTTCATAATCCAGCACATAATGGGCAATGCCAATATTCTCGGCTACACGACGGGCGTCATGAATGTCTGCCCCAGCACAGCATGCGCCTT
This sequence comes from Alphaproteobacteria bacterium, assembly GCA_030836535.1. Classification (GTDB taxonomy): domain Bacteria; phylum Pseudomonadota; class Alphaproteobacteria; order SMXS01; family SMXS01; genus SMXS01. The sequence goes on from JAURPT010000154.1 coordinate 13,278, forward strand.
TCTTGGCCAGCGCCATACCATGGTCGTAAAGCTGCAGGGTAATGCCAATGACATCGTAGCCCTGATCCTTCAGCAGCGCGGCCGTAACCGAACTATCCACCCCACCAGACATGGCCACAACCACCCGTGTGTCCGCCGGGCTTTTGCCGGGAACAAGGGGCGCTGAAAGCGTTGCTGTACTGGTCTCTGTGCTCATGGGCGCAATATAGCCCCGAAAACCCCTGATACAAGGCTGCTATTGCAGGTGACTTCTGGTGCCTGCATGCCTATAAACGGCAAAATTTCCCGTTAACGGGGCCAAGAAGAGGAAATAAAGATGCCTGCTGATGTTTCACCGCAGCTAATGAATGAGCTGGTCCAGATCAGTCTCGACGCCGGTGCCAAGATCATGGAAATCTATAATGGTGATATTGACGTCCGTACCAAGGACGATGCCTCACCGGTGACCGATGCTGACGAAGCCGCTGAGAAGATTATCCTGGCCGGGCTGTCAAAAGCTGCATCCGAAATTCCGGTCGTTGCAGAAGAAGGCGTTGCTGCAGGCAATATTCCGGATATCAGCGGCGGGGTCTTCTTTCTGGTTGACCCGCTGGATGGCACCAAGGAGTTCATCAGCCGCAATGGTGAATTTACCGTCAACATTGCCCTGGTCGACAATGGCGCGCCCATCGCAGGCGTGGTCTATGCCCCGGCCATCGGCAAGCTTTATGGCGGCTCATCCTCTGGTGCCTTCTGCCAGGATATCGAGAATGGTGTAGCTAGTGGCGATCGGCAGGCGATCAGCATTCGTAACGCGCCGGAAGAAGGACTGACGGTTGTGGCCAGTCGTTCTCACCGCAGCCCGGAGACAGATGAGTTCATCAGCCAGTATAATGTCGCTGAACTGCGCTCTGCAGGCAGCTCGCTGAAACTGTGCCTGGTGGCCTCTGGTGAGGCAGACTTCTACCCCCGCCTGGGCCGGACAATGGAATGGGACATTGCCGCGGGCGATGCAGTTCTGCGTGCAGCCGGGGGTACAACTACCCTGTTGGATGGAGAGCCCTTTACCTACGCCAAGCCAGAGTTTGAAAACCCGTATTTCGTTGCCAAGGGGCAAATCGATTAGGGGTAGATCGATTAGAGGCGGGCCGACTAGGCGATCAGCATATCGAGGAAGCCAGTCGTCACAGAATCGATAGCATATAGACCGAACAGGAACACAGCAACCGCTGCATAGCGGTTGAAGATTTCCAGGTGCCGGTCTTCAATGCGGCCGTGCAACAAGCGCACCGACGACACAACAACGACCCACCAGGCCATGGACCCGGCAACAACACCGCCAACAACCATGGTGGCTGCCCCATAATCGAAGCCGGTTGTCAGGCCAAAGGCCACAAACAGGGCCGCAAAACCAACCACGGTAATGGGGTTGGTGATCGTCAACAGGAACGTCGTAATAACCGAGCGGATCAGGCCGGAGCCATCATCCTCCCCTTCAAGATGCGGGTGCCTGCGCCATATGAAGAATGACAAGAACAGCATGAACAACCCGCCTGGCAGACGGAACCAGAATTCATGTTCCTCAACAAAGTGCCGGGCAGCGGTCAGGCCCAAGGCGGCGATAACGGCAAACACGCCATCACCGATTGCACCACCAGAACCCGTGAGCAGGGCACTGAAACCGCCACGGGTGATTGTGCGATGAATGACAATGATATTCACCGGCCCCATCGGCGCTGCGACCAGCACACCAACAATCATGCCTTTGATGAAAAGAAGTAGCAGATCCATCTGATTATTGTGTCCCGCCCGAATGGTATGGGTTGCCGGATCGAGCCATGAAGTGCCCTCGTGAATTGCGCCATTTTATAGGCGGTTTGAAACTTTTTCTAAAGACCTAACCATCAGGCGATATATGATAGCGCCAAACAGTGTTACAAGCAGAGATCTGATGCCGAACCTTGCCATCTTGCTCGAAGACCGGGGCATACTCGCCGCAGGCGGCCCGGAATGCCGAGATTTTCTACAAAACATCATCACCAATGATGTCGACCGCTTGTCGCCAGACACGGCGCTCTATTCAGCCTTACTGACCCCGCAGGGAAAATATCTCTATGATTTTATCCTGGTAGACCAGGGTGATTCACTGCTGATCGACGTGCACAGGACGCCATTGGCGGACTTTCTACGCAAACTGATGATGTATCGACTGCGCGCTGATGTGAGCCTGGAAGACGCCTCTGCAAACTGGGCTTGCTATGCCCTTTTAGGCGAAGTGGACGAGCTGGCAGAAGAAACCGGCGCCAGCATGGCACATGCAGGCGGTTACATTTACCGAGACCCCCGTAGTGCTAAATTGGGGAGCCGTGCAATTTTGCCCACGGAAACCGCCGAGGCAACCATCAAAGCACTGGGTTTCGAAATCGGCACAAGGGAAGACTACGAAGCCCGTCGTGTTTCCCTGGGAGTCGTCGATGGACAGCAGGATATGGAGGAAGAACGTACGCTGCTGCTTGAAGCGAATTTC
>JAURPT010000155.1 GCA_030836535.1 Alphaproteobacteria bacterium
AGCATTGTGATGGCCTGGCCGATCAATCACCAGCCAGGCGAGTTCGTCGCCTTTTTCCAGATAAATTTCTTAACGCGGCACGTGCTCAATCCTCTAATCGATCTTAGCGGGCACTTTCACCCAACAAATCGGCCAGATCAGCAACACGGCCTATAACTATAAGCACTGGCGGCTCCAATGCCTCCAGGGCCACCTTTTCCGGCAAGTCCGACAGCGGCGCGCGACACACGACTTCATTGTCCGTTGTGCCCTGAGATACAGCCATGGACGGTTGGTCGGCGGGCATGCCCGCAGCAATTAGCTTCTCACTGATTTCCGGCAATTTTGCCAGGCCCATATAGACAACCAGCGTTGTGTCAGGGTCTGCCAAACTGTCCCAATTCAACGACAAAGGGACATCCTTGCCGCATTGGGCCGTCACAAAACGGACACCGTTGGCCACACCTCTATGGGTCAGGGGCAGGCCAAGACCCGCCATAATACCCGTGGCCGCCGTAATACCGGGTACAACTTCAAAATCAATGCCAGCTGCCACAAGCTCCAAAGCTTCTTCTGCACCCCGCCCGAAGACGTAGGGGTCGCCCCCTTTCAGGCGCACAATGGTGCCATATTGCTTGGCAAGGTCGATCAACAGTTTGTTGATGTCTGCCTGCGGCAGGGAATGGGTACCACCTTGCTTACCCACATAAATGCGTGTCACATCTGCAGGGATTTCAGCAAGGATTTCGTCCGACACCAGTCTGTCATACACGACAGCCTGCGCCTCCCGAAGAAGCCGAAGCCCTTTCAGGGTAAGCAGTTCTGGGTCGCCAGGGCCCGCACCAATGAGATAAACAACTTGCCTGGACATGTGCCGACAATATTCTCCACCTAGAAGGAATCAAGGACCTTACTGTTAATTTTCTTAAAGTTCGCAATTATTGCGACAACTCGTATGCGCCCATGTCCGGCCTGCCGCCAAAGTGTCTGCCCTCTGGGGCTGGCAAGCCTTCCAGCGAGGCAGTTTTGCCTGCATTGACGGCCGCACTGCCTGCCACCAGGTGATAGTCCCAATTCTTCCTGTCAACGAATGCATGGTTGTTCAGTTTCAGGTTGCCGCGATCATCAACCAAGTCATCCCAGGCATTGCCTCGGCCCACCATCAAATTATTGGCAAGCACAGCCTTCTCGTTGGAGCGGTTCAACAGGAATGTCCCCCGACCCCGATCATTCACCAAAGTATTGTGGACCAGAATCAGATCTTCGACCGTCTCCTCGCATCCCTCGGCACCATAAGAGATCATATTGGTGTTTTCCGCGTGTTCCCCCTGCTGAAACACATTGCCAATCAAGAGGCTTTTCCCGCAATTCGACATATCGACCAAATAGCTCGAGCCACCGTCACCATCAATAATGCGATTATTGATCGAAGTAGTAGCCGCAGCGCGCGACTTGATATGATGCCCTCTGTCATTGTGGTGGAAGTAAGAATTCCGAACCACCAGACTTTTGCCGTTCCCCATGTAAATGGCGTGGGCTCGGGGATTCTGGTAACGCCGATAGGAAAATTCTGAGTCCTCAACAACTAGTTCGGTATCGGCAATATTGGCAACAAGAATGCCACTTTCATTGTGGTGGAAATAGCTGTTACGGACTGTCAGCTTGCCAGCTTGATGGCGAATACCCGCACCAATTCTGCTACTGCTTCTGGCGCCTAAAAACTCAATGCCTTCTATGGTGATATTTTTGCCAGAAATTACCCAGATCGCCTTGCCGTTAGAGGCATTTTTGGTCGATCTCAAATGAACGCGCCTGTCCGGATCCGAACTGCGGATTGTCAGGTTGTTGGCGTCCCATGTCGCATAATCATCAACATAGAGGCCAGGTTCAATTTCGATGACATCCCCATTACCCGCCTGCCTGGCTGCAGCTGACGGCACCTTATACTCGCCCATAGGCCCGACTGTGATGGTACGGCCAAGTCCTTCACCCCCGCCGAATGCACCTTCAATGAAAGGAGATGTACCAGGCAGACCAAATGTTTCTGCAGCCGCTGCCGTAACTTCCTTTGGTAATGGCGCCTGACGGTAAGCCTTGGAACGCTTGCGCGGCTTGCGAGTATCCTCGGGCGGCTTATTTTGGCGCGGCTTTGCCGCTTGCGGTGCCCCGTCACCTACCGAGACAGACTCAACCTGCTCTGCATCAATTGGCACAATGATGGTTGTACCATCCTTCAGTTTAATAGTGACATCCGCCAGAACTGCCGTTGCGCCCAAGCCCAATGCAGCAACAATACCCAACAAAGCAATCCTGGCAGCATACATCACAGTTCTCCCGATTCAGGACGGGTGCTTTCCGCTCTGACCAAAATAATATGTAGGCTCGCCGGGCCATGCGCGCCAAGCTCAATCGTTTGTTCAATATCGGCGGTGCGAGATGGACCCGTGATAAAATTGACAGAACGAGGCATGGCCTTTTGCTGGCTTTGCATATGCACCCATATGTCTTCATAAGGCCCAAGGAGGTCCCGCTCATCCAGCACCACGCAATGATGACGTGCTACAAAATTGAGGCGGCTATCCTGGTGCTGATCGCTTCGGGTAATGATCGTACCGGTCTCAGCAGCTGCTGCAAAACAGTCTGACACCATCATCAGGCCGTCCTCCAGCGGCAAGTCGTTCTCGCCGGAAACCCAGTGACATTCCAGATCAACGACGTCCCATGGCAGAGCTGCCAGGGACTGCCCCAGTATCACCTTGCCGGCATAACCCTGTTTGGCCACATGGCGTGCTACCGCACCCGGGATACTTTTTCGCGCCAGGACTTCGGAAAAGGTCGCCTTATTTTGTGCCAGCTTGTCGGCAAACAGCGTGCGGCGGCGGTCTGAAGGCAACAAAGTAGAAATCGGTGCAAAGGGTTCTTGCCAGCTATGCGGTGCTGGCTGAGCATCTGGCAATCTGGAGAGGATGTGTTCGCGCGCGTTGGCCATCAGGCTGGTTCCTTCTTGCCACGTTTAGCCCACTGGGACTGGAAACTTTCCCCATCCGGGGCTCGCATGTCGCGCCAGGCAGTCCATCCCTTCCCTGCCAGTGGCAATGCCTTTATCCATCCATTGCGTGCCAGGACACGCATGCCCAGCCGGGCGCACCGCTGCACAAGCCGGTAAAGGGCAGGATGACGACCCAGCCAGCTCCACACACCCAGCCCGAAACGCATACCAGTTGGTGTCAGGTGTTGTTCAAATTCACTCTCTCGCCAATGGCGCATCATTTTGGGCAGCGGTATCCGAACCGGGCACACGGCCTCGCATTTTCCACAAAATGTAGAGGCATTAGGCAGATCGACACTATCCGCCAGGCCCGCCAGTTGTGGGGTTAGCACAGCACCCATGGGGCCCGGATAAACCGATCCGTAGGCATGGCCACCAATATTGGCATAGATGGGGCAGTGGTTCAGACAGGCACCACAGCGAATGCAATGAAGCATCTCGCGGTTTTGTGTATTGATCATCGCTGACCGGCCATTGTCGACAAGCACGACATGAAAATTTGAAGGACCGTTCGCGTCCTTGGGGCGCTTGGGCCCGGTCAGAAAGCTGGTATAGGTGGTGGTCTCCTGGCCCGTTGCCGAGCGCACGAGAAGTCGCAGCAATGTGTGACAGGCATTCAGAGTCGGCACGACTTTTTCAATCCCGGTAACCACAATATGCGTGTCGGGCAGTGAGGTCACCAGGTCAGCATTGCCTTCATTTGTAACCAGCACGACAGAACCGGTTTCAGCGACCAGGAAATTCGCCCCGGTAATGCCGACATCTGCGTCCATAAATGTTTCTCGCAACACTGAACGCGCCTGGGCAACCAATTCTGCCCGTTCTGTTAATTTGTCCTCAAATCCATGGATCTGGTGATGCTCGTGGAAGGTCTCTGAGACCTGCTCCTTGGACAAATGAATGACAGGCGCAATGATATGACTGGGCTTTTCCTCACGCAGCTGAATGATGTATTCGCCAAGGTCTGTCTCGACGGCTTTGAGGCCTTGCGCTTCCAAATGAGAAACAAGCTCGATTTCCTCGGTCACCATGCTCTTGCTTTTAGCAATTGTCCTGGCACCCTGTTCGGCGCATATCTCGGCTACGATCTGTCGTGCCTCTGCCGCATCACGCGCCCAGTGTACACGCCCACCCTGCGCATAAACCTGGTCTTCAAACTGTCGCAGATACGCTCCAAGATGTTCGATCACATGCGCGCGTATATCACGCCCCCGGTCGCGTAATTCTTCAAATTCGGGCAGGTTCGCCGCTGCATTTTTGCGCGCCTCTACAAACCCTTCCTCAATATGGCCAAGGGCTTTTTGCAGCACCGTGTCCCTGAGCGCCTGATGTGCTTTGTCCGAGAATTGACGGCTGGTGACGTCCATCAGTCTTCCACCATGCCAGCTAGAATCTCTGCAACATGGCTAACCGACACCGACGCCCCCTGCCGGTGCAATTTGCCCTCCATATTTAGGATACAACCAACATCACCCGCAACGACACGTGTGGCCCCGGTTGCCACAATATCTTCCGCTTTGCGCTCGACCAACCGGTCGGATATGTCGGGATACTTGATGCAGAAGGTACCGCCAAAGCCACAACAGGTATCTGGCTTGTTCATTTCAGCCAGATGGATCCCTTCACAGGAGTTCAGCAGATCGCGCGGCTGGCTTTGGATATGCAACTCACGTAATCCGGCACATGAGTCATGGTAGGTAATTGTCTCATTCTCCAAGGTGACATTGGGCGCATAATGCGCAACGTCGCGCAAGAAGGTCGTCAGTTCATAGGTTCTTTCCGACAGCTCCATCGCTCGGCGATAATCGCCTCCTCCCTTGGAGAAAAGCGCAGGATAGTGTTTGCAGATCATGGCAGCGCATGAACCAGACGGGACGACAACATAGTCGTATCCTTCCAAAATCGCCATTGTATGCCGGGCAGCCCGGCGAGCTGATCGACGATCACCACCATTATAGGCAGGCTGACCACAGCAGGTCTGACCTTCGGGGACGACCACATCGTAACCCGCTTGCTCCAGCAGACACGCACTGGCAAAGCCGACATTTGGACGCATCAGATCAACCAGACATGTCGCAAAAAGTGCGACTGTCTTTACGTCACTTTGCCTGTCTTTCTGGTCGTCCGTCACAAGGCCCCACTAGTAGGTTGGTAGTTTGTAGTCTTTGTATTCGTCGCGGATTTTAGTCTTCAGCAATTTACCCGTTGCGGTGTGCGGCAGCTCATCCACAAAAACAACGTCATCCGGCATCCACCATTTGACGATTTTTTCAGAGAGATAGTCCATCACAGATTCCTTGTTGGGCGTTTTGCCTACAGCGGGCACGGCCAAGAGCAAGGGGCGCTCATCCCATTTGGGGTGGTACACGCCAATGACAGCGCATTCTGCAAGGTCAGGATGTCCAACAGCTGCATTTTCCAGATCAATGGAGCTGATCCACTCGCCGCCCGTTTTAATGACATCCTTGGCACGGTCCGTCAGCTGGATGAACCCTTCTTCGTCGATATGGGCAATATCGCCCGTATCGAAATAGCCCTCGTCGTCCAGAATTTCGCCCCCTTCACCACGATAATAACTTTCAACGACCCAGGGTCCACGCACCATCAGATGACCG
>JAURPT010000156.1 GCA_030836535.1 Alphaproteobacteria bacterium
ATGGCCGACATGATGATGGAATATGAACAGGCCAAGTCCTTGGCTCTGGTCGCTGCGCTCAAGGTTCACTCCGATGACCCGGTTGAAGCCCGCAAGGCCGTTTCCGGTGCCAAGGTTCAGATCGGCAAGAGTGGCAAGTTCGTCGGTCAGCAGGCCGTGCAGCTGCATGGCGGCATGGGCATGACGGACGAGTTGTCTGTTGGTCATTACTTCAAGCGCCTGACCATGATTGATGTTATGCTGGGGAATATGGACCACCATCTCAAGCGCTTTTCCAAGGCTGCTTAACTGTTCATAGAAACGGGGAATGAGTATGAATCTGGAATTCGACGGTGAAGAACTAGCCTTTCAACAGGAAGTGCGTGAATGGGTGGCAGAAGCCCTGCCCAAGGATATCAGCGAAGCTGTGATGAACGGCACGGGTGTCGTCAAGGAACAGACCATTCGTTGGCAGAAAATCCTGCGTGAAAAAGGCTGGCTTGTCCCGAACTGGCCGGTTGAATATGGCGGCACGGGCTGGACTGCAGCGCAGAAATACATCTTCGCGAACGAACTGGCCGAAGCCGGGGCCCCTGCCCTTAACCCGTTTGGCTTGGCCATGTGTGGCCCTGTTATCTACACCTATGGCAGTGAAGAGCAAAAAGCCCAGCACCTGCCAGGCATCCTGAACAGTGACATCTGGTGGTGCCAGGGTTATTCCGAGCCTGGGTCTGGTTCCGACCTTGCGTCCTTGAAGACCCAGGCTGTCAGCGATGGTGATGACTATATCGTCAATGGCTCCAAAATCTGGACCTCTGGCGCGCATCTTGCCGACTGGATCTTCTGCCTGGTTCGCACCAGCAATGAAGGCAAGCCACAGGAAGGCATCTCCTTCCTGCTGATCCCAATGGATACACCAGGGATCGTTGTTGACCCGATCATCATGATCGACGGCGGCCATCACGTGAACCAGGTGTTCTTCACCGACGTGCGCGTACCCAAAGCCAACCGTATTGGTGAAGAAAACAAGGGTTGGACATACGCCAAATTCCTGCTGGTGAATGAACGGAACAGCATTGCGCAGATCGGCGCCAAGAAGCGACAGATCAAACGCCTGCAAAACCTTGCCAATGCTGTTGGCATGGATGGCGCAACATTGGCAGACAGCACGACCTATCAGGAAAAGATGGCATCGGCTGAAATTGCCCTCAATGCGCTGGAATATTCAGAGCTTCGTTTCCTGGCCGGTCAGCAGTCTGATTTCGCACCGGGTTCTGAAGCCAATATGCTCAAGGTAAAAGCCACCGAGCTGCAGCAGAGCATGTCTGAGCTATTCCTCGAAATGGCTGCTTATTACAGCCTGCCCTTCGATGGCTTCCGCGACATGGAAGGTGTCAATGAACCGCCTGTCGGCCTGCCCGAATTTACCGGCGGCAATGAGGACTTCCTCTATGGTCGTGCAGCAACCATCTATGGTGGTTCGAACGAGATTCAAAAAGATGTGATGATGAAAATCCTGATGTCCATGTAGGACACAGCGTCACATCAAAGCAATCAAGGGTGGCTTTAGCCGCCCTTTTTATTGGTCATGACAAAGCTCAGTCTCGTGGTTATTCTTCATGCCTTAGTTTGGAGACATAGCCATGAAGCCACTTTTCACAGCAATCTTTATTTTCTGCTTCACTTTGCTTTGGAAGCCTTCACTGGCAAATCAAAGTTACACTGTTGAGGACTTCAATACTGCCTATGGAGCCTATTCCGATGCGGCCGACAAGGCGCACTCGTTTGCCGAACATAAGGCTATTATTCCTTTAGCACAGAAGGTTCTGGACATAGGCGTTGGACTTTCCATCCAACCCCGCGATTTGGCCGTTCTTTATACCAACCTGGCTTGGGAACAATACAATGGCGGCAAACGCTCGGATGCAAACCTAACGATCGATAGTGCGACTGAGCTAATTGAAACAACGCTGGGTAAACAAAATAGCGCCCTGATCGATATTCTTCTCCTAAAAGGAAAAATAGTATCGAGCCTTGGCGATGGTCGTACCTGGGCCGCTTCACGCTACTTTAAGCGAGCGCTGAAAATATCCGAAACCACCTACGGAAAAACTAACAACCGACATGCTCAGACACTTTTATCGATAGCCGACTAATAGATGCTACGGGGCAATCGTGGAAAAATTCATTCACACTTAATCAAGGCCATTCGGATCCTTGAAGATGCCGGTGATACACACAGCGTACTATATGGTTCGGCCCTATTCAGACTTGGGAAAGTGGAACTGGCAAAAGGCCGTGAAAAGAAAAGCATTGAGTATCTGAATAAGGCAATCGGCAGTCTTGAAGAAGAACTGGATCCGACCCACCCTGTTGCCTTATCGGCACATCAGTTTCTGCTACAGGCCTACGAGAAGGTCGGCATGAAGGAAGAAGCAGATAAACATTGTCGCCACATTGCAAGTGTAGATCCAGAAACTGGCGAAGGCGAATCTGTCGCCATTTATCGGACTATGATGCAGTACCCTGCCTCCGCAATGTTTGCAGGGCAAGAAGGCTGGGTTGTTGTAAACTTCACAATTGATGATCATGGCAACGTAAAAGATGCCGAAGTCATCGATGGAAAGCGCCAAAAAACGTCTACAAAATCCGCGCTAGAGGCATTGGAACAATGGCGTTTTCGCCCTGGCTACGTGACGGAAAATTTGTTGAGCGAACAGACCAAAGAATTCGCATGGTATACGAACTGGCAGATTAATGCCCCTTGAGCTCTTTTAGCAGCTCGGCGCCGTTGCGGATCATCCCCGTGTCCGAGGCAGCAGTAACCAGATCAAAGCCCTTCTCCGCCATTTCACGCGCGTAGGTGACGTCGGAATTGAAGATGGCGGTCTTCTTGCCCGTCTCTTTTGCGGTTTTGAGGATATGTTCAATAGCCTCGACAACCTCTGGGTCCGTTTGGTTGCTTTTGGCTTCACGTCCCATGGACAGGCCGAGGTCTGACGGGCCGATCAGCACACCATCCAAACCCGGCGTTTCACAAATCGATTCCAGATGCGCCAGACCTTCAACCGTCTCAATCATCGCAAATATCACGATTGTCCTGTTGGCTTTGTCCAAATAGCTGCTGCCGCCATAGAGCAAGGCACGGTTTGGGCCAACACTGCGATACCCTTCCGGCGCGTAACGGCAAGCACCCACAAAGGCTTCGCATTCCTGCCGGTTATTGATCATGGGGGCGATAATACCATAGGCCCCGGCATCCAGTGCCCGCATGATCTGGGCCGGGTCATTCCAGGGCACACGCACTAATGGCACGCAATCCGTCGTCGAAATAGCGGTGACCATGGCATAGGCATCTTCCATGCCGATCATGCCATGCTGCAGGTCGACGGTAACGCTGTCCCAGCCCTGATGGGCTATCAGTTCGGCGACATAAGCACTGGGCGTGTTGAGCCAGCAATTGCTGGCCGCCTGGCCATTAGCCCAGATTTCCCAAAGGCTATTGGGCCTCATACTCATGCTAAAGCTCCCCTACGCATACCCGAGCCAGTCTGTAAGTGATCAGGCAAATGGGTCCAGCAGGACCTTTACCTGATGCTCTGGCTTACGCAGCGCCTCAAACGCGTCGGAGAATTGGTCAAAAGACACAACGTCTGTGATCAATCCTTCAACGTCGATACGGTCAGAGGCAATCATGTCGACAACGAATTGGAAGTCTCGCTTATCCCAAGCCACAACAAATTGCATGGTGATTTCATTGGCCATGGCAAGCGCCGGCACAAATGTGTCTGGCTGGGTACAGAAACCAACAACAACCAGCGTGCTGCGGTGCGGTGCTAGCATCAGGCAATTCATGATCATGCCCGGCAGACCAACACATTCGTAGACGACATCGGGCGGGCCGCCACAGATTTCCGCAAACTGGCCGCCTACATCACCCTTGGCATCAATAATGTCTGTCGCGCCATATTTCAGCGACATCTCCGCCCGGCCTTTTTCCAGCTCGGAAACCACGACCTTGCGCGCACCAAAAAAGCGCACCCAAAGGGCAACCGCCACACCAACCGGGCCACCGCCGACAATCAGGATGTTCTTGCCTTCCATATTACCCGCCCGGCGCACAGCGTGCAGACCGATCGCTAAAGGCTCGACAAGGGCGCCTTCTTTCCAGCTGACGCTTTCCGGCAGCTTGACCGACTGGTTCAGGTCAACCTTGGTGTATTGGGAAAAGCCTCCAGGAATATCAACGCCAGAGATCTTCTTTTGCTTACAGGTCCAGGGTTCACCCGTAAGACAGGGCACGCATTTTCCGCAACCCAGCATAGGTAGTGTTGTCAGCCGATCACCCACTTTCCAGCCTTCGGGCGCATCCTTGCCCATCGCAACTATTTCACCGGCAAATTCATGCCCCATGATCGTGCCGGTGAGTGAGGCTGGTGAATGTTCTTCGGTTGCATGAAGGTCGGTGCCGCAAATGCCGCAATGCTTAACCTCGATGATGACTTCATCTGCCTCTGGCGCTGGGTCATCAACATTTTCGATCTTCAAAGGCTGCCCGCCCTCATAATATACGGCTGCTTTCATACGCTTGGCTTCCCGTTTTGAATGATTAGATTGCCGAATAGCTTAACGCAGGCGCTGTTATTGGCAACGACTTTCCCAAGCCAAAAAAGGCCAAATATGCTAAGCAGGTCAATGAATTCATTATCAAGGGAGAGAGGCAATGACGCCGCAAGAAACCATTAAAAAATTCCTGGCCCATTGGAATGCTAAAGAAATTGACGCTGCCTGCGACATGCTGTCGGAGGATGTTGATTACCACAATATCCCCATGGAACCGATCAAGGGGCGCGAAGCATCACGCGGCTTCCTGGCCGCCATGGGCGACTGCGAAAGCATCGACTGGCAGCTGCATGCCATTGCCGCCAATGGAGACACAGTTCTGACGGAACGGACGGACTGCTTCAATTATGCGGACGGCCGTAAACTGGCCATTCCCCTGATGGGTATTTTCAAAGTGGTAGATGGTGAAATTACCGAATGGCGCGACTATTTCGACCTGGGTGAATTCCAGCGTCAAATGGCTGGGGGCTCCTAGTCCTTAATGGCCCAGCCTGCCAGGGCTTCTATCGCTTCTGGTAGGTCGGCAAAAACGGGAATGCCTTCGTCTTCCAACGACTTGGCAAGTGCTGATGAGGCACCAACCCAGATAACGGCTGCAGGTTTGCCACGCGCCTGCAGCCCTTTTTTTATGCCGTCGATCATGGCACCCGACACACTGTAGAGCAGCCCGGTTGCAACAAGGTAAAAGTCATGTTCATCCCTGTCCCCAAGCAGGTCGCACAGGCTGGCAAAAGTTGCCGGGTTACCCACGACACCAGCGGTAACATCGAGCGGGTTTCTCGGGCCAACAAAAGCCGGCAGAAGGTCTATCAGCGCAGGCTGAACGCCTTCGGAAAAGCGGGACAGGTCAAACCCGGCCCGCGTCGCCTGGTCCGCAACCAGAACCCCTGCCCCGCCTGAGGTGGTGATAATACCGAGCCGCTTAAAAGCCTGCAGGTCTGGATAGGCGAGCGCAATCTTGGCCATGCTCAGGGCTGCGGACATGGACTCTGCTCGGATTATACCCAGCTCAGCAAACCAGCGATTAATCTCACCTTCATCCATAAAGGAATCCGCACCGGTATGGGCTTTGGCAGCCCCTGCCCCGGCAGCCATTTGCCCGGCCTTGATGGCGATCAGTGTCTTGCCATTTTCCTGCGCCAGCCTGGCCGCCGCAGCGAATTTATCCTTGTCGCGAATGTCCTCCGTATAGACGCCAATAACTTTGGTCTGGTAGTCCTGCGCCTGGGCCGCGATGCCTTCGGCAACATCAATACCTGCTTCATTGCCTGTGGTGATCCAGCTGGAGATACCAATGCCTTCATTGACGGCCAGGGCCAACCACCAGGAGGCCAGAGCACCGCTTTGGCTTACAATGCCGAATGGACCTTCCCACTGAGCACCCTCACCCCATTCTGAGCGCTCCAGCGCTGAGGTAAACGTTGCTGTCATGCCATTGGGTGTGTTGACCACTCCAAGGCAATTGGGGCCAACTATAATGGCGCCACTATCTTCGGCAATCGCGGTTAATTCGGCCTGCAGCGCGGCACCATCAGCATTCATCTCTGCAAAGCCAGAGGTAAAGATCACAAAGGCCTTTACGCCTGCCGAGACACCGTTCTGCACGATACCCACCACGTCGGCTGCAGGCGCTGCAATAATGGCGAGATCAATCTGCCCTTCATAGGCCGACAGGCTCGGCACAGCGGGCAGGCCTTGCACCTCTTCGCGGTAGGCATTGACTGGCACAATAGCGCCTTTGAAGCCCGCATCACGCAGTGCGACAAGCGGCCTGCCACCAACCTTCAACGGGTTGCTGGAAGCGCCTACAACCGCGATAGATTGTGGTTCAAGTAGCGGAGATAAGTCTTTGAATGGCAAGGATTACTGAAGCTCACCAATGCAATAGCGAATACCCCGGCGCAGCAGGTCATAATAGACGGGCTGCGCCCAAGCACCTTCTTCGATGGTCGGGTATTCTTCGATCATCGGCTGCATGTCGTATTTGCCGCGGCAATGCCCCAAGGTGAGATACAGCACCTCACCCCCATGATAGTCATGAGTATACATCACCAGATGCTTACCCTTGGCTTCGTCCGTCCAGTCTTCATCGGTAAAGCCGTCACAGGTGCCATTCCACTCGGTCTGGATATAGGCCGTGTTTTCGCCGATATAGTTGCAGCAGTAGAGTTCGTCATCCACTTCAAACGGCTCTACGCCTTTGACCAACGGGTGTTCTTCCTGCCCTTCGGTCACATGCACCGTATAGGGCATGATCGGGGGATGGGCAGCGAACTGACTACCCAGCATTTCCATGAACTTCGGCGCTTCATCCGGCGTATCGACCCGGCCATCTTCCAGGAATCGCAGAATGGAATTGGTGCCATGAAGGGCGAACCATTTACCACCATTGCTCAAGAAGTCGTGCAGGCCAGCCTGCTCTTCCTCAGTCGGAATAACATCGCAAGTGTAGGTGATGAGTACATCGGCGGCCTGGATCGCTTCTATGTTAGAATAATCATCCCCAACCTGCACGCGGAAGCGCTCGTCTTCAGACAACAGCTTGAGGATCTCCAACCGCGCAAAATCGATATTGTGATACTTGCCGGCTGCTACCAGATAAAAGCGATATGGAGCCTTGCCCATGATGATCCCCTCTTTATTCGCACCAGCCTGTAGGCCGGCAACTACCCTATTTTTTTGACACCCGGAATGGCCCACGGATTAGCTGGTGGCTTCTTCGTTTCCACCAACTGCACATAGACGTTGCCCTCTTCCACCTTAACGGGGAAGACAGTCAACGGTAGCACAGCAGGCGCGCCCATGGATTTGCCATCTTGGTCCAGATCGAAATTGGACCCATGATGCGGACAGACGATACGGCTGCCACCCCGCAGGCGACCGCCTTCCATTGGTTTCTTTTCATGAGAACAAAAATTCTCTATCGCTTTGATGCCACTGGGGAAACTGCAAAGCAGCACGCCTCGCCCTTCAACCTCAAAACAACGATTTTTGCCCGCGGGGACTTCGTCCTCGCGGGCAACGTATACAAACTCAAGTTCGGTTTGTTCGCTCATTGATGGACCGACACCTATGCGTCGTTGGCATATTTGCCGTTGATGTAATCCATCAGCGTCACATGCATGTGGCGGATGCGGCGTTCCTGGCGAGAAATCCAATAGCCTTCATAGGCATCGGAGTTCAGGCCGATCTGAACGTGCGGCAGGTTTACAGAATCCTGATCCAGAACCAGGCCAAGTGACCGTTCGCCGTGCTTGAACTGCTCGTGATCAACCGGTGCAGGGCGTTCTGCGCCATCCGGCAGCTGCACGAACATCTGCATATCAAACAGCATCTTGTTCGGGTCCGTTGCGTGCGGACGTTGGATGAACAGCATCATGCTGTCAGCGTGGATGTTCATCGTCAGGTTCGGGAAGATATTGTAGTGGTAATCATCCGTCAGCTGATCGTCATTGAACATGGAATAGTCACGACCCAGATTACCTTCATTCTCGCGCTTGAACTTCTGCATGTCGACGCGAACATCAGCCACCTTGCCGTTATAGGATTCAGGATCCATGCCGATAGCCTGCATCGGCATCGCAATAGCTTCAGGCACTTCGTCCAGCTCGTAACCCAGGCGAGGACTATATGTCTGGAACGGCACCAGATAGCGGTTATGACGCTCATACAGGTCGATCTGCACGTCTACGTCATCGATGCTGAAGGCCAGTTCAGGGTGAATAGCCTGCACGTGGTACACTTCGTTGAAGGCATCCACAGAAGTCTTCCAGTTACAGTCCCATTCAACCGTCTGGTTCATGACCATGGCCATGTCTTCAAAACGATATGGGTCAAGATGTTCGGGGACCATGCCCAGGAATTCGGTCAGGGAAATGCCGTTCGGGTCCATACAGAACCAAACAAAACCGCCCCATGTGTCAGCCTGAACCTTTTTCAGGGACAGACGATCTGACGGACAACCCTGCACGAAGTCTTCTTCGTCGGGAACGTTGATCAGCGTGCCATCAAGGGCATATTCCCACATGTGATAGGCGCAACGCAGTGTCTTGGCGCTACCCATCTTGTCGAATTTCACCTGGTTACCGCGGTGGTTACACACATTGTACATGGCGTTGACCTGACCATCTTCACCACGGGTGATCAGCAGGGATTCCTTGCCGATTTCTGTGGTGATGTAGTCACCGGGTTCCGGAATCTGGTCTTCACGACAACCGATCAGCCAGACCTTGGTCCACATGCGTTCCCATTCAAGGTCCATAAAGTCCTTGGAGATATAACGCTCACGCGGGATGACCTCATCACCCATATCGGGTTCAGGTGCCTTTTCAGCGGGCGTCTGTACACTCTCTGTTACGCGGGTAATAGCGACCATTTTACTTCCCCTTTGTTTCTCGTTTTGTAGCGACCCAATCCTGCGGGCCGAATGACGTTGTTACTCTGCCGCTTCTTTCGGGTTGCGGAATTTCTCCGGCATACCCTCTTTCTTCACGGCGTACATTTCGGTTTCAGCATTATGTGCATGGCACATATGGTGCAGTGCCAGAGACGTTTCCTGCGTTGCCTTATGACCCATATTGTCCTGCGCCACATTGACAGCCTTCTTGGCCATTTTCAGGGCGAAGATCGGGCGTTCAGCAATCTTATTGGCCATTTCCAGGCTAAATTCTTCCAGATTGTCGCGCTCTACAACATGGTTCACCATGCCCAGGCGGTGCGCTTCTTCAGCATCCCACCAGTCACCGGTAAACAGATGTTCCTTGGCTTTGCGGATACCCAGCTCATACGGGTGATTGAAATATTCAACACCCAAAACGCCCATAGCGACCACGGGATCAACGAACGTAGCATCATCGGTAGCAACGATAATATCGCACATCCAGGCCAGCATCAGACCACCGGCAATGCACTTGCCCTGTACCATGGCAATGGTGGGCTTGGGAAAATCGCGCCAGCGCTGGCACATACCCATGAACACTTCCTGCTCAAAGGAATAGCGGGAATGCACGCCGCCTTCGCGGGTCATACCCCAAGTATTTACCAGCTTGAAGTCGCGCTGCGGAAAGGGCGGGCCAAAGCCGCGCAGGCCATGACCTGCTGAGAAATGCGGGCCTTCACCACCAAACAGAACAACTTTAACATCTTCATCCTGGGCAGCCAGGTCAAAGCAGTCATTCAGGTCATAGGTCAGCTGCGCATTCTGGGCATTACGTGCCTCAGGGCGAGCCTGCATGATCTTGGCCACACCGGGTGCAACAATTTCATACGTTGCGTGTTCGAACGTATGCACTGTCGATTTTTCTTCAGACATCCTTACTCCTCCTGCCGCATCGCTACCGTTTGGCAACCTGGCATTTGCATGTCTGTCGGGAATTCGGGCACCAAAAACGGCACCTTGCTCCCCGAGTCACTGTACAAAGTTGGCACACTCTAGCGCAGGGAATACCGCAAATACCAACACTATCGGCAGTTTCAATGCATTTTTTCTGCACAGGCGCTGATATTTTGAATTTCTCTAGACAACCTGGCTGTCATGCCCTTCCCAGAACGGTGCCCGAAGTTCGCGTTTCAGAATTTTACCAGATGGGTTTCGCGGCAGTTCTTCAACAAAATCGATAGTCTTAGGCACTTTAAAACCGGCAATATGCTCTCGAGAGAAGGCAATTAATTCTTCGGGTGTAGGATCCGTACCCGGTGCCTTGACGATCAGAGCCTTAACCTCTTCGCCCCATTTTTCACTGGGCACACCAATAACAGCAACGTCCGCCACCGCCTCATGCAGCGACAACGCGCTTTCCACCTCTGCCGGGTAGATATTCTCAGCACCAGAGACGATCATATCCTTCACCCGATCATGAATGTAGAGATAACCGCCTTCATCCAGATAGCCCGCATCGCCGGAATAGTACCAATCACCCTTAACGGCCTTGGCCGTTGCCTCCGGCAATTTCCAATAGCCCTTCATCAGAGATTTGGAAGCAACGACAATCTCGCCAACTTCTCGTGCGGGTAATTCATTGTCATCGCCATCGACGATTTTGATGTCACATCCCTCAAATGGCTTGCCGCAACTCTTGAGCCGCTCACTGCCCACCACATGTTCTTCCGGTGGCAGATAGGTAACGGAGCCATTAGCCTCCGTCATGCCGTAAAGCTGCACAAAGCCCGCGCCCGGGAACATCTTCATGGACCGCACCAACACATCTTCCGGGATCGGCGAGGCGCCATAGAAAATCACTTCAATGGATGAAACATCCACCTTCCCTACCCGCTCATCCGCCAACATGAACTGCAAGACGGCTGGCACCACGAACATCTTGGTGACGCGGTATTTATCGATGAACTCCAGGGTCGTTCCCGGGTCTGGCAATACCATCACTACACCGGTGGCCCCATTATAGAGGCTTTGGAAGGCCCAGCCTGTGCCGCCAATATGAAATACCGGCATGGGGATCAGCGCGACTTCATTATCGCCCCAATGGTTCCAGTCGCCCGCACTCGGATAATCCTCCATCAGCGCCAAAAAGCCCCGATGGGTCATCTGCACGCCTTTGGGATTGCCTGTGGTGCCGGAGGTATACATCTGCACGGCGACGTCTTCGGCTTCAATCGGCAACATGGGATCGTCTGTGCTCTGGCTGTCGCGCCAAGTGGCATAGTCGTCCCAACCATCACGACTGCCGGAAAGCGTGATGATCTTGCGGACGGTCTTCAGTTGTCCGCCAATCTTGTCGAGGATCGGGAAGAATTCTTCGTCAACGAAGAACACCGTCGCCTCGGCATCATTGGCGATATATTCCACCTCGGGGGCCGCCAACCGCCAGTTCACACCCACAATGGCGCAATTGGCCTTGGTGCAGCCCAGGAACAGCTCAAAATACGCCACGGAATTCTTGCCCAAATAAGCAATACGAGATTGGGCCGGAATGCCCTCTGCAATCAGCCCATTGGCGACCTGGCTGGCGCGGTCATCCAGTTCGGCATAGCTGGTGCCAACATCCTCAAACATAATGGCCGCGCGGTCCGGCACATGCTGCCGATGAAAGCGCGTAATCTCCGCCAATGTGGTGATTTCGGGATGATAAGGCATGGATACTTTCTCCTGATCAGCAGTCTGCCGTCGTTCTCTTTATGAAAATCTATTGCCTGTGGCGCGACTTCGCCAGTGGCTTTGTGCACCTTGAGCGGTTTTGTTTAGTCCACAATCGGCTTAAACCCGAAGCGATCACCCGCCGTTACGATATGCCCCCTACCCGGGTCCACAAAATGGGCGGGGATCATCTGCGTGTCTGTATCGGCAAGCCGCTCCAGCACCGCCCGGCGGGTGGCCCGTGCCTGTTCCGGATCTTCGCAGAAGCCACTGTTCCATTCCGGGAAGATGATCTGGCTCGGGTGATGCAGGCAGTCACCGGTAAAAAGCGCGGTTTCACCATTGCTTTCGGCATTTATGCCGCGATGCCCCGGCGTGTGGCCCGGCAGTGCTTCGATCACCAACCCTGTGTCAATTTCATGGTCGCGGGCAACCAGGTCTACCCTGCCCGCCTCGACAACAGGCAGTACACTGTCCTGATAGACCTGAAGTTCGTCCCCATCATGGTCTTTGGCATGGGCGTCCCAATGGTCCAGCTCTTCCTTGTGGAACAGGTAGCGCGCGTTGGGGAAGGTTGGCACCCAACGCCCATCTTCCAGCTTGGTGTTCCACCCGGTGTGGTCCACATGCAGATGCGTGCACATCACAAAGTCGATATCTTCCACACCGACCCCTGCCGCATTGAGATTATCGAGCCACGGCGTTTCTTTCTGGTGAAAAGGCGGTGAATGCGGGCGTTCCTTGTGGTTCCCGCCGCATGTGTCGACCAGAATGGTGTAGCGCCCGGTGCGAATGAGATACGAGTTCACGCTCATAAACATCCAGAAACTTTCCGGGTCCAGATAATTGGGTGTCAGCCAGTCATAATAGGGCTTCAGGTCCTCCGGGTTCGCATCCGGCACCAAGCCGCTGAGCAGACCGAACGGCCCATCTCGTTCGACAATACGATCAACCCGAATATCACCAATACCAAAAGGCTTCATGCCCACCCCTCCTACGTTATGCTGCCATTGTTAAAAGCGCCGGAGATGGATGCAAGAGGTAAACCGCTCATGCCACCAAAGAAAAAGCCCGCCTCTAATGAGACGGGCTTTTGTTTGTTCGTTTAAGGCAGGTTGTTAGGCCTTTTCTATCTCCAGGTGCAGCTCACCCAGGCCGCGCAGGAGGACGCTGGGGACATAGACCAGCTCTTGGTGGTCTGCGGCCAATTTCCAGCTGGCGATCTTCTTGATGATCTGCTCGAAGGCCACATTGAGTTCCTGGCGGGACAGATGCACACCCAGGCAGGCGTGGATGCCGTAACCAAAGGCCATGTGCTTGTCCATATTGGTACGGTCGAGATCGATCTCGGCACCATTGTCGAAGATGGTTTCGTCGCGGTTACCCGAGGCCCAGCGGATCATCGCCTGGGCACCCTTGGCCATTTTCACGCCGCCAATTTCTGTGTCTTCGAGCACAAAACGCCACATACCAGCCGACGGTGTTTCCAAACGCAGGATTTCTTCAACAAAGGCCGGGATCAGTGCCGGTTCAGCGCGCAGGCGCTCCAGTACATCCGGTCGCTGGATCAGGTGCACCATGCCACCAGCCAGTGTGGCCGTGGTGGTTTCATTCCCCGCTACCAGAATCTGCTGGATGATGGACAGCATTTCCGGCACGTCGAGCGGTTCTTCATCCACTTCGGAGTTCACCAGGATAGAGACCACATCATCGCTGGGGTTATCGCGGCGATGTTCAATCATTTCCGCAAAGTAATGCTGGAATTCCACGACTGCCTTGGCGTCGCGGATGCTTTCTTCCTTAGTGGCCATGCCGGAAATCTGAGACACAGAACAATCTGACCAATATTTGAACTTGTCGAGGTCGGAACGCGGCACGCCCAGGGCGTCTGCAATAACCCAGACCGGCAGGTGCACGCAGAATTCATGGAAGAAATCGACATAGCCACTGTCAGGCAGTTTGGCGATCAGCTCGTCTACAATGCCATCCATCTTCTCGCGCATTTTCACGACACGCGATTCAGCAAAAGCCGGGTTGACGATGGCGCGGTAACGATTATGCGCCGGGGCATCGCGGGTCAACATGGTGGCAACCGGCGGATAGCCCTCTGCCATGATCTCGACAATTTCGGGGTCCGGCGTGATGCCACGCATCAGACCGTCCATTTCACTGGAGAAGATTTTGTGCTTGCGGGCGACTTCCTTGACGTCCTTGTAACTGGTGATCAGATACATTTCCGTTCCGGGGATCTGGTAGACCGGGGCTTCTGCCCGCAGCTTGTCGTAAAACTCGAAGGGGTGCTTCACCACTTCAGGGTCGAAGAAGTTGAAGTCTTCAAGTTGCTTGTTCATGCCTTACTCCACATGTTGTTCTGCTGCGGGCTTCTAGCCCATGTCGACGGAGTTTAATACGCAAACCTGTCTATTCCGGTTCACCCACATGGATCAGCTGCTTGCCTTTGTTTTCGCCGGTAAACAGGCGGATCAGTCCATTGGGCAAGTTCTCAAAACCTTCGATGACATCGACCTGATATTTCAGGCGGCCATCTTCAATCCAGGGCGTCATGGCGCCAGCGAATTCATCGGCCCGGTGTAGGTTATCGATGATGATGAAGCCTTCCATCCGCGCCCGCTTGTAAACGAGGTTGAAGTAGTTTTCCGGCCCCGGCACCTTGTGGTCCTTGTTGTAGCGGGAAATACCGCCACAAATCACAACGCGCGCGTTCAGCGCCAGATTATTCAGGGCAATATCCAGCACATCACCACCAACATTGTCGAAGAAGACATTCATGCCGTCGGGGAAAGCCTCCTGCACCTGTTTGGCGACATCTGCGTCTTTGTAGTTAATGGCCGCATCAAAGCCGATTTCATTGACCAGCCAGTCGCACTTTTCAGCACTGCCAGCCAGGCCGACAACTTTGGACGCGCCTTTGATCTTGGCCACCTGCCCGGCAATATTGCCCACAGCGCCTGCGGCGCCGGAGACAAGCACCGTGTCGCCTTCTTTTACTTCGCCCACTTCAACCATGCCGTAATAGGCTGTGTAGCCCGTGCCACCAAAGACACTGAGCACCGCTTCGGGAGAAACACCAGCAGGCACTTTGACTGCACCCGCACCATTAGAAACAGAATAGTCCTGGAAACCACAGGAATGCTGGACCAGATCACCAACGGCATAGTCGGGATGGTTGGACTTAAGCACCTGTGACACACCGGTTGCCCGGATTACGTCTCCAATATTCATGGTCTGCGCATAGGCCGAGGTTTCCAGCATATGGCCGCGCATGGCTGGCTCAACACCGACAAAGAGCGTTTTGCCAAGGAATTCACCTTCGCCCGGTTCGGGGATCGGTGATGAGGATTCCTTGAAATTCCCCTCGTTCAACATGCCTTCCGGGCGGGCGGCCAGCAGCCATTGGCGATTGATAGTCTCTGCCATGTCTTCCTCCTGTTAAATCTGTGCGACGGGCAACCTATGCCCATTGCCCTGTTTCGGCAATGGATAAGTCATCTATGTCCTATCTGATCAGGGGGGTTACTCCAGCAGCAAGCTTACCCGAGACTGCATGGCATCCGGGCCCGGTCCTCGAAAGTAACGGAGACATCACGGGCATCATTCTTTGACTTTTACGAGTATTGTACGTATCGGATTGATTGATGACATTTGACGTTCAACAGACATTCGAGGTCTTTGCGCTCACATTCTCTGTCGAGACTGTGCGCTACCTCATTGCTGTCGGCATTGTGCTGGCTTTTATCCCATTTATCTTGCGAAGGGGTAAACAACGCGACCTGCACAGCAAGCCGCCGGAACCAGGGCAGATACGCCGAGAGTTTTTCTATTCGCTGTTGACCGGCGTCGTCTTTGCAGCGAATGGCCTTTACATTCATTTTGGGATGGAAGGTGGCTGGGCACATGTCTACGAAGAAACGGCTCTGGATGACCTCCCCTATATGGCACTGACCTTGATCGGGATGTTGGTCGCTCATGATGCCTGGTTTTACTGGACGCATCGCGCGCTGCACCACCGTATGGTTTTCAACTGGGCACACAATACGCACCACAAATCACGCCAACCAACGGCCTGGGCCGCCTATGCTTTTGCGCCGCCAGAAGCCTTCATCAATGGCTGTTTTGTGCCGATTTGGGTCACCTTCGTACCCACCAATGGCTGGGTCATCTTTCTGTTTCTGGCGCATATGATCTTGAAGAATGTCGCGGGGCACAGCGGTATAGAACTTTACCCAACCCGACTGCCGGGTAACCGATTCTTTGGCTTCATCACCAATGTGTTCCACCACGACCTGCATCACCGAGATATTTCTCGTGGGAATTACGGCCTCTATTTTACCTGGTGGGACAGGTGGATGGGCACCGAACACAAAGACTATGCTGAATTGGTCGCTACGCAACGTGCCGCTAAAACAGAAACAGCGGCTGCTGCAGAATAACGGTGCCTCTTGGCACCGGCCTCTCCCCCCTCTAGACTCACATAAAACACAAAGGGGGGGGTGAATATGGGACGCGTAGAAGGCAAAGTCGTACTGGTAACGGGTGCGGCATCAAACCCGGGGCTGGGGCATGCTTCTGCCATTACACTAGCCAATGAAGGCGCCAAACTCGTTATTACCGACATTGATGACGATGGAGGTGAAGCCTGCCTGGCCGAAATCAAGGCCACCGGCGGCGAAGGCATCTACCTGCATCATGACGTAACGTCGGAAGCCGAATAGAAAACGGTTATTGCTGCTACCGTAAAGACTTATGGCCAGTTGGATGTGCTGGTGAACAATGCGGGGATCGCTGTTCTCAAGGACCTCGATGAAATGACGCTCAAGGATTTTGAGCTGTAGAACCGCGTTAATTTGACCGGGCCGTTCCTAGGTATCAAACATGCCGTGCCGGAAATGCGCAAGGCAGGTGGTGGCTCCATCATCAACATGTCGTCTGTGGCCGGGCTGGTTGGCATGCCCCGCACCATTGCCTATGGGGCCTCCAAAGGTGGTTTGCGCATTATGAGCAAAAGCGTGGCCATGGCGGTTGCTGATGACAATATCCGCTGTAACTCGATCCACCCTGGGGTGATCTGGTCCAATATCTACGCCTGGACAACGCGGGAAGAGCTGGAAAACTCGCCTTTGACGGACAGTATTCCCATGGGCAAGATCGGCGACGCCCAGGACATTGCCAATGCGGTGCTCTATCTAGCATCTGACGAAAGCAAATATGTTTCCGGCACGGAGATTGTGGTCGATGCGGGTATGACGGCACGTTAGGTCCGCCCAATATAGCAAAAAAAGGCCCCCGAAATCGGGGGCCTTTCCATTTCTGCAAAGCAGAAAGCGCTATTCAGCAGCAGCCAGCTTGGCGTTGTGCTCCTGCGCCCAATCCTTGGCTTCCTGGCTGGAGGCCCATTTGATGGCCTGTGCCAGAATGCGGCGGAAGATCGGGTTTTCGTAAGTCGCCGGGCCGTCACCAAACTGCAGGTAAACAACCGGGCTGTTCTTGTAGGTCTTGATCCAGCCAACAATGTTGGAACCTGGCTCATGTTCCCAGCCTTCATTGGAGTTCAGCTCACCCCGCAGGACCGCGTTGGCGGCAGAATAGAAGTTTTCCTGCGTGAATTCCCAGCTACTGGTAAACAGCGGCACGATTGAATCTTCAAATATTTCTGAGAGGTAGACTTCATCCACCAGCTCAAACGGTTCAATACCTGCCGTAATCGGGTGGTCCATCGCCGGTGATACGGTGTAGGGCACGTCGATGATGTAGCCGGAGTCGGGTTTGTCGACCCCACGAGACTTGCCCGGCGTATAGAGAAACTGGCCACCAACAAGCTCGGCCCATTCCGGCCATGTCGGCCAGGCAGCAGCACAGTGATGCATGATCACAAACGGGCAACCTGCCTCACCCATGGCGCGTACGCCTTCTTTGTAGAATTCGGGCGGATCGTAATACATGCCATCTTCATTACCAAACTGGATGCCCGGCATGTCGTACTGCACGTAACAGTCGAAATTCTTCGCCATATCCGGGTTGAACATGAACTGCGCTGCGGGATGTTCAACAGTCGAATACTGAATTTCTTCGATTGAATCGAAAATGTCGTAGAACGGATCTCGCGAGAACGGATGCCCTCGCGTTGCTACTAGTACATTCGGCCTGCCATCCTGCGGCAGTCGTGTGGTGGCCGGGGACGATGCCCGGTGATAATCAGGAACGTCTTCGTCATGGTCAGCCATGATCTCCCCCTTCTTGAAATTGGCAATTGGGTGAATGCTAGTCCAGCCATGGGCGGCATGGCAACTAACTAATAGAACAGGGTGTCAGTAGGACTTCGGCAGCCCCAGCACACGTTCGGCAATAAAGTTCTGGATCAATTGCGCGCTGATCGGTGCAATACGGCCAATCAGGCTTTCCCGCAGATAACGCTCCACGTGGAATTCCTTGGCATAGCCAAAGCCGCCATGGGTCATCACGGCATTCTGGCAGGCCTTATAGGCGGCTTCTGCGGCCATATATTTCGCGGCATTGGCCTCAGCCGCGCAGGATTGACCAGTGTCGTATAGCCAGGCGGCCTTCATGACCAATAAAAAGGCTGATTCCAACGCCATCCAGTCCTGCGCCAGCGGGTGCTGGATCGCTTGGTTCTGACCAATGGGCCGATCAAAGACAACACGTTCACCCGCATAATTTGCCGCTTTGGAAAGCGCCAATTGTCCCAGACCAATACATTCCGCAGCAATGAGTATCCGTTCCGGGTTAAAGCCATCAAAGATATATTTGAAGCCCTTGCCTTCTTCGCCAATAAGGTCCTCATAAGGCACCTCGAGATTGTCGATGAACATCTCATTTGAATCGACAGCCTTGCGCCCCATCTTCTCGATCTCACGTACGTCAACACGGTCGCGGTCGAGCTTCGTATAGAAGAGGCTCATGCCATCCGCGGGCCGTTCGCATTCTTCACGTGGTGTTGTGCGCACCAGAATGAGCATTTTGTCAGCAATCTGGGCGGTCGAGGTCCAGACCTTCTTGCCATTGATGACATAGCCATCATTGGTACGGTCAGCCCGCGTCTGCAGTGCTGTGGTATTGAGGCCGGCATCGGGCTCTGTGACGGCAAAACACGCTCGCTCTTCCCCCTTCAGCACAGGTACCAACATGCGCTGCTGCTGTTCTTCGGTGCCATGCACCATAATTGGCTTAAGGCCAAAAATATTCATGTGCACCGCGGAAGCAGCTGAGAAACCGCCGCCCGACTTGGCAATCGTATGCATCATCAGGGCGGCCTCGGTGATCCCAAGCCCGGCACCCCCAACACTTTCGGGCATGGCGATCCCAAGCCAACCACCATCAGCAACAGCCTGAACAAAGGCTTCGGGGAAGCCCCCTTCCCTGTCACGCTCCAGCCAATAGGCGTCATCAAATGGCGCGCAGACAGATTCTATCGCACGGACAATGTCCTGTTGCTGGTCGTTCAGCGCGAAGTCCATCGTTGCCTCTAGTTCAGGTAATTGGGGACACGCTTTTCAAGGAAGGAAGCCACGCCCTCAGCCACATCGCCATTGGCCGATGTGAGGATTTGGTTGCGGTCTTCCAGTGCAATCGCCGTTTCAAGATTCTGCGCATCCACATTGGCCCAGAAGGCTTCTTTCGTTAGGCGCAAACCCAGCGGGGCCGTTACCATCATGTCATCGACCAATGCCTGACCCGTGGCTTCCAGCTGATCCATCGGAACGACGTCAGAGACAAGCCCCGTCCGCAGGGCGCGGTCAGCATCAATAAAGCGCCCCGTCATCAGCAGTTCTGCAGCGTTCGATGTACCGATGAGGCGCGGCAGATGGTAGCTGGCCCCCATTTCACAGCCCGACAGGCCAATCTTGATAAAGGCACAGTTCATCTTGGTGCCTTCAGCGGCAATGCGCACATCACAACCCAGTGCGATGGAGAACCCACCACCGGCGGCGAAACCATGGATCAGGCCAATGATCGGCTGCGGGCAGCGGCGCATACGCATGACAATGCCACTAAAGCGACGCTGGCTGATCATCCCCTTATTGGTGACGCCATTGTTGAATTCAGTTTCCTGGTCGGCGGTACGGTTTGGGTCTTTCATATCCAGCCCGGCACAAAAGGCTCGCCCTGCCCCTTTCAACACCACGACACGCGTGTCGTAATCTTCCAGCAGGCTGTCAAAATAGTGGTTCAGTTCGGCCACGAAATCGCGGCTCAGTGCATTGAGGTTATCCGGGCGGTTAAAGGTTACCCAATCCACACGTCCACGCTTCTCAACAATCAGGTTCTTATATTCCATCGTTCTTTCTTTCCTTCGTTAGGCCTTACAGCGCCAGCATCCGCTCGCGGAATTCGGCAGCTAATTTCAAATGTTGGTCGACACTGGTATAGCCCAAGCCCAGCGCACCAAAGGTAAAGTGCGTACCGCCATTGGCGGCCCAAAGTTTGGCCCCTTCCATGCACTGGTCCATGGTGATGACATCATCGCCGATAGGCGACTTCAGCCCATGAATTGTTTCAATACCAATGTCGGCGGGGTTACGACCGGCCTTCTCAGCAGCGGCGTGCATGATATCGATCTGCGGCGCGAGGGATTCCGGCGTACCAACAGGAATCCAGCCATCGCCCATACGGCCTGTGCGTTCAGCCACGGCATCAGACATGCCCCCGAACCAAATGGGAATGGGCTTTTGTACGGAGTTCGGGTTCAGGCCACTGCGCGGCACCGTGTGGAAGTCGCCTTCAAACTCAAACAGCTCATTGCTCCACAAGCCCCGCATCACCTCAATCTGTTCTTCGCAGAGTTTGCCGCGTCCTTTCCAGGGCATGCCCAGGGCATCAAATTCAATTTCCTGCCAACCAACACCAATGCCGAGGCGCAAGCGGCCGCCCGACAGGAAGTCTACCTGGGCGGCCTGTTTAGCCACCAGCACCGCCTGGCGCTGTGGCATAATAAGAATGCCCGTCGACATCTCGATCTTGCTGGTAACGGCAGCAATGTAACCATAGGAAACAAAAGGCTCCTGAAACGCATCAGCAATTGAATAGGGCGTGAAGGCATCCGGGTAGTCTGACCGGTCAACCTGCAGCACGTGATCAGTCAGCAGTAGATGGTCAAAACCCAGCTCTTCTGCACCTTGTGCGAAATCTTTGAGTGCAATCGGGTCATCCCCGATTTCCTGCGCCGGTATCATGGTACCGATTTTCATGCTTCCCTCCCAAAATCATGTGCAACGACTATAGCGGCGCGTATGATCAATGCATCAGGAAAGTAGGCGTTGGGGAGAACGTTATGCAGTCACCACCAAAACTAATCAAAGCAACCGCCCAAGACAGGGAAACTGTCATGGATATCGTGGTCGCCGCCTTTATTGCCGACCCTATGGTACGCTGGATGATCCCGGACCCCAGCAATTACCTGCAACACGCCAAAACCATGATGGATGCCTTTGGCGGTAATTGCACCGATTACAACAACAGCTTCTACATTGAAGGTGACAAAGGCGTGGTGCTCTGGCGCCCACCTGGTGCGCCCGCCGATGAAGAAGCCATGGAGGCGGCCATGGGCGCAGGTGCAGATCCATCGATGATGGAAGATGCGGCCATCGTGATGGGCGAGGTGCAGTCCTACCATCCAGAGGAACCACACTGGTATTTGCCCATCATTGGCGTAGACCCTGCCTGGCAGGGCATGGGGCTGGGCGCGGCCCTGCTGAGAGAATCGTTGAAGGCGGTAGACGCAGATGGCCTGCCCGCCTTCCTGGAGTCGTCAAACCCGGCGAATGTCTCGCTTTACATGCGCCACGGGTTCGAGCCGCTCGCACAGTGCCAGCGGGGCAATAGCCCGATCATGACGCCTATGTTGCGACCGGTACAGAAATAGCTATGAACAAGCCCCAATTGCCGACATCATCGACATACCTGCCGACATGGTTTTGGCACCGCCGGCCGCTACCAATTCATCGACCCATGCTTGGCCATGTTTTTCGACCAGTTCACCATATACACATCGAGCAAGAGATTCGCTAACCGGGTTCTTATCTTCTGTCATGATTTTGACAAAGGCGTCTTCTTGCGGGTCCGACCCACAAGACGCCAGAAGCATGGTTGAAAGCAGGAGTGCTGACGCACGAAGTCTGAAAGATTTCATCATCTATTCCTTTCAATATCAAAGATGAACAATGTAAATAGGCTATTACTCATAGTTGTGTTTATCAAGGCATAATTCACCAAATTAAATTGTACTTTCGATCGCCTTACAATGCCCCTATCATCCTCACCACAACAGGGAGGAACCACTGATGAATGAATTTCACGTCAACGTCGAAACGCCAGATGGCTTGATGGAATGCTTTGCCGCACACCCCGATGGTGACGGCCCCTTCCCGCCCGTCATCCTCTATATGGACGCGCCTGGTATTCGCGAAGAATTGCGCGACTTTACGCGTCGCATCGCCGAAAAAGGTTACTTCGCCCTGTTGCCAGATATGTATTGGCGCGAAGGCAAAATGCGCTTCGACCTATCCAAGGGACAGGAAGAGTTGGACCGTATGTTCGCCTCTATGGATGCTATCAATCTGGGCATGATCATGCGCGACACTGAAGGCATGCTCGCCTATTTCAACCAAAACCCGGTTGTCGATGGCCCGGTTGGCTGTATTGGTTACTGCATGTCTGGCCAATATGTCGTGGCCGCTGCTGGTAATTTCCCGGACCGTTTTGCCGCTGTTGCCTCACTTTATGGCGTTGCCATCGTGACCGACCATGAGCGCTCACCGCACCTGTTGGCACCGCAGATCAAGGCAGAGCTTTACCTGGGCTTTGCAGAAGAAGACCACTGGGTAGGCCCGGAAGTCATCCCGACGCTGACCAGGGCGCTGGACGATAACAATGTGGACTACGTGCTGGAAACAGTCCCCGGCACCGAACACGGCTATTGTTTCCCCGGTCGCCCCGCCTATGCCCATGAGGCAGCGGAACGGACGTGGGATATCTTTTTCGAGTTATGCGACCGCAAGCTGAAACAGCGCTTGTGATCTAGGCGGGGACCCATGCCGCGTGGAACCCGAAGGGCACGCGGCTGGGGATCTTCAGCCGGGCGACTGGCTCACCCCCAAAATTCTGCGCGTCGATGACCCGGCATTCACTTTCGCCGGTGTTTTCGTTGTAGCCAAAGCAGATGACATAGCCGTCATCTTCGGCCTGACTGTTCTTGCGCGGCGCAAAGATAGGCTCGCTGCCGAAGGTACCATCGCCCAATTCGTGCGGGATAATCTCGCCGGTGGCATCATCATATTTGATGAGTTTTTCAAACATGTTGGTGCGCCCAACGCAGTAAACAGCGCCATAGGCATATTGTGTTTTGTAGCCGACCAGATTGTCGTTCACACGGGTGAAGTCGCAGTAATATTGACCGTCCGGGTCCAAGCTACGCTCGGTCACAGCGCCGGTTTCCATATTCAGGCGCCACTCGTAGAGCGAACCCAACAGGTCGGTATCACCCACGCCATCCCAGTCTTTTGAGCCGATACCCATCACATCTGTGCTGACGGAGCGGCAGGCCTGCAGGACAACTTCATCACCTTCTTCCCAGGCGTTGACCACGTGGTAGACCATGCCGGGGTCGATATCGAACCACTTGGCTTCTGCATCACCGCCGTGGCGCGGCACCACGCCAATACGCGCACCCTTTTCAGGCTCCCAGGCCATGATATCGTCACCCGTCATCAGGCGAGAGATATCGAACACCAATGGCAGGTCCAGAAACAGCGTGTAGTGCTCGGTAATGGCGCAGTCATGCATCAGCACGGCTTTGGGCAGATCAACGGTCGTCTGGTGCGTGAACTTACCGTTCTTGTCGATGACGCTATAGCTCAGATAGGGCGGGACTGGTTGATAGCCAAAGGTCATTAGCTCGCCGGTTTTTGCGTCTACCTTGGGGTGGGCTGTGAAATTGTGGGTCAACTGGCCATCGAAATTGGTTTCGCCCTTTGTCTCCAACCCCGGCAGATCAATAATATGCGGAATGGCCCCTTCCACTAACGCGTACAGCGTCTTGTTATGATAAACCATGGCCGTATTGGCGGAGTTTTTGGACGGCCCTTCTTCGGGAATTTCACCACTCATCATGACATCGGCCATGGACCGATAGCCCTTCCAGATCCAGGTGCCTTTTTCGCGCTCCGCCCGTAGGCCTGCCGTATCAACAAAGCGGTTCCGATAGGTCGCCTTACCACCTACGAACTGCACCTGGTGGATCATGCCGTCGCCATCAAACATGTGATACAGGTCTTCATCGGGGATGTAATAGGGGTTCGGGCCGATACGAAGGAAACTGCCGTCGATATCGTTCGGAATTTCACCAATGACCTCCAGATCAGGCCAGGTGTGTTCTTCCCGCTGCGGCGCAAAATTGCCGGTCAGAAAGTAATTCGTTTCTTCTTTTTGCTGTGTGGACATCCCAAACTCCCCGATGAATTTACATCGTATGTTATGGGGTAAGTCCGCCCTTTGACAAGCCTAGTTCAACAATTCCCGCAAATATTGGCTATAGGCGTTGTCGCCAAGTTTTTTCAGATGCTCTTGCAGCGTAACTGTATTGATCCATCCCGCATTGAATGCAATTTCTTCCGGGCAGCCCATCTGCACGCCCTGGCGGTTTTCCAGTGTCCGCACAAAATTCCCTGCGTCCAACAGGCTGCTATGTGTGCCCGTGTCCAACCAGGCGTAGCCCCTGCCCAACTGCTCAACGACCAGCGAGCCATCATCCGCGTAATGTTGAAGAAGATCGGTGATTTCTAACTCGCCCCTTGCAGAGGGTGTTACGCGCTTCGCCCTCGTAGGCGCTGTGCCATCGAGGAAATAGAGCCCCGTAATGGCGAGGTTTGAACGCGGATTGGCAGGCTTTTCTTCAATCGAAAGAACACGCTTGTTGTTATCGATTTCGACCACGCCATATTGGCCAGGGTCTTGCACCTGATAACCAAAAACAACGCCGCCTACCGCGTCCGCATTTGCTGCTTTGAGCTTCTCCGTCAGGGAATGACCGAAAAACATATTGTCGCCCAAAATCATGGCCGACGGCGCTCCCGCCAAGAACGCTTCTGCAATCATATAAGCCTGCGCCAAACCATCCGGTGATGGCTGCACGAGATAGGTGAAATCGCACCCCCACTGGCTGCCGTCGCCCAACACTGACTGAAACTGCGCCTGATCCTGCGGCGTCGTGATAATGGCAATGTCGCGTATCCCAGCCAGCATCAGGGTCGTCAGCGGGTAGTAGATCATGGGCTTGTCGTAGATCGGCAGAAGCTGCTTCGAGATGCCGATGGTTGCAGGGTATAGGCGGCTACCCGTGCCACCTGCCAGAATGATGCCTTTACGTGTCATTCAACCAATCCCTATTGATTACCCGCCGCCAGTCTGGCCGCTTAATCCCAAGGTCTGCGGCGATCTTGTCACAGTTCAGGCGTGAATTCAGCGGTCTTTGTGCGGGCGTCGGGAAGGCCGACAGGGGCACATCACGAACAATTGTCTTCAACCCTGCCCGGTTGATGGCCTCCCGCACCCAATCAGCCCGGCTAACCTCTGGTGCACCCGCAAAGTGATAGAGACCGCCTGCTATCGACGGCGCATTAATGACCTTCCCTGCCATCATATGTAACGCCGCTGCGATATCCCCCGCAAAGGTGGGGCCGCCGACCTGTTCGGAGACGACATCAAGGCTTTTCCGTTCACCGGCCAGACGCAGCATGGTCCTGACAAAATTATCTCCAGCCCGGGAAAACACCCAGGATGTACGCAGCACGAATGACTGGCCACCCGCTGCGAGGACGGCTTCTTCCCCCAGGCATTTGCTGCGACCATAGGCATTGATGGGAGAAACAGGATCCTCTTCACGCCAACCCTCGTCACCGGTACCGTCAAACACGTAGTCGGTCGAGATATGAAAGAGCGGCAAGCTTTTCTCTGCACAGGCTTGGGCCAACGCACCCGGCGTTGTCGCGTTGACGGTCACGGCTGCCTCATAATCCTTTTCCGCTGCATCAACAGCGGTATAGGCGGCCGCATTGATCACGACATCTGCAGACGTCCGCCGCACAATGTCTGCGCACCGCTCAGGCTTCAGAAAGTTAGCTTGGGCTCGTGGCGGCAATTCAGCCTCGAAATGTTGCAATAGTGCAGTACCCACCTGCCCTGTCGAGCCGAAGATCAGCGCCTTCACGATCCCAGCCCCAAGCGTTCGCCGGTTTGCTTACGGCCCAGAAGTCCTTGCCACCATTCTTTGTTTTCAAGATACCAATTAATGGTTTTCCTCAACCCTTCCTGCAGGCTCACAGAAGGCTGCCAATCCAGTTCCTCGACAATGCGGGTCGCATCAATGGCATAGCGGTAGTCGTGCCCAGGGCGATCTTTCACAAAGGCAATGAGATCCGCATAAGGTTTTTCTGTTGGCGCCAGATCATCAAGCGTTGCACAAAGCATTTTCACAAGGTCTATATTCCGGGCTTCTGCATTGCCACCAATATTATAGGACCGGCCAATCTGGCCTTCTGCCAGCACCTGCAAAAGCGCGTTCGCGTGATCTTCGACATAGAGCCAGTCACGCACCTGCAGGCCCTGCTCATAGACTGGAATTGGCTCACCGGCCAATGCCTTGGAAAGCACCGTTGGAATGAGTTTTTCCGGGAACTGACATGGACCATAATTGTTGGAGCAATTCGTCATCAGCACGGGCAGGCCATAAGTCTTTCCCCAGGCGCGCACCAGATGATCAGCAGACGCCTTGCTGGCCGCATAAGGTGAGTTGGGCGCATAGGCGGCATCTTCTGTAAAGGCACCATCGTCA
Organism: Alphaproteobacteria bacterium; assembly: GCA_030836535.1. Taxonomy (GTDB): domain Bacteria; phylum Pseudomonadota; class Alphaproteobacteria; order SMXS01; family SMXS01; genus SMXS01. The sequence goes on from JAURPT010000156.1 coordinate 26,556, forward strand.
CCCAGGCTGCCATAGACCTCGTCGGTTGAGACATGCAGAAAGCGGAAAGACGAAGGCATATCTTTGCTGCTCCAATAGCTCAGGGCTGCTTCCAGCAAATGATACGTACCCACAATATTGGTCGACACAAAATCTGCCGGGCCATCGATTGACCTGTCTACGTGGGATTCTGCCGCCAAATGGATGATGGCATCTGGCTGGTGCGCTGCAAACACCTGCTGCAACGCATCTTCGTCTCGAATATCGGCCTGTACGAAACAATAATTTTCGTGTGCTGCAACAGAAGCCACGTTATCGAGGCTTGCTGCATAGCTCAGATTATCGAGGTTGATGACACCGTGCCCGGTGGTAATCGCCTGACGCACCACGGCTGAACCAATGAAGCCTGCACCCCCTGTCACCAAAATCTTCACGAGCCTGCACCCGACGCTCGCTCAACGCTGAAAGGCGATACAAATTCTTCAAACGCGGGAGCATCCCTGTCTTTCTCTGACAAATTGGGCGTGCCATCCACTGCCGGCCAGGCGATGCCGAGCTGCCTGTCATCATATTTGACAGCAAGCTCGCATTCCGGCGCATAGGGCGCTGAACATTTATAGAGAACTTCAGTATTGGCCTCCAAGGTCATGAAGCCATGAAGAAACCCCTCAGCTATGTATAGCTGATGGCCATTATCGGCAGACAGTTCAACGCCCACCCACTGGCCATAGGTTGAAGAGCCGTTGCGAATATCGACTGCGACATCATATATCCGCCCACGGCCTACACGCAGAAGTTTGACTTGGGCATGGGGTGGCGCCTGACAATGTAATCCCCTCACCGTTCCGGCCTGTCGGGAAAAGGACTGATTGTCCTGTACAAACTCTGTATCAATGCCAGCTTGCTTGAACGCGGCTGCATTCCATGTTTCCACAAAAAAGCCACGACGGTCTTCATGCCGTGCGGGTTCGACAACCAAAACACCTGGAATGTCTGTTCCCTCAATCTTCATGACAGTCCGCGTCTGATCCTGCTTCGCAAAAACATATTCACCACTGTGTAATACCCCTGTAGCAACCAAACTTGCCACAGCGGATAACCACTATATTTTCGGAGAAACAACTTTCTGCTCTCGTGAAACCTGACCGTACCAATATTTGGGCCATCTTTCTCGTCAACGATGTGATTGTGAAACACCGACGTCGAGGGATCGTAGACAATGCGTCCACCATGCCGCTGCACCAAGACCGTCATTGTCGCCTCTTCGCAATAAAGGAAAAATTCTTCATCAAAGAAGCCCGCTTGCTCAAAAAAGCGCATGGAGACCAACTGACAGCACCCATGAATTTCTTCAACCACACTTGGGCAATCCAAAGGCGCATCGATCAAATAGACCGGAGACTGTTTTACAAAGAACCGCATGGGCCCGCGTGGCATGAGTATTTCGTCTCTGAATGTATGCGTGCGCAGTGGGCTCTGATCGTTCCCATCCGGGCCCAACACACGCGGGGCAACGACCAAATTCTTATTATCGTCGAATAACCGCCGGGCAAGAACGGATACACCGTCTACCTGCGAGATCAGGACATCTGGATTAACGATAAGGGCCGCATCAGCACCCAGATCAGCAGCCAGACGCAGACCTAGATTGTTACCGCTTCCGTAGCCGTCATTCCGGTCATTCTTGATGAAGGCCAGAAGGCCATGGGATGTTGCGCAGTCTTTCATTTGAAACGCAACATCATCAACTGAACCGATGATGCAATCTGGTCTGAAGCTGCACAGCCAGTCTTTAATTTCGGTGACGCATGCTGATGCAGAGGCGTTGTCGACGATAATGATCGACAGTGAGGGATAGTCTTGCTGGACCAGTTTTTCGATACAGTTTCTGACATGCCCTGGCGTGTTGTAGTTCAACACAATAGCTGAGATGTGAGGCACCGCATCACTAACGCCAAGGTTATCTATTTTTTCCAGCCTATTCACGTTCCTGAAGTCTTTTGGCAAGCGTACGGTTCACGAAGGAGTAGTATCCCTGCAGAATCCAGTTCTGCCAGAATGGGTAGGCGCTGTACTTCTTGAGCAACAACTTTCGGCTGACATTAAGCCGGTAGCTCTTGAGAAGCACATCACCCTGGAGGTTGAGCAAGTGATCGTGAAAGATTGTCACTGCTGGCTCAAATATCAGATGACCATGATGCTTCTGGATCATCCGGTTCATCACTTCTTCTTCATAATAGAGGAAGAAGTCTTCATCGAAATATCCATACGCCTTGAAGAAGGACATTCTGACCAGAAAACAACATCCCACGACTTCCTCTACGATTGATGGTCTGTCCATGGGGACACTAATCAACCTGTCCGGCATCTTCTTGGTGAACAGGCGCATGGGGCCACGTGGGATCAATAGCTCCTCCATAAACCGCCATGGCCGCAGCGGGTATTGATCATTTCCCTCCGGGTCCAACGCCCGTGGGGCAACAACAAGATTATCATTGTCGTCAAAAAGACGTGCAACCAACTTGGAAATATCATCGCTGTTTTGTAGCTGCACATCCGGATTCACAATGAGGCTTGCCGCAGCATCAAACCTTTCGGCAATACGCAATCCGATATTGTTGCCTTTGCCATAACCGTCATTTTCATGGTTCTTGATGAAACAGATAAAACCGTGGGGCTGCGCTTCATCTCCACGCCCTACATAGTCGGAAACCTCAGATGTCGTCCCAACCAGCACGTCAAAGTCCTGCTTTTCCAGCCAGTCCTCAATTTCGGTAATACAATCAGGCGCGGAAGCGTTGTCGACAATGATAATGGATAGAGACGGATAATCCTGCTGTCGCAATCGCTCAATGCATATCTTCAAGTGTGCGGCTGAGTTGTAATTCAGCACGACAGCAGACACATGTCTGGGCTGCTCTGTCTCAGGCTCAATATTCATAATCATCCATCACATATACAATCATCCGCAGCCTAATCGACCGCTCCACCATTCTGCAACCAATGGGCATAGTCCTTCGGCAGTTTGGCCATGGCAGCGTCGTATAGCGCAAAGTCTTCTTCGTCTAGCACATCGACCCAGCGGCCATTCGTCCCTTTGTGGATGAACGTATCCGCCCCACCCTTAAAGGCGTTTGCCGTATTAGAGCCCACGACTTTGCCAGGGTCCTTCTTGACAGACGAAAAGGTGCAACGATCAACGACAGCATCCCATTGCCTGGCTGGCACGTCGATATCCAGATAGTTGGCTATGCGCCGCATTTCGCCATCCAAATCCGCCAACAGATCATTGAAATGGACCATCAGAATGTTAGGCAGATGACGATGGTCCCAGAATGTCTTGGCATGGCGCAGATGCGACCAATAGGGGTAGCCGTCACTCTCCCAATCAAACCAGCCCTTACTAATCCAGTTTCGCCAGTTGAGTTTGATATCATCCACATAGCGCGGGAAAGGGTCCCCTACCCGCCTTGGCATAGTGTTCATGGCCTCAAAGAAGCCTTCCGGGTGGCTGCTGTGATGGTTCAACAGCGACATAAACACATCCCGCGGGTCCCGCGACACAGCGATATATTTCACCTCTTTGAAATAAGGCAGGCCGTCCAGCGGCAGATGCGACTTCATCGACCGCCGATGGGGCTGCGCCTCCAACATGGCCATCATGTCATCCAGGGGGTTCATCCGGAAATCCACCCAGGGGCAGAAGTCCATCACTGGGGCAGGCAGATTGCCATCAGGAAACAAAAGATTGGCCACGATCGTCTGCGTGAAGGTGGTGCCCGACTTGTACGAGGTCGCCACGACAATATCATCTGGCCGCGGTTTGAAGTCGTACCAGCGTGTTGTGTCCAAATGGTGATTCTGGTACACATGCGTCACCACTGGCAAGTCGCCCATACTTCCCTCCCGACCCTAAATTCAGCTTAGTTAAGGTCTGCTTTCCGACATTACCTGTCAAGCTGCACTCTGTTGTTGCGGGCGTCTTCATTAGCAGGCAGTCTCATTTCATATTTCAGAAGACACATCCTTGGGGGAGGACACAATGGAATGGCAACATGGGGACCTGATCGATGCGATTGCCCCGCTGATCCCGGCTGACGCACCAGCGACCATTCATGGTGACAAAATCATCTATTGGCCGGAATTTAACCGGCGCACCAATGCCATGGCGCGTAATTTGATCGAGATGGGCATCGGACCGGGTGCCAAGGTTGGGTTTTATATGCGCAACATGCCAAACTATACGGAAACACTCGCGGCCTGTTTTCGTGCCCGGCTCGTGCATGTGAACGTCAATTACCGCTACCAGACAGACGAACTGCACTACATCTTCGATAATTCAGATTCCGAAGTCGTGGTCTATGATCCTGAATTCGCTGACAAAATTGCAGAACTACAGCCCCGGCTGCCCAGTGTGAAAGCCTGGGTGGAGATCAACAATCACGCCCCATTGGCCAATGATTTTGCCATTGCCTATGAAAGCCTGACCGAAGGCGACGGCAGTAATCTCGACATCAAGCGGTCGCCGGATGACATGCTGTTCATCTATACCGGCGGCACCACCGGCATGCCCAAGGGGGTGATGTGGCGGGTACAGGACTTGCGCCAGGCGCAGCTGGACGCCGCCTCTGTCATGGGCCCTCAACCTATGACACTGGAAGAGCATATCGAGCGGGTGAAAGAATTTATCGAAATCGGCCTGCCCAGAGCCATTCCCGCCTGCCCGCTGATGCACGGCACGGGGTTGTTTTCTGCCATGGGGGCCATTATTGGTGGTGGGGCCATTGCCACCCTGCCCACCATGAACCATTTTGACCCGGCAGAACTGCTGCAACAGGCGGAACAGCACAAGATCACGGCCATGGCCATTGTCGGCGATGCCTTTGCCAAACCCATGCTACAGACATTGGAAGAAAACCCCGGCAAGTATGATCTCTCCTCGCTAGAAACCATCACCTCGTCGGGCACCATGTGGAGCCGCGAGGTCAAACAGGGCATCCTGAAGCACATTCCAGAAGTTACGCTGAGCGATTCTTTTGGCGCCTCTGAAGCCGTGGGCTTCGGCTATTCCCTGACTACCGCAGAAGGCGAAACACAGACGGCCAAATTCCAGGTGACGGAATTCTGTAAAGTCTTCTCGGAAGATGACCGGGAAATTGAGCCAGGCAGCGGCGAAAAAGGCTTTATTGCACGGGCTGGCTGCATCCCGGTCGGCTATTACAAGGACGAGAAAAAAACGGCTGAGACCTTCAAGACCATCGATGGCGTGCGCTACTCCATTCCCGGCGACTGGTGCACCGTGGAAAAAGACGGCACGTTGACCCTGTTGGGCCGCGGCTCCGTCTGCATCAACACCGCTGGTGAAAAAGTCTTCCCCGAAGAAGTGGAAGAAACACTGAAGGAACACCCTGCAGTACAGGATGCCCTGGTCGTTGGCGTACCAGATGACAAATGGGGCAATGCCGTAACTGGTGTGGTGCAGCTGAATGCCGGGGTCAATGCTGGCGAAGATGAATTGCGCGCTCATGTGCGCGACAATCTGGCCGGTTACAAAGTACCCAAGCGCATTCTGATGCGGGACGACCTGAAGCGGGCTCCCAACGGCAAAGCAGATTACAAAGGCACTACACAGTTCGCCCTGGAAAGTCTGGGTCTTGCCTGAGGCAGGTCCAGACGATTTCACGCTCCCCGTTGATGGCCGCCAATCTCCCGAAGCAACCGCCATTCTTCAGGGTACACGGCGCTTGCTGTATCATCATGGCATTCAGACGATTACCGAATGGAAGCTACCTACAGGCAGGCGTGTTGATATAGCCGGGTTAGACCGCAAGGGTCGGTTTACCATTGTCGAAGTGAAATCCAGCCCTACCGACTTCAAGGTGGACACCAAGTGGGAGGAATATCTCGACTGGGCCGATGATTACTATTTCGCCGTGAATACAGACTTCCCGACCGACCTGCTGCCCGCCGACCATGGCCTGATCATCGCTGATGCTTTCGGCGCAGAAATCATCCGCCCTTCCACGGCTTTATCGCTCGCCTCTGCCCGCCGCACGGCGATGACACGAGACTTCGCACGAGTGGCGGCACAGCGCATTTTCCATGCTCAAGACCCATTGACCAAAGACAGCATCAACCATGCCTAACTAAATTGTAAAACTTCCTAACACTATGGTAGACCCTTAGTAATTATCAGTACTGGCACGAGTATCAAATTCATGGACGACACAATTGCAGTGAATGGCACCACCCAAGATGCCTTCGCAGCAGTCAAAGACGCTTTCGCACAAAACTTCGCCGAAGGGCTTGAGGTTGGTGCCAGCCTTTCTGTGACCCTGAAGGGAGAGCCGGTCGTCGATATTTGGGCGGGCGATATTGACACAGAGAAATCTCGTCCCTGGCAACGCGATACGCTGGTCAATGTGTGGTCCACCACCAAGGGTGTGACAGCCATGGCCATCGCCATTCTGGTTGACCGGGGCTTGTTGAACTATCGTGATCCCGTTTCCCAATATTGGCCGGATTTTGCCCAATTGGGTAAAAGCGACGTCACCGTCGGCCAGCTTCTATCCCACCAGGCAGGCCTGTGCGGCTTCCGCGAAAAGACCACTGTTGAAGACTATTACAATTGGTCCCGCATGTGCCGCCGCCTGGCGGCCATGAAGCCATTCTGGCCGCTGGGTGAAGGCAGTGGCTATCATGCCGTCACCTTTGGTTATCTCGCTGGTGAGCTGATCCGCCGTATCGACGGTCGTACGCCCGGGACATTCATTCGGGAAGAACTGGCGGAACCTTTAGGCACTGAATTCTGGGTCGGGCTGCCCGAAGACCTTGAAGAGCGCCTCTCCCTTGTCATCAAGCCACCCCAGCCTGCGCAATTGGTTAGCGACAACGCGCCGGACTATGTCATTGCCACCATGGCCAACCCGCCTATTGACCCGGAATTCCCCCATGATCGGGGCTGGCGTGCGGCAGAAATACCCGCCGCCAACGGGCATGGCACCGCAAATGGTCTGGCTCGGCTCTACAGCGCGTTTGCCAATGGCGGCTCCGTCGATGGCATCAAGATCGTTGGGCGCGACACCATCAAACGCGCCACAGCAGAACAATGCAATGGCGTTGACCGTAATCTCGGCCTGGAAGCAAGCTGGGCGGCCGGTTTCAGCCGCAACGGACGCGGCATGTACGGCCCCAATGCAGATAGTTTCGGCCATAGCGGATTTGGTGGCTCCATGGCTTTTGCCGACCCCTCAGCCAAGCTCAGCGTCGGTTACACCATGAACCAGATGCATTCTAACCTGCAGGGCGACCCACGCACCCTGCGACTGGTTGAAGCGATTTATAACTGCCTGTAACGCCTAGAGTTCCAGTCGATAGGCTTTCTTCGCCGTGTCGTGGAACAGCCACGTCTTTTCCGCCTCTGAATAGCCTGCGGCCATCTTCTTGAAGGCATTCCACAGAACGGCATAGGACACGGACACCTTGTCGACCGGGAAGTTGCTTTCGAACATGCACCGCTCCGACCCGAACACCTCAATGGAGTGGTCGTAATAGGCACGTGTTGCATCCATCAGCTCGTCAGATGTTGCAGGCTTGGCATTCTTGTGAAAGCCAAAGCCATTCACAGCCATAGCTACCCCACCGATTTTGGCATAGACGTTTTCACACTTGGCCAGCTCAGCCACATCCTTGCGCCACTGCTCCAGTATTTCTGCGCGTTTGCCTTCATAAGGCCCGATGCCCAATGGCCCACCGAAGTGGTCAAAGATGATGGGTACGTCCGGATGCGCCCGCGCCAAATCGGTCAATTGCGGGATCTGGTGATGATAGCACCAGGCATCAAAACTAAGGTCATACTTGGCCAGCCGGGAAAAGCCTTCCCGAAAGGTGCTGTCCAGCATCATGTTTTCAAATGGGTTGGAATGAGAATTCTTCACCCCGGGATCCGCATCCCAGCCAGCAGCATGACGAATACCCCGGAACCGCTCCGGCGCCGCCGCAATATGGGCCTCCAGCACCTCATCGACAGCGGCCCCTAGGTTGAGGTCCGCTGTTGAGACGATCCCCGCACAGGCGCGCATGGGGCCATATTCGCAAGAGGCACTCTGGGCCGCGATACCGTTGACGAATTCTGTCTCACCAACAACCGCCATATGCTCTGGTGCCCCTGCCCGATACATCGACGAACATTCCACAAACACCGTCGCCACGATGTTGTGGCCGCTATCTGTATCCAGGCGCAATTCCCGCAACAGATAAGTATCGCCATTGCGATCCCAAAGATGGTGATGCGGGTCGATAATCGGCAGGCCAGGCTCAAGGATTTCTTCGGTGACCTGGGCCAACCATTCATCATTATCCGGCATTTTACGTTCCCTTATGCGTGTACGGAATCATCAGAAAACGCCTGTGTGATCAACAGGCATACAAGTGCGCCAAAGCTGGCAAGTACCATATCTTTTTGCGCGTCAAATTCATCACCCTGGGTGCCCAGATAGGCCTCTCCCGCCTCCGGGCTGACAATCAGCACCGCCGCCCATTCAATCAGCTCATAAATACCGCTGGCGGCTACACTGAGCGCGAGGACCATGATGAACAACCAGCGGCCGCGAATGGGTGAATGGCGAATGACATATTCCCGCAGCGGATAGGTTAGCAGCAGGCCGAACGAGGCGTGCACCACCCGGTCATAATTGTTGCGATCCCAGCCAAACCAGTTCTGCATCCAGAAGCCCATGGGCGTTTCTGCATAGGTGTAATGCGCTCCCACTGAATACAACGCCATGAAGATGAAGATCAGCAGATAGGACAGCTCCGAGAAAGGCTGGCTGCGGTGGTTGCGCCAGACATAGATGGCAAACAACACGACCAACACATTTTCAATCGCCCAGTCTGTCGGATAGACAGGGCGGATCGCCATAATGATCCACAACAGGACATAGAGCCCGAGCAGTATTTGCAGAAAACGGTTCTGCCGAAACGGTGTCAGCGCAGGTGAGGAAGTTGTTGTGATCATTTTTTGTCTTTTCCTATGCCGATATATTTCAACAATGAATAGGAATAATCCTGCCGGTCTCGGCGCGGCTCAATAATCATATTATCCGGCGCGCTGGGCGGGATGTCATCGCCCGTATCGACTGCGCCCACTTCAATGGTCTGCACCCATTCACCGATACTCTCCCGGTGCCGAATGGCCCATCTGCCATCAATTCGTTCAAATGTATCGCAATACCGCCCGCCGCCGACAATATCGGTGAAGCCGTCATCGGTTTTGGTGCGCAAATAGACAGTGTAGTAGGCCTCAGTCCCTGCCCGGTCCCCATCCAGTTCAATCAGGATATTGTTAATCGTGTGCTGGGTCAGTTCCATGGCTGCATGGATGGGCCACAGCCATGTCACAAATTCTTCTGCCGTCCCGTTGAACAGCGCACCATGATTGTCCGTCCCGCCTTCATGCCAACAGGACAGGGTCATGTCCTTATCCATACGGTCCAGCCCGCGGGCATAAGTATAGATAACTTCAGTAATGGCCTGCTTGTCCGCAAGCTCTTGCACAAGATCGTTCAAAACAGTCCTCGTTCTAAAATGGCCGGTCACCATCAACGGTCACCCGATGCATCACGCGCCTGTGCCCCTGATAGTCATTCAGCGCGTAGTGCTGGGTGGAACGATTATCCCACATGGCCACATCATTCACTGTCCATTGATGCCGATAAACGAATTCTGCAGTGGTTGAGTGATTGTAGAGATATTGCAGGATCGGGCGGCTTTCCGACTTCCGCATATTCTTGAAGCGCAGCGTAAATGAAGGGTTTACGAACAAGAGCTTGCGACCGCTGACCGGATGCGTGCGCACGACAGGATGCTCGCAGGTCGCCAGCGCGGCCTGTTCTTCCTTGTTCTTTGCCGGGTGTTTGTCATTGGCGTAGACGCCACCCTGCGCATAGATGCGCGAAGCCGAGTGAATGGCCACCATGCACTCCAGCATCTCCTTCATGCCTTCAGACAGCGCGTCATAGGCTGCAATCATATTGGCGTAGAGCGTATCACCCCCCAGGGGTGGCACTTCCCGCGCATAAAGAATAGAGCCTAAAGGCGGTTCTTCCAGGAAGGTTAAATCCGTATGCCAGCCGCCACCGAAATTGGCAGTTTCCTCCGGTTCCTTCTTGATGTTCAGGATTTCCGGGTGACCCTCCAGGGATTCCATATGGGGGTGCACATTGAGCGGCCCGAATTGAGCACCAAAGGCGATGTGTTCTTCCGGTGTGATGTGCTGATCAGGAAAGACAATGAAGCCATAATCGACCAAAGCCTGCTGTATCGCGTCTGTTGTGGCATTGTCGCGGGCAGCCGTCAGGTCTACGCCTTCAATACGGGCGCCCATCATCGAACAAAGTGGTGTAATTTCCATTCAGCTAGTCCTCTATTCTAGGTGCCGCTGGGAGTACAGATCAGCAAGGGAATATTGCGATCCGTTTTGGCCTGATAGTCATCAAATTCACTGTAAACGGCGACGGCATGCGGCCAGACTTCGGCTTTTTCAGTATCACTGGCCTGGCGCACCTTCATGGCTCTGCGAACGGAGCCTGCCTGAATTTCAACTTCAGGGTCTGCAACAAGATTGTGATACCAGACCGGGTGTTTTGGTGCACCGCCCTGTGAAGCAATCAGCACAACATTTTCACCATGCGCGACATAGATCAGCGGAATGGTAATGCGCCTGCCGGTCTTGCGGCCCCTCATGGTCACAAGGCAAATGGGTGAGCCTTTCAACGACCCCATGAGTTTGCCATTGGCCAGCCGATATACGAAGACATTGATCTTCGAGATAATTTTCATCAGCGTTTTGTGCACAAGAGCCTCCCCAGCCATTGCAATCGGCCAAGGTTTTCACAAAGAACGCTGATCGGCAAGGCCTAGCCTTCTTCATCATCCTGGTTAATGGACACAATATTTTCGGGGTCATCGTGGCGCACATTCCCCACGGCCCGGTTCACCGGATACACTGACAAATCGTCATAGCCATAAGGGCCCAATAAGGCCTGCACTGCTTCTTTCGATGCATCATGATTCAGCCATACCTCGAACTGATCGGGATGCAATACAACTGGCATGCGATGGTGGATTGGCTTGAGCGTATCATTCGCCGCCCGTGTCAAAATGGTGCAGGACCGCACACCCAGTTCCTCATTTTCTTCCCACAGGCCAGCAAAGGTCATGGGTTCGCCGCCTGATGGGCGCACAACATAAGGCTGCTTGCCCTGGTCTGTTGTATGCCATTCAAAGAAGCCACTGGCGGGGATCAGGCAACGCCGTCGTTTGTAGGCGGCCCGATAGGCCGGTTTTTCTGCTACCGTCTCTGATCGAGCATTGATCATACGCGCGGCCAGGCTGGCATCCTTCGCCCAGGGAGGAATCAACCCCCAATGGGCCCAGCGAAATTCTCGCCGCGTACCGTCACCCTGGACACGGGCATTACCAATGATCATCAGATCGTGGGTCGGCGCAATATTGAACTGCGGCTGCAGGTTGGGCGCTGTCTCGGCGAATAAATTGTACCACTCCCGCAATGTCGCCCAGGAAACATCACGGAAAAACCGACCACACATAAACCCTCCTGCCTTTAGAACGGCCCTATCATAGGCGGCGGACCGGGTGGCGGTCCAGCTGGTGCTGGCGGCGCAGGCGGTGGTGTAGGTGGCGGTGTTACGGGGACACCAGGCATAACAGGCTCGGGCCCGATAGGGGCAGGCATCACCGGTTCAGGGCCAATGGGTGGTGGTGTAACTGGCGGCGGTGTCACCGGTTCGGGTACCGACGGTGGCGGCGCACTGATCACGGGTGGCGGCGGGACCATCGGTGTCTGTGGTGGCGTTGAAGCTGTTGCTGGCGCCGCGCGTGCAGCTGGTCCTGCTTTATACACGATCTCCGGTGGTCGGATCGGCGGCGTGATCACCGGCTTCCACTTGTCTGTATCAATATCCCGCACCAGCGGGCCATAGATTGTTGGTCCGTAATAGATTCTGGTCTCGGCATCGGCACCATAGCGGGATGCTCGTACGGCGGCCGCTTCAGCCCGTTCCAGTTCCTCTACTTCTTTGCGGTGTTTAGCCTTGCGGGCCGCACCAATGCGCCGGCCTTCATCGCGAATGGCGTCTCGAATACGATTTTCTGCATCAATATAATCGCGCCCTTTGATCGACCCGTCGCACACGCCCTTCACGAAGTCTTCGATCATACGGGCAATACGGCCGCGGGCCTCTTCGCTGAAGTCTTCTTCATCTACAAAAGCCAGGAACCGCTCAATCAAATCCTTGTGGTAGGCACCTGACCCCGCAGCCTCGATCAACCAACGCAACGCCTTTATGCAATGCCAAAAGTCATGCCAGCCACTGTCGATTACATTGTGCAAGGCAATAACAAGTTCACGAATGGCAAAGGATTGTGACATCGAAGCCATATCTGTGCTGTCTTTGGCTGCCTGTGTAGCAGCCAGCAGGTCCAGCAGACCTCGCAAACGACGCAGACCACGTTCATGAAAGGCGCCCAGATCAACCAGATAATTGCCAATGTCACCAGCGATCTGTTTGACGTCTGCACCCTCCCAGGCGGCATCCACCAATACAGTCAATGCGCCTTTCATTTCGCGGGCAGCCGTTTCATTATCCTGGGGGTCTTTTGCCATGGCCTCTGCAGCGCGAGCGGCAAACCCGGCTGCGCTTTGAAACCGGCTGGCATAGCGTTCGTTGTCAGTTGATGCAGCCCGTTCGCGCATCACCCTTTCAACAGCCTTGGGCACAACCGTACCCTGGGCCTGTGTTGGTGTATCAGGCAATAACAACACACACGGTGCTGCAAACAGCAATGACAGCATAATTGTTCTGAGGGTCGCCATAACGGCACCTCCCTTCCATCACCGGGGTTCGCACCTGCCAATGATGAAGAGAGTATACCTCAAAATACCGAAATATTCACCCGGCAGGCCTACCAGGCGTGGATTTCGCCATTCCACTTATAGAAGCTGCCGCTATTGTCCATCGACATGCCGTCAATAACGGACCGAATGCCAGATGCACTTTCTTCCGGCGTAATTTCAGCCGCAGGGCCACCCATATCTGTCTGCACATAGCCAGGATGCACGAGTGCGACGGAAATACCGTCATCGGCCCAATCCATGGCCACGCCAATCATCACCCGGTTTACCGCCCCCTTGGAAGACGAATAGGAATGCATGCCGCCCATCGGCCACGTCGTCGCGCCCAGCTGGCTGGTTACGGTCATGATTTTGCCGTTGTCAGCAGCTTTCAAATTACTATGGAAGGCCTGTGCCACAAGGAACGGCCCAATTGTGTTGACGCGAAAGGCGTCGATCCAGTCATCGACAATCATGTCGCCCATCGCCTGGTGCATACCGCCGACCACACCGGCATTGTTGATGACAATATCAAGCGCGACGCCGCCAATTTCACTGGCACAGGCATTGATCGAATCTTCACTGCCAACATCCATATCGTGGACGCTGATCAGACCACCGCTTTCGGCGGCCATGCCATTCAGCACGTCAGCGCCACCTGGGTTACGACAGCAGGCGTACACCCTGTCTCCATTCGCGGCATATTGCCGCACCAGTTCCTGGCCGATGCCGCGTGCAGCGCCCGTAATCAGTACATTTGCCATTTTAAATCCCCCCTCAATTGTTCGATTGACCCAGCCTAGGCGCACACCCTTCGGCTTACAAGTGTTGTGAACCTGTGGATTTCGACAGTTATACGCCTCAGGCGACATTGCTAGGCTCTGCTGCACATTTTCCTGGGGGATATGATGAAAATTGAAGAACTGCTCGAGATCGAAGAGATCAAGAATGTTCGCCATCTCTACTCGCACTATTACGACGGCAACCGGCTCGACGACCTGATCAGCCTGTTCACTGAAGATGCTATTTGCGAATTTGGTGAAGGCTTTGGTGGCGACTGGGTTGGCAAACAATCCATTCGCGATAATTACCACCGCTTTCTGTATGACAGTGGCCGGGCCATCCACTCACAAATGCATGCCGTCACAAACCCCTGGATCCGCCTAATCAATGAAGATGAAGCCTATGGCCGCTGGTACCAGCTGAATCTGAATGTGGATGAAGGGGCAGAGAACCCCCTCACCCTCTTTGGTATTTATGACGACATCTACAAGAAAGAAGATGGCGACTGGAAAATCCATCGCACACGAATAGACTTCCTGTGGCCAAAGCGTGAATTTTACGGGATCCGGGACATTTAATCCCGCAGCAATGTCAGGTCAGCTTGTGACCGGTGCAATATAAACAATATTGCCGCTATCATTGGCGGGTTTGCCATAAAGGTCGCCAAATTTACGCGCATAGGCCAGCGCGCTTTCATACAGCTCATAAACACGCGGCGGAATATCCTTGCGCAGACGAAGACGGGTGGCCAGCTCTGTATCAAACAGTGCGTGGTACAACTCGTTTCGCTGCTCGTCTGTCAGGTCTTCAAGAAAGGCAGCCATAAACATTTCTGCAGCTTCCGCTGCATCATGGCTTTCCCATTCCTCTGTCACGACACTGAATTTGTGTGTGATACCCGTCATCTTGTATTCCCAGCCATCCCCTACACCAGATGGCACTTCGTCATGTTGTTATGACCCTTTTATAACACGCCTTGTTCAAATGACAAACTGTCGGAAAATAGAGGCATCTAGCGCAGGCCCCTGGTGTTGTCGCCTTCGGCCTCGCCCGGCTGGCGTGACCAGTTGAAGGCCACCGTCCGCCACATGTCCCTGTAATCATAATCCGTCTGCAGGGCGGTGTTCAGCCGGTTATAGGATGAAAAGTCGCTGACCAGATGCACCAGCTGCACGATACCCTTGTCGCCCAAACCAACGGCGCGCAAACCGTCAACATCTTCATCTTCAATGCTATGCGGGCTCATATTCACCTTCAGGGCAAAGTCGACGATCGTTTTTAGTCGCCCCTCTTCCAGAGCCTCCGTCCCTTCATCCAGAAATGTCTTCGTCTCGTCTTCATCGGCACCCAGGCCGTAGTTCAGGATGGTACAGAAGGCCGCCGTACAATATTGGCACTCATTGGCCTTGGAGACGGCGATGCCGACATGCTGAATTTCCGGCATGTCCAGTTCGCCCATCTGCCACAGCACCTGTGTGGCGCCCAGCTTGGCCTTGAAATGCTCCGGGAAGTTCATTTCCAGATAGAAATGATTGGGCACATCCCCTTCCATCTCAGTCACCCAGTCGAACATTTCCTGCACAATGGGGCCAGCACCCTGCTCCGGCTTTACCAGTGGTACACGCGCCATGGTCTACTCTCCTGCCTTGATGCCCAGCACAGCACGCAGACAATCCATCTGGTGCGATAGTGCTCGCTTTGTCAGTGCTGCATCAGGTGTAAACATATCGAAGCCGTGCGGCCCACCGGGGAACACAGCGAGGTCCACGGCAATGCCCGTGGCACTTAATTGACTGGCATAGGCAATATCTTCGTCCCGGAACAGGTCGAGGTCACCCACCATGATATAGGCTGGCGGCAGGCCACTCAGGTCGTCGGCCCGCGCAGCCGCTGCGTAGGGTGAAGCCCCGCCTTCTTCGGCATACATGTCCCAAGCCAGCATCGAGATACGGCGGTTCCAGACGATATCCGGCAGGTCCATATTGCCCGACGGCGTGTCGTGGGTGTCGTCAATCATCGGGTAGATCAGCAATTGATACAGCAGGTCCGGACCACCGCGGTCGCGGTTCATCAACGCCGCACTGGCGGCAAGGCCACCGCCGGCACTGGCGCCACCAACAATGATGCGACTTGGGTCAATGCCCAGTTCCTCAGCGTTGGCAACGACCCAATCGATCGTCGCACAGACATCTTCTGCCGCAGCGGGTGAGCGATATTCCGGCGCCATGCGATATTCCACCGAGATTACCGTCATCATCGGCGTATAACGCAATGATGCCATATCTTGCGCCTGGCCCAGCACATAACCGCCACCATGCAGCCATATCATGACGCTTTCCGGCTGAATGCAGTCGTCCTGCTGGTAGAGATATATGGCCACGTCTGGCGCACCATTCAGGCCGGGGATCATGATCTTTTCTTCGCGGCCAGGGAATGGTGGCATCTGCGATTTCAACATCTCGAACTGCATGGCCCCGGCTTCCCGGATGGGCCCCATTGTTTCGGGCCCAATGGCATTGAACATATCGTCCATGCCCGGCGGGAATGCCGCCATAATTTCCTTATCGGCGCGTTTGTCAAAATCACTCATATTCTCAGTACTCCTCCCGATTTGTGGTCCGATCAAAACAGGTTTCCCGATCTTGATCCATTGGAAAATGTTGCAGCCTTGGTGAAAAGCTGTTCACTTTGCTACATACCTAGATACGTCATGTTTGGGAGGAACAGATGCCAAGACTTCTTCAAGTGCCCCGCACGGAAATTGACCCCTTTGCAGAGCAAATATTCCAGAACTTGTTTGGGGATCGCGACCCGATCGATGAACCTGGCACGGCCACAGGCACGCCGGGTAATTGGTGGTCGGTTTTTGCCCAGTCACCCGACATCTTCAAACATGCTGTCGATGGCTTTGGCCTGTACCGCAACCCGGACCGCAAGCTGGACCCGCAATTGCGCGAACTGGGCCAGACCCGTGCCGGTTATGCCCGCGGGTCCCAATTCGTATTTTCCCAACACTGCAAATCCTGCCGCAGCGTGGGCATGAGCGAGGAAAAAATCCAGGCCATTCCCCATTGGGGCGCCAGCGATGTTTTTAGCCCGGTAGAGAGAGCCGTACTGGCCTATACGGACGAATTGGTCCTTCAAAGCGGGCGCGTGTCAGACGGTGTCTTCAACGCGCTGCGAGAACACTTGTCGGACCTCGAAATCTTTGAGTTGACCTACATCACCGCCCTCTATGACATGCATGCGGCCATGTGCCGCGCCCTGCGACTGGAATATGACGATGTCGATGAACGCGTTGTCGAAATTGCTGCACCCGCGGATGCCTCAGACGATGTCATGAGCATGGTCGACGATAAAAATAATCGGCCTACTCAGCGGTAGAAAGAGTCATCCGTCGGAACGGACCGATCGCGTCATCGCTGAAAATCGCATCAGGTGGGTTGTTGGCCAAGAAGGCTCGCAATGCCTCTGCGTTGTTGGACAGGCGTACCTCCGTGTCATATTGGCGGTCGAAGACTTGTCCCCTGAGCCTGCCTTTCTCCACAAACTGCTTAGCCTTGGCGGCGTCCATCACCCGGATTTCCAATGTATCGACTTCGCCGAGACGATAACGAAAAATCCAGCGTCCGATCGACCGCTCTGATTCTTCAGCATCTTCATCATCTGGCACCCAGTTCATCGCGGTGATATTGGCATAGGAATGATCCCCTACCCTGCTGGTATGAAAGGAAAAGTCCATGGGCGAAATGTCAGGGTCTGTGCCGGTCTCGGTCGACGAGTCCAGAATCATAAAACGGGATTCAAACAGGCCATTCTCAGGCTCACGGATCCAGAGAAGTGACGTTTGATCGTCTTCCGCGAGGTACCATTGACCAGAGAGACCTTTATCGGCGCTGGTTGAGTTTGGCGCCGACAAAAAATGTTCCGTTGTCACCTCGCTGCAGGCGCCCAACACAGGCAACAGACAAACAATCAGGCCCAAGGCCCAACGCTTTGCTTGCAGAACAGGTGATGTGACGTCCATGCTGCTCTCCCCATGAACCAATGGATCCGGCCGCGCGTGCAACCCAACCACCAGAATATAGAGATTATTCGCACCGACCGCAAAAAAACGGCCAGCCTGCGCCTGCGGGATGGTCAAATGCAGCTGGTAGTCCCGAAACGCGCCACGCAGGGTGATATAGACCGCATTCTCGCGGCCAAAGCCAATTGGATTCGCAAGACATTGGCCGAAGACGCCGCTCGGCCCACTTTCGAGCCCTGCGCCTATACAGACGGCAGCACCTTCACCTGGCTCGGGCGAAAAACAACTCTTGCTGTGTCCCAAGAGGCCAATGGCTGGCCAAGCTTGCAGGACGATCAGATCAATTTAGGCACAGGGAGCCCGAATGAGACGCGCACCCGGTTGCTTGCCTGGGCGAAACAGGAAGCACACAACCATCTACGCGCAAGGGTTCAACAATATTCAGATCACATGAATGTTCGGCCCGGCCCGCTGACCGTTCGCGACTATAAGAGCCGTTGGGGCAGCTGTTCAGCAGATGGATCTATCCGCTTCAACTGGCGGATCATGATCGCCCCGCCTGACATTGTGGATTATGTCGTTGTGCACGAGCTGGCACATCTGCGTGAGATGAACCACAGCCCCCGCTTCTGGGCCCATGTAAAAGCGGTGCTGCCCGACCTCGACCAGCACCGCCAATGGTTAAAACAGAATGGCTATCGCCTGCGGTTCGACTAGCCGACCCGCACGACGACCTTGCCAAGCATGTCGCCCTTGTTCACCCGCTCAATGGCCTGCGGGGTCTCGTCAAAGTCAAACACCTTGTCGACTGGCACCCACAGCTTGCCTGCTTCAAACAGTTCCATCATATGGGCGTGGTGTTCTGCAATTTCTTCGGGCGAACGCGCGCCTGCAAAGGCACCGATCAGCGTATAGCTGCGCAGCACCACATGCAAGGGGTCAACCTCGGGCCAGGAGCCACTGCCATAGCCAACGAAAATGATACGGCCATGCTGGGCGATACATTTGGTGGCTTCCTTGTAAGCACTACCGCCAACGGGATCATAAACAATCTGCGCGCCGACACCGTCCGTCAGACGGTTGACTTCATGGCGAATGGCTTCTTCACAGTAGTTGATGACATGGTCCGCCCCCAACTCGCGGCAGAAGTCAGCCTTTTCTTCAGAACTCGCCGTTGCAATCACCGTTGCGCCCAGCGCCTTGCCGAGCACGATGGCCGCAGAGCCAGAACTCCCGGCACCACCCAGCACCAGCAGGGTTTCCTCTTCTTTCAGTTCACCACGCTGCACCAGACCAACATAGGCCGTGTGGTAAGGCACAATGAAACCGGCACCTTGTTCGTCCGACATGCCTTCAGGCATTGGGAACGTCATGGCGGTGCCGCCCAGGCAATAATCTGCAAAACCGCCCTGACCAAAGGCAAACAGGGTCGAGGCCATCACCTTCTGGCCGACTTCAAAATTGGCACCAGCGCCTACTTTGGTTACCGTGCCGACCACTTCCTGGCCGGGCGCGACCGGTGGCTTAACAACGGCCGGGTAGTTCCCCTGCAGCATCAGCACATCTGGCAGGCCCACGCCCGCGCAGCTGACCTTGAGTTCAATCTGCCCCTCTTGTGGTTCCGGCAGGGTTCTGTCTTCCAGCTCCAGAACATCAAGTGGTTCACCGAATGTTTTTGCTCCCCAGGCGCGCATCTTCTCTTCCTCTAGATTCTCGAATTGGTTGGTTCAGTCTTCCTGGTCACCATAAAGGTCATCCCAGGCGGCCTGTATGGCCTGTGCATCTTCTTCATTGGGTGGGCCAGACCACACACGGTGGTTCCCTTCGGCATAACCCAGCGCATTGCGGTAATAAGACAAGGCATTGCGGCGGTTTTCACGGAACATGTTCCGTGCCCGTACGACCTTGCCGGGCGTGCCCATCACAATGGAATTATCAGGAATTATAGTTCGTTCCTTGAGGAACGACTCACCGGCAATGATGCAATTATCGCCTATCTCACAGCCATCCATGATCGTGGTGCTGATACCAATCAGGCAGTTATTGCCGATGGTACAGCCATGGATGACGCAATTGTGTGTGATCGAACAATAGTCACCAATGATGGTCGGCGTTTCATAGCCGATATGGATCATCACATGATCCTGAATATTGGTGTATCGACCGATCTTCACCTCCCGTGCTTCTGATCGCACGACGGAATACGGCCAAAAACTGCTGCCCTCGCCGACTGTTACCTTGCCAAACAGGCGTACAGTCGGGTCAATATAGGCCGGGTTATCCAGTGAAATGTCAGGTCCATAATCGCTCATGGGCCGCCAGCATAAAGAAGTCTGCCCAAATGGAAACAGCCAAAGAACCAGCGCCGAAAAGAAAGGTAACACCCAGAACGCCCGAGCCATGCTTCACCTATGTGTTGGGTAGCCGCAAAGACGAGGATGTCCGCACCTATGTGGGTTGGACGAACGACCTGAAGAAACGCCTGGCCGCCCATAATGACGGTACGGGCGCCAAGTCTACCCGTGGCAGGCAGTGGGTGCTTCTCTACGCCGAGCGATATAACACCCGAGGCGAAGCCATGAGCCGCGAATGGCACCTAAAGCGGGATAAGAAGTTCCGGCGTGGGCTTTGTAAAGTCCTGTGAGGGCTCTGGTTCTCTTAAGAAGTCTTGCACCAACAGCCAGAAACTCATTGCCGCCAGCCAGACGGCAACTGCGGTCAAGAACAAGATCACTAGAGTTGCGACAGCTGTTATTAGGGCAAAGGACAAAGAAAATGTTTTGTATACTCTTTGATCCTCAGTCATTTTCTTATTGATAGATTTGATCCAAAGCCAAATCCTATGAATCCAACCCCGAACACCAATTGTTAGCTGCTCTACTTGCCCCAGGCACCAGTCATATATTTGATCGACTGAAAGGCTCCTAATATCTGCTGGCATGACACCAGCAAAAATCAGTCCCTGCTTACGCAATAACGCAACAGCGATGGCGCAATTCATATCTTTGATTGCCTCTTCGACCTCTGTTACCGAAGTCATCGCATACGCAACTTATAGAAATTGGCCTCGACGGCTTCCAGCCCAGACTGCCACTGGCGTTTTGAGTACTTGCCAGTGCGGTCCCACACGCGAACATAGTGCCTGCACTGGGGGCTTTGAGACCGTCCATCCAGCAAAAACGCCTCGAAATGCTGCCAAAAGCCTGTATGCGAATAGGTCTCCAACTCTTCAGAAACCCGCCGCCCCATGATCCCAGCGACCTCCTGCGTTCTGCCTTTCTTTTTCCACGCAGGCCGTGCCGTAATCGCCGTGTCGAAAACATAGACATCCAACACATAGTCGATGCTGTCTTCATGCATCCAACAAGGTGGGTGCGTCCCACCGCAACTGCGGGACAAGGCCCCCATTTGAGATGAACATGTATCCAGGCGGTCTTCACACAGTCCCAAGGAAACTCTTGTTTCCGAACAGGTAACGCCTTTTGTATCTGCTAGCACGGTCAGAAGGTCGTTTTCTTTCTCAAGTTCCTCATTCTTTTCTAGTAACTCCGCAATTTCGGACTTCAGCCTGGCAGCTTCAGCGGCTTCATTTGTCGCCGTCACCAGAGTCGACCAAATATCCGGCAAAGGTGATTTTGCGAGCACATCCTGGACGGCTGGGTCTGAAAGGTCTTTTTTAAGCTGCTCTATGAGTGCTTCAGCCGCACTCAACGCTGCGTGTGCATCTGGTCCATTGTCGGCTTCCGCAGATTGCTCCGGATACAGCATGTCCATGATTTCCCGGCTATCCACACCCAACTCGTTGACACGCCCTACCGTTTCGGGCGTGAAGCCTTCCAACCCTTCGGCCATTTGCTGGGCTGCATAGAGATCACGAAAGGCAATGGCAATCACAACCAGCAAAGCGAATGTGACCAGGAGCATTAGTTCGGTCATCGACAAGCAGATAATTTCTGATGATCGGATTTTCACCCGCCGCCGCTGCACCATCAGGAAAGCTCCTTGCGGATCAACACGGCACTGTCGACCAATGCCTTGTTCATAGCGGCCTGGGCATCCAGAGCTTTTTGGGCTTGCGCCTCCATATCTGCCTGTAGAGCACCGATAGTCTGTAGGTGTTGTTTTGCTCTTGCGGACAAATCATCCGTCTGCCCAAGGTATTCATCACTATTTGTTACCAAGTCCTGCAGAAATTTCGCCAGTTTCTCCATTGCAGCATCCGGCGCCTGTAACGCCTTCCCAAAATTCCTGATATCCGCGCTCACGCCGGTCAAGGTATTGCTGACATCGGCCAATGGCTCTTGTAAATTGGGTAACGCATCAACCGACTGCCGAAGCTTATCAGCGACATCCAGCGTAGCGCTGATCACGGTCCCTGCTGCCTGAATTCCTTCCACAGATGCTCGCATTCCCTCACCGGCAGTTTTTGCCTGCAGAACAAACTCCTCCGATGCAGACAGATCCAGATGTTCCAGACTAGTCGCGCCTTTCTGTAAACTCTCTGCCAACTGTTTAAGCGGCGCCACCGCTGCTGAAAGAGCATCTGCAGACTGCCTAAACCGGGCAGCTTCCTGACCCAGGTTTTCGTCGAGCTGCTCCATGATGGCGTTCAGACGAGTTGCGCCTGCTGCAGCAACCTTATCGGTCATGCGAACGATGTGCTTTTCGCCTTCATCCACAAGCTGATCTTCAAGGGTGTCGAAGGTGGCAACCAAAGCCTTCTTCCCTTCATCTGCAATATTGGCAAAATCTTGGGCCAGTTTGCTGCCAATGCCGTCCAGATCTTTTTCCAGGTCAACCCGTGCCTTTTTGATTAGCCCAGCACTCGCCGTGAGTTCCTGGCTGTAGCTGGCAGAGGCAGCCAACAAGGTATCGCGCGCCAGTTGTTCCGGATCATCACTCCTTGCAGCAAAGTGACCAAAATAGGTTCTGCCTCCAAGACCCAGTGCGGTTGTTACAAGCGCTAGCCCAAATTGCCAAAGAACATCGTCACTGCTGAGCTGGTCCTGGTTTCCAAAAACCAGTAACGCCGAAACAAGCGAAACGATGGTGAATAGAAAGCCTAGATAATAAAGGCTATCAGCAAACAGATCAGTTAGTTGCTCTGACTGATGTTCAACCCGAACGAAGACGACGCCATAAACGATCATCAGCATCACGCAACAGAGTACACCGAGCCATGCGGCTCCAAAAACAAACTGGCAAATGATGATGAGGCCCGTGCCCGCCCCCATAACCGAAACAAAATGTTGTTTCAGGCTATCCGTATTTAACGCCTTCATGTTGCTAATCCCTGATCTTTTCTATCCGCAGGGAACCGGGGCCGGATGCCTCATCAAAATACTGCGCCCAGAACGATATCAGTGCTTTGTCTTGCTGAGCGCCACGCGCGTCTTGCAAATGCAGCAGAGTTTGAATTTCAACGGTCACATTGCCCATTTTCGGCTGCAAATGTCGGCCGTAAGATGAAGTCAACCAAGCATCATGCGGCGGCACTGCCCTGTAGAAGGACAGATTTTCGTTGTGCTGCAACATGTCGGAAAAAATCAACAGGCGGCGGTTAAGCACCTCGGCATTGAAGTCATCCCGCGCAGCGATATCGAACAGTGTTTCCAAGATTGGCGACTCTTGAAGGCCTCCACCTTTGATAGTCGACAAAAATGCCTCAAACGGTTTGAGGAATCGTTGCTCAAAGCGCCGCTCAATCAGTCTGCCATTTTCGTATAATTCACTGGCTTTTGATCCGTCTCGTGGCCGACAGATGGACAGAATAGGGTCCGAGAGCCCGCCAAATTCACCCGGCGATACTTCAAACACGGTCAGACGTTCGCCAGCACCTAGCGCACCTTCCCCCTGCACGACATCGCCATCGCTATTCACGCCGACCAGGCGACGCATGCGCGCAACAATGTATCGCTGCTGGTTGGATGTCAGTCGATCCGTACGATCAAGAACCACGATGGTATGACCAGCCAAATGGTTGGAATCAGAACAATCCGCTGATTTTACCTCGTCGTCAGCACCCAGTATCCAGGTCAAGCTGGCACCGATCAGTACAATCACCGCCGCCAGCACGCCAAATATCAGGTTTCTATCCCTGACTTTCTTATCACCCGCCCGACTACCCAGAGGCATTGCTTGTACCCCTTCGCGCACCGCATTCAACGAACCATTGTGGTAGCTGTTTGAATTCCTCGGACTTTATGGCCAAAAGCCTTTCCCGCATTTGAGGCACAAGTTCACGGTGCACATCGGCAAGCTTCTGTTCTTGCTGCTCCAACCGCTGCTCTTCAGCGTCGAAGTTCTCAACAAGCAGCAAGTCAGAGAAATCCACCTCGAGTGGTTTGTCAAACCAGGCGGGTACATTATTCGGGTCGTCCCGTGCCTCCGCATTAAAACACCTGTAACGGACAGCCAATTGACGGGCCATTGTCACAGCAGCGTTTACATGTTTATCAAACTCGCTGACCATCACCTCGCACGCGCCCAGCAGCGATCTGTAGTCTTGAAAACAGCGCCGAACCTGGTGGTCTAATTCGTCTAACTTGGTCGAGATCTGTGTGCTCGCGCCTTCGATCAGACCGACGAACTATTCTTCTTTGTGTGATGTCTCATCTTCTGAGTCATGAAGAGTACGGGTCAATTCGCCATAACCCGGATAAGGATCGTCATAGCGATACGCCTTCCAGAATGCGCTGGTAGCAATCACGAGGCCTGCGGTTAGCAAGAAAAAGCCTTGGATAGACTCCAGCTTGAATGGACTGCGATAAAGCATATCAATTGCGAGGCGGTCAGCTTCAAACAGTGTGCCGTCCGTCTCGACAAAGGCTTCCAACGCAACGCGGTATTGCGCCGCCCCGAGTGATATCACCAGGCAAATCAGCCCCAGAATGGTCACAACGAAGACGCCGGCGACCTTCGTTCTGGGCTCAACATGATTAAATTTTGGCAGCCAGGTGGATCCCGCCCAATAGGCGACGACAACATTTAGGAAAGACAATAGAGCGGCGATCAGGAAACCTCCGATCAATCCCATTTCAGATCCAATGGAGAAGAAGTAGCTATTCAGGATTGCCTCAGTAACCATCATTGATAAGACGATACTCCAATGAATCTGTGCACTTTTGCGCGTTTTGGCCGGGCGATCCTGTAGCTTGTTTTCACGCCGGAAGATTCGCAGGCCATTTGCCAATGAACGCTCGCGTTCATACTGTGTCTGTAGTTCTTTGGCGTGCTGTACCTTCAACTTGGCAAGCTCGGCCTCGAATTTTTCATCCAGATGTTCAATGTCAGCGATGCGAGCATAAAACTGATTGCATGACATACTGTCGCGAAATGAACTGATTTGCGCTTTGGCGGCTGTCCTGTCGGCGCCGACAAGCCCACCAAGGTAGTCAATTATGGACTGCTCAGCCAATGTAATCGAACTACTTTGCGAACCCGGCTTGTGCTGCAAGCCGTCATCTTCTGCCTTCCGGTCAAGGTCCGTTTCACGAACAATTTTTTCCTCATCGAAACGAGTTAAAACGCCCTCAATTTCTTCCTCAATCATTTTTCCCCCGACCGGCTGGCCCATTATACACTCGCATTAGATACATATCGAAATTATAATTTCAATTTTTAATTGTATATACCAGACATGATTAACCCATTGATTGTGTGATCTACCTCTGCACTGAATATGCACCGTGGAATTTTTCGATCAGTTCGATTACCTGCGGTGATGACTTTTCTACTGGGTGTGGCTAAGCTTTGCCGACTTAGGGCAAGAATCATCCAATAAGGGAGAAACGACGTGATTCTGATTTCAGCCGTACTGGAATTTAAAAACCAGGAAGATCGCGACCGCTGCATCGAAATTTGTGCACCCATTCAGTGGGATACCCGCACACAGGAAGAAGGCTGCGAATCCTATTGTTTTGCCGCTGACCCCTGCGTGCCCAACTGCATCCAGGTTTACGAACGCTGGGAAAGTGAAGAAGCTATGGAGGCACACTTCAAGCACCCGACCTATGCACGCATGGTTGAGGCACTCGGCTCCTGCAATATCGTGGAATCACGCAATCGCATGTATCTCGTGGCCAAAGATCAGCCGGTCTACCATGAAGACGGCACGCCCCGCGTGATGCCGATTTTCGAAGACTAGAGACTTACAATCGTCAGGGAAGCGTGGACGACCTGAACAGGAGACAAGAATGGAAAAGGAACTGATCCTCAAAGGCGCCAAGCTGTTTATCGGCGTCGATGAAAGCGTCATCGAAGACGGTGCAGTTCACGTGAAGGGCGACAAAATAGTCTATGCTGGCCCTGCTGCCGGCCTCGGCGACGTTGACCCCGCCATTGAACAGGTAGATGTGAATGGCCAGTTCGTCATGCCCGGCATGAGCGAATGCCATGCCCATCTGTCCTTCACCGATGGTAGCCCGTTCGAATTGGGCAGCCCCACACCGGAAGAAGCCACCCTTTCAGGTGTGCGGTCTTCACGCATCATGCTGGGGTCTGGCTTTACGTCAGCCCTGAGCTTTGGTTCGGTCCACAAGGTCGACATCACCCTGCGGGAAGCCATCAATTCCGGCAAAATCCCCGGTCCACGTCTGGCAGCAGCCGGTAAAGACATTGGCGTGACGTCTTCCAACGTGGATTCCGGCGGTGTCGGCGGGCTAAGCCTGATTACCGATGGCCCGTGGAACCTGCGCCAGGCCGTACGCCAGCAACGATACCTGAATGTAGATGTGGTCAAGATCTTCATCGATGGTGAAGGCATCTCCAATCACGCCCCGCGTGACGAGCTGGCCTTCCATGACGATGAAGTGGCCGCCATTGTGGATGAAGCCCACCGCCGCAATATGCGGGTGGCCACACACTCCCGCTCTGCAGAGGGTGTAAAACAGGCCGTTCGCGCTGGGTGTGACTATATCGGCCATGCCAACTTCCTCGACGAAGAAGCCGCCGACCTGCTGGCAGAAGCCCGCGACCGTGTATTCGTTGGCCCGGGCATTGCCTGGGAAATGGGTCTGGTGAACCACCATGCCAGCATCGGCCTGACCCGCCAGTGGGTGACAGACCGTGGCTATGACGACCAGATCGAGGCCACCATCAAATCTGTAGAAATGATGCTGGAACGCGACATTCGTATGATGACTGGTGGCGACTACGGCATTTCCATTGCCCCGCATGGCACCTATGCCAAGGATCTGGAAATGTTTGTCGATATCCTCGGCATGACACCGGGCAAGGCCCTGCTCTGCGCCACGCAATATGGTGGGGCGGCTGCGGACCCTGAGAATCGTGTAGGCACACTGGAACCCGGCAAATTCGCCGACATTGTCGTTGTTGATGGTGACCCAATTGCCGACATCCGCGTCATGCAGGATCACAGCAAGCTGACCGTGATGAAGGGCGGTGTGATCTATCGTGATCTGGTCAATGATCTGAGCTACGAAATCAAGGCGGAAGACATTCCCAAAACTGGCCAGGCAACAGCCCGTATACTCGAGCCAGCCCTGTAGGGTAGCGAGACATACTCACGTTAAAGGCCCGGCGACATGCTGGGCCTTTTCGTTTCCGGATAGAACGAACCGAATAGATGAAAAGCTCCCCCTATTTGCGTCAGAATGACAGCATCAACCCAGCACCAGTACCGAACCTGTTGCCATGAGATGCGGTCAGACTAATGGCTTTGGAAAGCGCATAGGACAACCCCAGCTCATATTCGTTGTCAGAATTCCAGTGCCATTCCAGGCTGGCCCGGTCCGTCAATTGCAGTTCAGACCCCAACTCAAACAACACATGGCCATCTGTATGGACCTCCATCTCTGCCTCGATATTCATCGGCAAAACATAACGCAGGCCAATTAGACCAGCCTGTTCTTGCTTCTCGTCATGATGACCCTCGGCCTTTAAACCGACGGACAGCTCGGCATATAGGACCAGGAAATGGCTGTATCGGGCTTCCACCTCATAGTCATCTTTCCAGTCATACTCCCCTTCAATTGAGGCCTCGCCATGGCCGTTCAACGACCACAGGCGCGTATGCAGCTTATTCGACTGCACACCAATATCTGCAAATGAATACCAGTGCCTGTCCTTGCTGATGGCAACCAGTGTTTTGTCAGTTGCCTGGCTCGTCTGTTCATAGGAAACGACAGCGGCCATACCCGTCGCCATGTGATAGAGCATATGGCAGTGAAAGAACCAGTCGCGGGTTTCATTGGCTTCAAACTCAATTGTAACGGTCGACATGGGTGGCACATTGACCGTGTGTTTCAATGGACTGCGCTCACCCGCCTCCAGGAGCTCCTTTGACCAACTATAATACAGGCTCTCTGCGATGCCTTCCCGACGGCACAGAGAGGCGATACTCTCCTCGCCCCGAAGTCCTGCCAGCACAATGCGTATCTTCTCTTCTGCTGAATAGGTTTGC